>NZ_REFY01000005.1:300000-385578 GCF_003841485.1 Natrarchaeobius halalkaliphilus | reverse complement strand
GGCCTGCTCGGCGTTATCCTCGCGACCTTCGGCATCACCGCGATCGTCCTTCTCTTCGGCGAGAGCGTGCCCAAATCTTACGCCGTCGAAAACACCGAATCCTGGGCGATCCGCATCTCCAAACCGCTCAAAGCCACCGAATACTTCCTCTTTCCGCTGATCGTCCTCTTCGATTACCTCACCCGCCAGGTCAACAGACTCACCGGCTCCACCGGCGCGATCGAATCCCCTTACGTCACCCGCGACGAAATCCAGGAGATGATCGAATCCGGTGAGCGCGAGGGCGTCTTAGAGGAAGAAGAACACGAGATGCTCACGCGCATCTTCCGGTTCAACAACACCATCGTCAAAGAGGTCATGACCCCCCGACTCGACATGACCGCCGTCCCAAAAGACGCCGCCATCGACGAGGCTATCAGCATCTGTATCCAGAGCGGTCACGCCCGCATTCCCGTCTACGAGGGGAGCCTCGACAACGTCCAGGGCGTCGTCCACATCCGCGATCTCGTCCGCGATCTCAACTACGGCGAAACCGAAGCTGAAGACCTCGAACTCACCGACCTCGTCCAGCCGACCCTCCACGTCCCCGAGTCCAAGAATATCGACGAACTGCTCGCGGAGATGCAAGAGGATCGAACGTACATGCACATGGCGATCGTCATCGACGAGTTCGGAACGACAGAGGGGCTGGTAACGATGGAAGATATGATCGAGGAGATCGTCGGAGAGATCCTCAAATCCGGCGAAGAAGAACCCGTCGAAGAACTCGACGACCGAACCGTCCTTGTCCGCGGCGAAGTCATTATCGAGGACGTCAACGAGGCGCTCGAGATCGATCTTCCCGAGGGCGAAGAGTTCGAAACTATTGCCGGCTTCATCTTCAACCGCGCCGGTCGACTCGTCGAAGAAGGCGAAGAAATCACCTTCGATGGCGTCCGCATCACCGTCGAAACCGTCGAAAACACCCGAATCATGAAAGCCCGACTCCACAAACTCGAAGCGCCCGAAGAGCCGGAGGAGGGGGCGGAGAGAGGTAACGAGAACGGAGAACCAAACGACAACGACATCGTCGATCGGTCGCTCGAGTGAGTGGCTGGAGGTGGGGAACCCACGGAACCGAAAACGCTTTGATAGTACCCTAAGGAATATCGAACTACCGAGACGACGTTGGCAGAGTGGAGAGACCACCCGGCCGAATCGAGCACACCACGATGACCACAGTTAGACACTTCCCCTACGAAGACGCGCCGACACAACAGTACACCGCACAGTTTCACACTCATCCGAACGAGCCGCCGAGAAACGGCTACCGGTATCCGGCTCATAAACTGGCCGACATCTACGACGGACACCGGTGTGACATCCTCGCGATTTCCAACAAGAAAAACGGCGGGGAGATGCCGTGGCCATGGACGGAGTGGTCCGAGTTTCCATACGACTGGGAGGATCGGTATCCGATTCAGAACCACGGCGAAGGCCCCGCCGATCAGGAACTCGACCTCCTGGCGATCAGAGGGAACTACGACAAAGTCGACAACGTGTTCAACACCATCGAATCGGACTTCGTCAACGAAGACCTCGTCGGCGGAATGGATCGGGTCGAAGCGGCCGTCGAGCAGAACGCACTCTGCTGGTGGCCCCACCCCGGACGATACTGGAACGTGGAGGATACGCACGAATACGACCTCGAGGACCTGATCGAGGTCTTTGAGAACTATCCGAGTGACGAACTCCTCGGCATCGAGGTCTGGAATCAGGGATATCGGTACCGTGACCTCTACCTGTACGACCACCTACTCACGGAGTTCTACCGGCGTGAGGAGGGGTTCCGACCGATCTATTCGCTCGCCGTTGATGACATGTCGGGGTCGGGATCGAAAGAAGACGACTTCGATCTCAACTCCGGGTACTGTGAACTCTTCATGGACGAGTTGACCGTTCCAGCGTTTCGAAACGCGATGGAGAACGGTCACTGGTACCCATCGGTGGCGCGACCGACCGGTGAACTGCCGCCCGTGATCGAATCGGTCGAACACGACGAAGCGGACGGAAGACTCAGAGTGAACGCGTCCAACTACGACCATGCGGTCTGGATTTCGGAGGGAGAAGTGATCGAAACCGGTACGGAACTGGATTACGAGAGCAACGACGAGGTTCGTTCGTACGTTCGAGCGCACCTCTCGCGTGACGGACGAAAAGGTGAAGCGACGACGCAGCCGATCGCATTCGAGGTGAACAACGATGACTGACTGGAACACGAACGCAGAGCTCGCAGAGTGGTGTCGATTACCAATGCCGTTCGAAGCATCCTCGGTCTCACCGAACGGTCGGTGGGCAGCCGTCTCCATGAGCGAATCCTGTGGAATTATCGATCTTCGAACGGAGACCGGATTGTACGAGATCGCACGGCTGGGATGGGAGGACTACGACGAGGACGATGGAACGACGTTTCACGCGCTCGGATCAGCTTTCGGAGCCAACTCGGAGTTCGTCGCTTTTACTCGAGAGAACGAGATACTCGTCTACGCGACACCCGAACACACCGGGAAGCCAAACGCTACCGGGTGGAAGCGACACTGGACCGGCGAACTCGAAGGCACCGTTACAGACGTTTCTGTCGGGAACTCCGGAAAAACGCTCGGAGGGGTGACCGAATCTGGCGAACTGGCACTTTACGGAAGATTCCCCGAGTTCGGTTCGATCGGACCCGCCGAAACCGTAAGCCAGGAGCCCCTCGAGTTCGTCGCGATCAACCCCGAACGGAAACTCGTCCTGTGCGGTGGAGCATCAGGAACGGTTCGACTCGTGCGACCGAACCAAAAAGGAGGTAGCGAGATCACCGCGATAGATTCCGACGCCGAAGTCGAAGATGGATACTGGCAGACTAACAACGAGTTTGTCTTTTGCGATCATAGTGGTGATGTGACATGGTGTAGAATTGGTCAGAAATCAGATAGGATCGGAGTTACAGAAATAATCTCGACGACGATCGGAACACCACGTGCAGTGCGAGTTACTGACGACGGTGCGTGGCTTCTGGTCGGTGGCGATAACGGGGTAGAAGTGTTCGACATCCGTGACTGGCAGGGAACGGGACAGCCGGATACCGAGCGAACGATCGATACCGGAGAGTGCCGGACGCTCGCCGTCGGCGCGTCGGTACTGGCCGGTGGCGGGAACGAAACGGATAGTTTCCTCAAAATGATCGAGACGCCAACAGTGTAGCACGGACGACTCTGAACTACTCGAGAACGCCCAGACTCGAATGATCGACGGTCTCGAGTGAGACCTGTAGACAAGTTTTGTGTGAAATAGTAGATAGTCAAGAAGTAAACAGATTTGCAGCTTCAGAAGTGAAAGTAGGCGGAACTATATAGGTTCTTGATTTCGCACCATCATATACTGGATCCGCTTACGTTCCGCAGCGATGGGCCAAACGAGCTGGAGCAAATACGAGATCGGGCGTTACAGGACGCGGTAGCGGTTCGTTTGGCCTGCATGGAAGGGGCGATTCTTGCTTTTAACGAGGTAGATAGTGCCTCAGAGAGTCAGATTCCCCCAACTGAAGACGTTGGATGGACTGGGAAGATTCGCTCACCGATAGTTAGTAGTACCTAGAGCCAGTAGTACGACATAATATGTCGAGTAGTACTCGAGACCCAGAGGTTGTACGTGTCTCGCAGAAGGGGCAGGCAACGATCCCGAAGACGCTCCGGAAGAAGTTCGGGATCGACACCCCTGGTGAGGTATTCATTTACGAGGAGGACGAGCGAATCATCGTCGAACCGGTTCCGTCGCTCGAAGAGTTAGGCGGGATTCACGCCGACACCGACCACGAGCATGGCGACGTGCTCGACCGGGTTCGCGAACTGAAACACGAGGAACGCCGGCGTGAAGATGCCCGTGCTGACCGACTCCGACCGGCTGACTCGGAGGATGAATGAGCGACCGGTACGTCTTTGATACCGAAGCGATCATCGCATACCTCTACGACGAGCCAGGGCGGAGTGTCGTCGAAGAGTACCTTCGAGACGTTCGTGACGGGACTGTCGAAGGGGTGCTGGCAGAAACCAACGCTGGTGAAGTACTCTATCTCGTTGCACGCTTCGAAGGAATTGACGACAAACCCACGGCAGACTCACTTCGCACTGCCGATCGCGATCTCCGTGCGCTCGAGCGGTGGGGTATTCAAATCGAACGAGCTGACTGGCGGCTTGCCGCCGAGGTGAAGGCGGATGGTCACATCTCGTTCGCGGACGCTCATGGCGTAGCACTCGCCCACAAAAGGGATACGACACTCATCGCCGGTGCTGATGATGACTTCGAAACGCTTCCGATCGACGTCGACGTAGTTCGATTTCGCGAGGACGTCGTTTAATCGCGGAACAGTGAGAATAGCGTACGTCTAAGAGAAAAAAGCCTCGTGCCACTGTACCCAGGGATTGTTTACTCTTGGTCCGATAGCGTCTTCGAGAGCCGATCGAGTCGCTCCTGTAGAGACTCTTTGCGAGACTGTGTGACTTCAGGAAGGTATTCTGCTTCGCAGAGTTCGCTCGCTTCAACAGCGATCTCGAGGACCGCCCGTTCGTGCTGAGCCTCTGGTGGTAGCTTCGTTACGTCGGCCTCGAGCTGTTCGACGGTCTCGCCGTTCTCCTCGAGTAAGAGCACTGCTGTTTGTCCGTCGACGATCCGATCGAGCGTCGCGGTGTAAGTCTCGGTCATTAGCCAGCTAGTGGTGTTGTAGCCACGTCAATCGGGTGGGTGAGCGACGCTTGTGTGTCGTCATCGTCAGCAGGTTTCTCTTCGAGGAGATCCCCAGCATCAGTCGAGAACTCGTGTTCTGTCTCGAGCTCTACATCGCTCCCGTCGGTCGTGAGCGCGACGTCACCGTGAACGGCAGTCCAGTAGGTCTCGATTCCTCGATCTGCATAGTCCTCGAGAACCTCGTCGTGTGGATGACCGTACTGGGAGTCATACGCGCTCGAGATGATCGCTACCTCTGGAGTGGCTTGGTCCATGAACGGCGTCGTCGAGGACGTCGTCGAACCGTGGTGGCCTGCCTGGTATGCATCTGTCTCAAGCCGCTCTCCGTGCTCGTCGACCATCCGTTGTTCTGCGTCAGCTTCCGCATCGCCAGTCGTGAGATAGGAGAACTCACCGAACTCGATGGAGAGCGCCACACTGTTGTAGTGGAGGTCTGAGCCTGAGTTACCTGCCGGCGGGTTGAGCACGTCGACGGTCGCGTCGCCGAACTCGACGTGATCACCCTCTTCGACGACTAAGAGTTCGACGTCGTGCTCTTCGATAGCATCGAGATATCGCTCGTACGTCTGGCTCGTATGTGCGATGCCAGAGTCGTAGGCTACGCCGATGCCGTCACGTTCGGTTTCGTAGTGTTCGATGATTGCATCGTGGCCGCCGATGTGGTCAGCATGACCATGTGTTGCAACGAGATGGTCGATCCGATCGATGTCCTGATCCCCGAGGTACTCGATCACGTCAGAGCCGCCCTGACGCCAGTCCCCCGAGTCGATCAGTATCGTCTCACCAGAGGGTTCGATCAGGAGCGTGGCGTCGGCCTGGCCGACGTCGATATGATGAATCTCGAGTTCACCGTCGACGTCAGGATCACCTGGATCGGGTTCACCCGCTTCGGATTCGCCGGTTTCTTCCGTATCGGTTTCGTCGTCATCGGTTGTTGTATCGTCGTCAGCGTCGTTCGAATCGGCATCTTCGAAATTGTCATCTGCTTCGACTGTTGTCCCATCGTCTTCTGTGATCGCCCCATCAGCACAGCCAGCAAGGACGAGCATGGCTGCGACGAGAACGATCAGGAGGAGTCGCTTCATTACTACGTGATTTGATTGCCGCTACATGATCGTTCGGGAAGTCATAAGATAACAGATACTTGAAACTGAAAGTCCCCTGGCGCACTCGAGGATCGCACCTCGATTTCGTCTATGCACAAGCTATGTGTATGGTTGGAAAGCGTTAGTGGCTTGTGTACAGAATCCCGGATATGACTGGTTTTTAACACGTCGGGATGGCGGAGCGCAATTCGAGATTCGTGGTGATGATCTGTGTTATTCATCAGGATGACGACCGAGATCGGGAGGGTTGCGGATCCGAGCTGTCGTGAGTTTGACGGGCTGTTGGTCAAGTGATTGTGAGTCCGGGAGCTTATGAGTATAGGGGATTGTGAGCCGTCGCTCGAGAAGTTACGTTCGATCAGTAGTCGACGATCGGTCGAGAAAGAGGCACCCCTCGTTTTCAGTGTAACGCCGGAAACGAGACGCTTTACACGGAGAACGACTTATTTTCAAATATTATATAGTTTTGAGACGTGAGAGCGTACACGGGTGGGTGGTGAGAAAGGAACACTCACCAGTAGTACCACGAGAAAGCGGACAGAGACGGTGTGAGAACGAAACACACATTTCGTGGTCTACGGACGCACGGCCACACCCCTCGTTTTCAGTGAACTCAGGACGTTCCCTCGGTTTCAACGAAGTCAGGACAGCTGATGCTTGGAAAGCGTATCGAGTACGGTTTGTAGCTCATCATCCTCAAGACACGAACTCATCACGATGTCGGGATCGTGAAGCAAACGATGGACACGATAGCTTCCCTCGGCTTTTCCCCCACCGGTGTGACGGCTTTCGGTGATTTCGGGAAGCGTCCACTTCTTCAATAGATCAAGCACGCGCTGGTGACTCAGCGATTCGCCGGCAGTGACGTCAGCAACGACGCGATACACGTCGTACACTTCACCGGTCGAAAACGAGTCCGTCAGCTTCGATTTCGTAAGATACGACAGCGCGAACAGTGCGTATCGAGAATGGGGAGTTCCGTTCCTGATGACCTGAACCGAACGGTTGATATCGCTATACTCGTCGGCCGCTCGAACGCGTTCTTCAGTCACAGACTCGCTCGAGTCGCGTTCAGCGAGTTTTCCCGCAGTTCGAAGAATATCTAGCGCACGACGTGCATCGCCGTGGTCCCTTGCAGCGAGTGCTGCAGCAAGGGGTAACACTCCGGTCTCGAGAACACCGTCGACGAACGCATCGCTTCGGCGCTCGAGGATCGCCTCGAGCTGATTTGCATCGTACGGCGGAAAGACGATCGGGTCGTCCTGGAAACTCGAGGCGACACGTTCATCGGGTGCATCAGTATAATCAGTTTTATTAGATATTGCAACGACAGAAATATAACAGCCAGTTTTTCCGGCTTCCTCCGAACGAGACAGCTTCGAGAGGATCTCTGCCGCATCCATCTCGAGTTTGTCGATCTCATCGAGAATAACGACGAGCGAGTCTGCCTCGTTTAAAAGTCCATCCGCGTTCCAGAGAGTATCGTAATAACGGCTTGCTCCGACACCTTCTTGCGGGATGTAGTACTCCGGATCGATCGCATCACGGACCTCGAACGCCATCTTTCGAGCGGCTCGCGTTTCCGTGTTGTACTGATCACAATCGACGTACGCAGCGACGAGATCGACGTTCTGGATCTGTGCGACTCCTCGAGCGCGCCCGGTGACGTGCTTTGCGACGAGTGATTTTCCCGTTCCAGTCTTTCCGAAGAGAAATCCACTTTCCGGAGGATCACCGAATGCAGCCGGTTTGAGCAGCGTCTCGACCGTCTCGATCTCGCCATCCCGACCGACGATACGATCCTTTTGCGGGACGTGCTGTGGACGAAGGAGTTCTCGGCGGCGAAAAATAGAGTTATCCTCGGTCGACATGGGATCATCCTCAAGATCCTCGATCGATGGTGTCGGGATCGGATCGTTCGGCATTAGATACGTACACACGGAACACGGTGATAAAACCACCGACCAGGTTTTCAGTGAAAGTGCGAAATTACGGTGAGGTGCGTTCCGCTTGCGGATGGACTAGAAAAATATGGGGAACACACCCACCCCTCATTTTCAGTGTATAGGCGTGGAAAGGACGGTGAAAAAGATACTGTGGAAAAGTGGAATCAGAGTACGTACTCAGAAGTCCCGCTGGGAATTCGTATAACAAGAGATAGAGGGTTCACTGAAAACGAGGGGTGTCCCTCTCACGTTCACGGTGTTTTCCAGTGATGTTACAACACACACACCCCGGAGTGCCGCTGTATAGAAAGCTGAGAAACCGCCATGCTGGTCGTTCCACCCGTAACAAAAGTCCGTTCCCTCACTTCGGCCTGTCTCTTCCAACTGCTATTCATTTCCATTTTCTCCATTTTCGTCCATTCCGGTCTTCTTCCCACTGTTTGCGAACGCCTCCACATGACTTACTTGCTATTCGCATTGTCCACTGACCTACTTCACCCTCCGCTCATGGTAATCCAATCTCGATATAGATAAATATATATACTACATACGTGTAATAGTCCACTAAGTGTATCGAACAAGAAGATTCGATAGATATCGAACGGCACGGATCGTTCGAATAGAACCGACCCTGGCTCTCTCCGATCTATTTTAATTAGCTGCGGCCGTCTTCTACGATTATCCCCCTTCTTCCCTCGAGTTCAGCTGGATACTATCTCGTCACTATACAGCGGCACTCCGGGGTGTGTGTCTACTCTTACAGCGGCACTCTGGGGTGGGTAACGTCCTTCTTAAACTCTCTCACATCTGTCCAGGGACTATACAGCGGCAACTCGGTGCGTTACGAGAGGGTAGCTCTACGCTTTCACTATACAGCGGCATTGAGGGGTCTGTGTGAACTATCTCATCCTACCCGCTTCGCTCGTTGAGGAAGAGGGCTAACGCTTCAATTCAGCTAAAGCTACATCAAGGACAGCGGCGGCACCACAGGATAGAGGTGTACAGCAAAAATGTACCGGAGGAAGCATGAATATACAGCGGCACCGAGGGGTGGTTTACAGCGGCATTGAGGGGTGTGGGATGTACAGCAACAGTGTAGGACAAATATACAGCGGCACTGAGGGGTGAGTAATACTCTATACAGCGGAACCATGGGCTTTGAATTCATGCGCTCACCCACCAAAAGATCCACTTTAGTCGATTTACAGCGGCATCGAGGTGAAAAGAGTTAAGTCCTTCTCTCGAAAACCGTCACGCAAAGAGATGCCGGATGTCCACGATTATTTCGCACAGGAGAATGAAATCTTCCGGAACAAGGATCTCTTGCAGGTCTCTCACCTTCCGGACGGCGATCGGATTATCGGGCGTGAACAAGAACTCACGAACCTTGCGGGAGCTATTCAACCGGTGATCGATGGAAGTACACCAAACAACGTTCTCGTATATGGAAAAACGGGGACTGGTAAATCCCTTTGTTCGAAATTCATCACGAGGCAGGCAATCGACCGGGCACAGGAAAACGACGTCATCATCGGCGTCGCATACGTAGATTGCTTACAGGACTCGACCGAAACGCAGGCAGTCCAGTCCATCGCACACCAACTCAACGATACGGAACAAACTGAGATCACTATTCCCCATTCTGGGTTGAGTACATCGGAATATTATCGACGTCTCTGGCGAATTATCGATCGTCGGTTCGATGCCGCACTCGTTATTCTCGATGAAGTAGACAAGATCGAGTCGGACGATATTCTCATGCAACTCTCTCGTGCCGTTGAATCCGGAAAACTCTCTTCGAGTACGATCGGGACGATTGGCATCTCGAACAAAGTTCGGTACAAGGAATCGCTGGATGAACGAATCAAATCGAGTCTCTGTGAGCGGGAGTACGTCTTTCCACCGTACGATGCCACCCAGATTCAAGAAATACTTCGCTCGCGTTCCGATGCCTTCCACGACGGCGTTCTCGAAGATGGCGTTATTCCTCGAGTTGCAGCGCTGGCTGCTCGAGAACACGGCGACGCACGGAAGGCGATCGATATTCTTCGCTTCGCTGGCGAAATTGCCGAAGAAACGGATCTCGAGACGGTCACCGAGTCGTGTGTCGATCAGGCACACGAGCGAGAAGAAACCAGTCGATTGGCGGAACTGATCTCGAAATCACCGAGCCACGCGAAGCTCGTCCTCGAGGCGATGGCACTGCTGGCGAAACAGCCGGAGCGAGCGGATGATACCGTACAGACGACTGAGGTGTACGAACTCTACAAACGGCTGTGCGACCGAGACGATTCGTCACACCTGAAATTGCGTCGAGTCCGCGATATCCTCTCCGAATTAGAATTCCTCTCGATCATCGAACAAGAGCGTAAGTGGGCGGGAAAAGGGAAAGGGAACTATATGGAGAACAGACTCGTCGACGATCCTGATGTGATTATTGCGGCGTGCGAGGAGTCGAGCCGCTAGCACAGTGTCTTCGCGCTCCCCGTCGCGACACGTTGCTTTTGCATATCGGATACTGATTTCATTGCGTTTACTAATCACCTTCTTGCCACGCGCTGATCCCCCTCCACACCCATCTTATCTTATATATTCTATACACAATACATATTATGATATCATATGCCGGAAATCACCACACTTCTTCCTCGCTACCGCGCCGAATTAATTACACGAATATTATAGTAGATAATATAGTCCTGTAGTAGCTAGTAAAACGGTCTCCTCGCTCGAACCGATTTGTTACTCTCGAACCGATTTGTTACTCTCGAACTCTGATCTCTTGAGGCCGTAATTCGACTTACAGTCTTTTTTGAGGTTATTCGGATTCTTCGAGTAACCGTCCGTGAGCGTCGATCTCACCGTTTCGTATTCGGGTGCTGCTGATCCGAACACCGTCGTCTGCGATGACGAACGGGGCGGTGTGAATCTCGATTGGGGAGAGTCCGTTCGACACTCGCTGTTCGTTGATGTTGTGGGCACGGTGCTGTGCTTTCCCTTCTGGGGAGACGACGAGTACGTCTATATCTTCACGGCTCACCGCTGGACCGTGAGTGTCCTCTAGCTTGATGATCTCGAAGGAAGCGGTGTATGCATCGCTCAACTGCTCAATCTCCGTCTCGAGACTGTCACACCGTTGTTCGAACGGGCCGAGCAGTTCAGAATGCGTTGGATCGCTTCGGGTCCGTCTGGCCAGAGGGGTCGAGGTCAGTGCAACGATCACGTGCCCGTCCCCACTTCCGTCGTGGCTTGCCGTTTGGAAGGTTTTGTGTAAGAGTGCTCGATGGCCGTCGTGGACCGGTGTGAACGTTCCACCGAGAATAGCAATCCGCTTACCCGAGTTCATGATACTCCGTTTTTGTCCCATCTACCTATATGGACCGGATCCAGGACTGGAAGATACAGGACTGGAAGATACAGGACTGGAAGATACAGGACTGGAAGATAGAGTGAGTAGGTGATTGGAAATCGGAGAGTTGTGTGGATATGTATTACTATCGTTATGTCCTTTAACCTATCTACTTTGTTACTATAGTTCATCATCCCCGCCCGAAACACGTGTGGATATTAATCCCTTACCACGGAAGAATAAATTTCGAGGAGTAACTATAAAATGGAGGTCCAATTGAAATCATTCACCAGTGATAACTATCGCTGTTTCTCAAATAGTTCCTGTACAGTTGCTACACGATTTCGGTTTGTGCAGGTCTAATTACGATGTTCCAGGCTACGAAGTCCGGTAACTCGCTGTATTACGACGTGGGGAACCTCTCAGACGAGAACCGATTGCCTGCGGTAGAACGGTTCGGTACGATGGGGAACGGTTCGGTACGACGAGGATACGTCGTGTCAGGCTGTGAGTTCGGAACCGAATGCCATTAGCGTCCGTTCATCGTAACGCGCTCCAACGAATTGAACGCCAACCGGTGCTCCGTTGACCGTTCCATGGGGAACCGTCAGCGCCGGATGACCAGTGAGATTGAACGGTGCGGTGTTGGCGATGGTTCGTGTGAAGTCTTTCGGTGACGTAACCGATCCGAACGTTGGGGCTGTCATGGGCGTCGTTGGTGTGAGGAGTGCGTCGTATTCCTCCAGCAGAGTCGCGATCGTTTCGGTGAACTCAGCGGCTATCTCCTGAGCAGTAACGTACTGTTCGAGTCCGTATTCGTTCAGCGCACTGGCCGTAACGATCTGTTCCCGGACGTTTTCTCCAAGATCGGGCGACTGAATCGCCGTGCTGATCTCGCTCCGCCACGATTCGCTGTGACCCGTTCCGCTTCCTGGAATATGTCCCTCGAAGGTACAGAGAGCCGCGAACTCGCTTCCAGCGATCATACGCATCGCAGCGGTTGCTGTTCGATACTCTGGGACGGAAACATCGGTCGTGTCGACACCCGTTCCCTCGAGCGTTTCGACCGCTCGTTCGACCTGATCGGAAACGCCGGTCGTTGCTTCGTCCATCGCTTCACCGATCACAGCGATGCACCGTCCATCGACGGATTCCCCGACCCCTTCGGTGGCGTCTTTCGCCGGCGAACTGGCGTGTGTTGAACGATCACGAACGTCTGGGCCGGCGAGAACGTCGTACATCTGAGCGACCGTTTCGACGGTTCTAGCGATCGGTCCGATCTGGTCGAGCGACGGCGAGAGATCCGCGAAGCCGAAGCGAGGGACGCTTCTGTGTGTTGGTTTGAGACCGACGATTCCACAGAACGACGACGGGATTCGAACGCTGCCACCCGTGTCGCTTCCGAGTGCTGCTTCGACCAGCTCTCCTGCGACAGCAGCAGCGCTACCACTCGACGATCCACCGGGAACACATCCATCGACGACGGGATTGTCGGTCGGTCCGAACGCACAGGTTTCACCGGTCGTAAAGTAGGCGAGTTCGTCCATGTTTGTCGTGCCGACGACGTTCACGCCGGCGTCGATCAGGCGACTCACCACCGTTGCGTGATACCCTGGCTCGAAATCGACTGCCTCGGAGCCACAGTGCATCGGAACACCGGCGACGGCGATGTTCTCTTTGACGACGACGTCGACGCCCGAAAGCGATCTTCCATCGCCGGAACGGGTCGTCATTTCGTCGTTGGTAACGCGACAGTGATACCGAATCGCGTTGTAGGCGTCGGTTCCCGGTTCTACGTCGACTGCTGGTCGATTCGACGAAGGATCCACCGCTGACCGGTCGAACTGTGTGGTCAATTCGTCCACCTGCTTCGCATATGTTGTGACGTTATCCTCGTCGAGATCGATTCCGAGTCGAGTTGCGACATCCCGAACGTAATTCTCGAACATCCCGTAAGATTCAGTTCTGGGTGAACATATATCCCCTTCCAGTCGTTCAGGTCATCTTTTTCCGCTGACTCATTCGGAAGTGGCAAATCTCTTTCCCTGGAATGGCCGAGAGTGCCACTGATGCTCGAGAGTGCCTCTGAAAGAACATCTCAGCACTATTGCGGTGTCTCAGAAGCAGTACCATCACAGACCATCACCAATACGATCTTTCGAACGACGATTCACTCGGCTAGAGTACCTCACTGGACCCCGTTCAAACGCGATGTTAGGGTAGCTCACTGAATTTGCTCAAACGCGGTGTTGCCCAAACATATAAGTTGATTTGTGACTATCGACACTGTACAACGGGTACACAATCATGTCTTCGCAATCAACTCTCTCGGTGTACTGGGACGATTCGTTCCTCGAGCATAATCCACCAGCAGGTGAGTTCGAACTCGCATCGTCAGGCCGGCTTGCAGTGGATGAACCCCATCCGGATCGTCCGGAACGAGTTCAGAACATCAAACACATACTCGATCACGAACTCTCGGAGTTTCTCGAGTGGCAGTCGGTCGAGCCGGCGACGATCGAGCAGTTATCTCGCGTCCACACCGCCTCACACATCAGCGAGTTCGAGGAGTTCTGTAAAAACGGTGGCGGACGCATCACCGCCGAAACTGGCGCGAACGAAGCCAGTTATACCGCCGCTCGGCACGCTGCAGGTGCCTCTATTCAGGCAGCGACGGACGCAATGCGTACCGACGTTTCCGAACGAGTACCGTACGCACTGGTTCGTCCGTCCGGCCATCACGCCCAGCCTGATCAGATCGATGGCTTTTGCTTTTTCAACAACGTCGCGATCGCCGCCGAACATCTTCGAGCGACCGACCAGGCCGAACGGATCGCGATCATCGACTGGGACGTCCACCACGGAAACGGTATACAGGAAACCTTCTACGACCGAGACGACGTCCTGTACGTGAGTATTCACAACGATCACTGGTCGTGGGATCCCGACGCCCATCCACAGACCGGGAACACACGGGAGAACGGAACCGGGGACGGGGTTGGATACAACGTCAATATCCCGCTTCCACCCGGTGCTGGTGATAAGGGCTACGAGTACGTCTTTAATTCGCTCGTCTCTCCGATCGTAGAGTCGTTCGATCCGGATGTCCTGCTCGTCAGTGCGGGACAGGACGCCGGAACGATGGATCCGCTCGGACGAAACGTCGTGACGAAATCAGGCTTCGAAGCGATGGGTCAACGCGTGAGAAAACTCGCAACGGAGTGTGCTGACGGTCACCTCGCCCTGATCCAGGAGGGTGGCTATCACCTCAGCCATCTCGGCTATGCAACTCTCGGTGTACTCGAGGGTGTTCTCGATGTTCGAACCGACGTTCGAGAGGACCCGTTTGCGTGGCTCGACGAAGACCTGGATTCAGTCGTTTCGGCAACTCATTCCGTGGGCGCGGATCACGCCCATCACTGGCCGCTTTCGTTTACACCGTCGACTGAGCGCCAGTGATCGCTGCTTAGGATCCTCATCTCGGCTTTTCAGTTCACTCGGTGTGAGGTCTTTCTCGGAATACTATCGATCTCTATACGAAATCGACTCGTTCGTACTAGTCCCTTCGATCACAGCCGTTCGCACAGTCTTCGATCACAGTGAGTCGCGTTCCCCATCCATCGTATCGCCGTCACCAATGGGCACTTTAATATATGACAAATGTATACCAACCAATATGCAGACTGTTCTGCTCGACCAGTCAGCCGTGAATGCCAACGCAGAAACCTCGGCCGTGATTTCCGCCGTCGAAGACGCCTTCGCAGCCTACGAACGGGGAACCGTTCAGATGCCGGTGAAGTCGTACGTCGACCTGGAACGGTACAACGGCGATTTCCGCTCGATGCCGGCGTACATCGACGCAGGTGAGTGGGATGCTGCCGGGATAAAGTGGGTCAACGTTCATCCGGATAATCCGTCAGAACACGGACTGCCGACGGTTATGGGGACGATGGTTTACTCAGATCCAGAAACCGGCTATCCGCTTGCTATCATGGACGGAACCGAACTGACGATGAAACGAACCGGTGCTGCCGCAGCGGTTGCCACCGATTATCTCGCGATCGAAGACGCAACAAGTCTCGGAATCGTCGGTGCGGGGGTCCAGTCGTACACCCAACTGGATGCGATCGCGGCGGTCCGTCCGATCGAGGACGTCGTCGTCGCCGACACGAATTCCGAACGCGTTCAAGCGTTCATCGATGCATTTGAGGATCGATTCAGCGTTGTCGAGGGAACGATCGCGGATGCGGCAGCGTGCGACGTGCTTTCGACCGTAACTCCAGTCGATTCCCCGATCGTCGAACACTCAGTTGTCGGCTCACACACCCACATTAACGCGATGGGTGCGGATGCCGCGGGCAAACAGGAATTGACCGAAGACCTCCTGCTCGAGTCGACGGTCGTCATCGATGATTACGGTCAGACGACGCATTCCGGCGAGATCAACGTTCCGTGGCGAGAGGGAACCTTCTCGGATGAACACATCTACGGCGAACTCGGTGAGATCGTCGCTGGAAAGAAATCAGGTCGAACCGATGACGATGGAATCACCGTGTTCGATTCGACGGGCCTTGCAATCCAGGATATCGCCGCCGCTCACGTCGTCTACGAGCATGCTATCGACCGAGAGAACGGATCCAGATTCGAACTGATCAATAGCTGATTCCGGTTTCTCGTCGTCGACTCGATGATCGTTTGCACTGCCTCAGATCGTGAAACAGTCGCTCACGAAACAGTGCAGGGATCTATCAAATTTCGGAACTAAATATCATGAAATACCTCCGCCGGTACTGACGTTCACATCCGGTTCATACGATAACTGATAGTCATACTGGTAGCAATCCATCGGCGGTAGTTTCTCTCGGAGAATGATACGAAATGATCCAACGTTGCCCTCTCTTACCGTCTTTCCATCCCTTCAAATGCGGGACGTGGGTACGTTTTTTTCGCCTTTTCCGCCACGGATATATCGATCTCCACGGTCACAAACGGTTGATTCCGTGATGTTTCTGCAAGCACTGTTCCGTCGGGATCGACGATCCATCCATTGCCTCCAAACGGTATTTCCTCTACACTCTCCGTTGGAATCGTTACTCGGTTGGAGGACGCGACAAAGCTCCCAGAGATCGTACTGATCGCCTGTGTTCCGGCACGCCACTGTTCTCTTCGCTGTGGTTCAGTCACACGCGGATTTACGATCAGGTGTGCTCCATCGTGACCGTATTTGCGGGCCTGTTCGGCACCCCATATTTCGGTACAGATGAGAAATCCGCATTTCGCACTAGCACACTCTACGAGCGAGAAGTCGTCCTCTCCTCTCTCGTACCACGACCCCTCCCAGAACCACGGCCCATCGTCGGGTAAGAACGTCTTCTGGTGAACCAGACGCGACCCACTCGACTCAGTCCAGACGAACCCCTCATTCAGCCGTCGTCCCTCAGAATGGGTCGGTCGAGAACCTAACACGGTAGCTGGCGCGAGTTCGTTCATGCGATCCATCCAGTCGTCGTGTGCTTCGACCGCGTCACCCCACTTTTCTTCGCTCCCTCCTTGCTTCATGGGGAGCCACCGCGAAAACGGCATCTCCGGTAAGAGAACGAGTTCGGATCGCTCTGTCTCTACGTGGTCACAGAGGCCACGCCAACTATCGATAAATCTCGAACGGTTATCCGGTAGTTCACAGACTGTGAGCCGCATACTGTAGGACGGTACCAGATGACAATAAACATATCGCTGATAATACAACCACAACTGTCAGACGACGTTCTGATCGGGAACGATACCGTCTTCCGTCCATCCACGTCTCTCGTAGTATTCGTCCAGTGCTTCGTCGAGACCCTCGATCGAGTACGGAAGTCGGTCGTCATTCCGATCGAACCCCCGTTGATTGTTGAAGTGACGCTCGAGTTCGACGATCGCTGCGCCGATTTCCAGTAACTCCTCGTAATCGCGGCCGAAGATCCCCTCGTGGCGTTCGTGGTCGACGTATGGCCCCGAGAATTTACAGATGATACCGCTATCGTGTATCGCACAGATGTTTTCGCGCTCGACGAGCAGTGACGGCTTTCCGTCGAGTCCGGACGGATCGACGGCCTGTTCTTCATCGACCAGCGGATACTCGAGCAGATAGAACTCGGAATACATGTGATCTGCGCCTCGATTCGACGTGGCGAAACTCAACGCTTGCCCGTTGAACCGCCGGCCGTCGTGTGCCGGGAACTCGAGGCCCTTTACGGACCAGTCTTCGACTCCCAGTTCGTCGGCTACGCGGTGGACTCCTTCGGCCAGCAGGTCTCCGTCGTCCACCCGGTATGCGATCTTCTCGATGAGTTCGTGGACGAGTTGGTCGTTTCCGAACTCGTCGTTCGCCATGAGATACGCAGAGATGACGTCGCCAGCGCTGATCGTATCGAGACCGAGCTTGTCACATCGGTCGTTCGACTTCATCACCGAGACGATGTCGTCGATCATCGGATTGCTTCCGAATGCCATGACTGTCTCGAACTCCGGACCTTCCGTTTCGAGGTCGGTTTCGTCGTCTTTCGTGGGCAGTTTGCAGGCGAATGCACACGCCGAACAGGTTCCGGTTTTGTACTTTTTCGCTTCGATCGCGTCACCGCCGATCTGATCGGCCCCGTCGAAGGATAGCTCTTGGAAGTATCTGGTCGGAAACGCCTCGAGTTCGTTGGCCAGAGACGTCGTCGACGTCGTTCCCTGTCGCTTCATGATGTGGTCTGATGTGGCGGCGTCTCGGTGAACGTCCATGTGCACGTCAGCATTCGGTATCTCGGGCTTCGAGGAGCCGTCGAACAGGACCGCCTTGACGTTCTTCGACCCCATCACTGCACCGAGACCACCGCGACCGAACGCGCGACTTTCGGTCGTCATGATCGACGCGAACCGAACTTCGTTTTCTCCTGCGGGACCGATGACTGCGACCTGATCGGCGGATCGGTCGAACTCGTCCTCGAGGAACGCCGTCGTTTCCGGGACGGTTGCCTGCTCGAGTTCGGGAACGGGTGCGATTTCGATGCCGGTATCCGTGACGTCGACGACGACCAGTTCGTCGCTGACACCGGTCACCTCGATGGCGCTGTATCCGGTTGCTGCGATGTGTCGGGAAAGAAACCCGCCAGCGTTCGACGAAAGCAACCCGTCGGTTAACGGTGATACCGATGTACAGTTCGTTCGACCAGTAAAACTCATGTTCGAAACCTGTAACGGACCCGTCGTGAAGAACACGCTGTTTTCGGACTCGAGCGACCCAACGTCGAACGAAATTCGTTCGTGTGCGAGTTTCGTTGCCACGCCGCGGCCGCCAATATACGATTCGAGCACGCTATCGATCGTCGTTTCGACGGTTTCTCCCGTTCCCACGTCGATTGTGACAAGCGATCCGCTACTGTGGATCATCGGCAAAACCTTTATTATCAATGTATATAAACTTTGTCGCCAACATCTCATAATAGTACTCCCGTCTGTCTCTCCTCTTCTTTCGGTATTTTACTTGTTCACCGGCGTTCGGTGGCTTGCATCGTATTCTCGGAACCTGTTTTTTATATCCGTTCGAACGTCCTGATCGTCCCGATAACCCGAGTTCGATCGGTTCTATTTGTGAGTACGATCTCCTCCGATAAGGGCCACCGTAAAGCAGCTCCGCCACACCGACGACTGTGCTACGGGTATGCCAGTAAGTCGTTACAGCGGACGGTTCCGACGAGTGATGGTGCTATCGGGTAGTCTCGTCATCTAAAGCGTCCTGCTCGAACATAGTCGGTTTGTCGAATACAGTTGGCCTGTTCGAAGGCCGTTACACACGGGTTCGAACGCCGTTACACCTGAAAGTCTTCGCCCACACGCGTCAAGAAGTCCAGTTCGTACCCTTCGTCTCGGATGTGTTCGACGGCACCGGCGTTCCGGTCGACGACGGTAATCAATTGCTCGACCAGGCCGCCGATCTCCTCGACGAGTTTGGCCGTTTCCAGGATCGTATTCCCGGTCGACGTCACGTCCTCGAGAACGGCGACGCGCATCCCTTTCTCGATCGTTCCTTCCACTCGAGCCTGCGTTCCGCGATGTTTCTCGCCCATTCGGATGTACGCGGCGGGAATCCTTGCCTCGAGCGAAACGGCAGTAACGAGCGGCACCGCCCCGAGCGCGGGACCGACGACGACGTCGATCTCATCTTCGTCGATCTGATCGACGATCTCGTCCGTGATGATCGACAGAATATCCGGCTTCGTTTCGAAGACGTACTTGTCTATGTAATAATCCGTAAGTGATCCATCCGACAACTTGAACTTCCCGGTCATCACCGCACCAGAATCCTCGATGAGCGTTCCGAGTTCGGTGTCAGACATTACTAGCCGCACACACGCTCGAGGCAAGTATGTTCCGGTTGGTAGATGCGGCGTTTCTCCCGTAAGACAACCGATCAATCGTCCCTTCGGACGGACCTCTCCCAAACGTTTATAATGAAAGAACGCCCGCTTTCTGTATGCAGCAAGACGATGTAAAACAGGCGGCAGCCAGTCGGAACACGGTTCCTCACTGGTTCAACCCCGACCACCCACACCTCGACATCAGGGATGGGGACGGAGCGTACGTCACGGATGCGGACGGGAACAGATACCTAGACGGCGTCTCGCAACTGTTTTGCGTTAACGCCGGGTTCGATAACCAGACCATCATCGATGCGATGGTCGAGCAACTCCACAAGGCACCGTACGTGACGCCATCGCAGTACAACGACACCCGCCAGCAGCTGTCGGAGGCGATGCTCGAGAAAGCCCCCGATTCGATGGGTGAGGTCTACTTTGCGGTTTCAGGATCCGAGGCGAACGAGGCCGCAGTACATTTCGCTCGGGAGTACACGGGATCGCATAAAATTCTGACGAGATGGCGCTCGTACCACGGGTGGAACTACGGAACGAGCAGTCTAACCGGAAACGGCTGGTCGAGTTCGGTGATCGAACGGAACGCGGCAACGACGGGGGCTCAACAGTTCCTTCCGCCGATGTCGTATCGCTCTCCGTTCGATGCCGATACGCCAGAGGAGTTAGCCGAAAAGGCCGCTGACCACGTCGAGTTCGTGATCCGAAACGAGGGTCCTGACTCGGTCGCAGCGATTCTCATGGAGCCGATCGCAGGTGCCAGTGGTGCCTACACTGCACCTCCCGGCTACTTCGAACGACTCCGGGAACTCTGTGATACGTACGATATTTTGTTGATTGCAGACGAAGTCATCACCGGATTCGGTCGGTGCGGTGAGTGGTTTGGAATCCAGACGGAGAACGTCGAGCCCGATATGATCACCTGTGCGAAGGGGCTGACGAGCGCCTATGCGCCTCTCGCTGGCGTGATGGTTTCCTCCGAAATCAGCGAGTATCTCCGCGACGACGGCGTTCCCCTCGGTCAGACCTTCGGCGGACATCCGGTCGGCTGTGCTGCGGGACTCGCGGCGATTTCGGAGTACGAGAACGGGCTCCTCGAGAACGTCCGGTCAGTGTCGCCGTATCTCGAAGAGCGCCTTCGGGAGCTAGAAGACGCCCACGATGTCGTTGGAAACGTCCGTGGGCGTGGGTTCCTCTGGAGTCTCGCGTTCAGCAAACCGGGTACTGAGGAACCGGTCGTCGATCCGCGTACCGAGAATACCGATAATCCGGTCGAAGCCGTCGCTGATCACGCAGCCACCGACGGAGACCTGCTCGTCTGGCCCGGGAGACCCCAGACACAGATTATGGTCGCACCGCCGTTTTGTCTCACTCGAGCGGACGTCGATCAGATCCACACCGCACTTGATGGTGCGATCGAGTCCGTCTTCAGCTCTTAACTTCACTGTCGGAGAGGGAGTTCGGTGATTATTCTGCTGGGTTATCACGAACTCATTTGACGATATCGAACTCTTCGTTGTCAATCCTATCGGGTGTTTGATCCGTGACCGTTAGTCGAACCCCCGTAACCGGCTCGTTCGTGTGTACCGACTACCAGAACGACCTGTGCTCGATAGGTGCACATAATGGGTCTGATTACTATCGGTATTTGTTCGATAGTTCGTCGTGTGTATCGCTCCCTTTCGTTTCAGTCATTTCTCGATGTGGTACCACGAGCGGTTCGGTCGTAGGATCCCTATACGGGTGGAACGATGCGTGGGCGGTGAATGGGTGCTGTCCAGGATATCTTCTTTCTGTTACCCGATAATTACTCCTGTGACTCGGCTCGCACTGATTTTTCGATTCGCGGTTTCGCTCGTTTCACTGGCTCACGGGTCGTCCCTCCCCGCTCGCTTATCCGCGGTTCTCGCTCGTTTCACTCGCTCCGAACCGCGCTCGCTCCGAACCGCGCTCGCTCCGAACTTCGATGCCGTTGTTCGATGAGCTGTGTAGTGGCGTCCGGTGGCCACTGTACTCTCCTGGTTTCTCTATTATTACCGTATTGATTAATTGCACCAATCAATTACGAACGTACTATTGTAAATTTACGACTGTTGTCAGAACATTTTTCACGTGACTGACACGGTCTGCTATAACAGTTTACCGGAGCAACCGCAGGACTAGTCGCGGTTGCGCCGGAAATGACTTACAGCAGTCCGTATGAATTAACTCTATTGACACATAGCGAGACTATCTACCGTTGATCCGTGAAGCCGGATATCGATTCCGTGAAAGCGACCACTGCCTACTTATTCGATTTTCAACTCCCGCGGTACACCGTGTCTACGTCCTGATTAGCACATATCTTGGTTGTGTCTCTATAGTGCACAATAGATCCACTCCACTCACTCTATTATTCTGTTCTATATCGTATTTTATCGGATATATGTTGACAATATGTTTATTTGGGCCTACCTATGACTCCACCGGTAACGCACTGCTGGAACTGAAATCTTTCCTTCTCGAGCCTCTCGGTTATGTTGTCGCTTTCTGTGAATATCCTCAACTGTGTCTGTGCACGAGAAGTAAACACTTATTGTGGTACGTTCACAAGAAACCATATGAGCCCGAATCGAAACCCGTCCGATTCGTCTCGAGTGCTTCAGACAGCGGACACCACGTTCGAGATAATCAACGTGATCAAGTCACGTGACGGCGCAAAAGCGACCGAAATCGCGGAGCATCTCGATCTCTCACGGAGTGCTGTCTACAACCATCTGACCACGCTTATCGAGAACGAATGGATTATTCGAACGGAGAATTCGTATCAGCTCAGTCTGAAGTTTCTGATGTTGGGGGTGTACGTTCGCAATCACAACCGGCTGTTCTCGGTCGGAAAATCCGAGGTCCAGAAACTCGCCCAGGAAACCGGTGAAACGGCACACCTTGCGACGGAGCAACAGGGATACCAGATCAACCTGCTCAAAGAGACCGGCGAACTCGCCGTTGGCGACCAGTATCACACACAAAAGCTTCAGCAAACGAACTACCACCACGACACTGCGACCGGAAAGGCGATGCTCGCGTTTCTGCCCGAGGAGCGAGTCGAAACGATTCTCGATAAACAGGGGCTCCCGTCGAAGACATCGAATACGATCACTGACCGCGACGTGTTTCTCGAGGAATTACACGAGATTCGAGAGCGGGGATACTCCTACAACGACGAAGAGGAAATAGAGGGCCTGCGTGCCGTCGGTGCCCCTATTACGGATCAACACGGAAACGTTCTCGGATCGGTGAGCGTTTCCGGTCCGACTTCCCGGTTGAAAAACGATCGGTATCACGAGGAGCTTCCGGAAAAAGTGATGAGTACGGCAAATATCATCGAACTCAACCTCAATATGGAACGGCGAATCGATCGTCCGAACAGGAAGTAGGACTTCCGTTCTCGAGCTGTGAACCCGGGCGAAAAGAACGACGGTTCCGTGGGCGATCTAGGACTGCAGGAGCTCGTCGAGGCCCACGAGGCGGTCCGCCACGATAACCGCGAGGAACGCGACGATTACGTAGACGCTTGCCACCGCGGCGATGAGCGGGCTGATGTTCGTTCGGATGGACGTGTAGATCAGTACCGGGAGCGTGACGATGTCCGGTGTCGTAATGATCAGACTGACGATGAACTCGTTCAGGCCGAGGACGAACATGATGAGCGCTCCGGTTACGACTCCCGGCATGATCGACGGGAACGTGACGTTAAAGAACGTTTGAATCTCATCAGCCCCGAGATTCTTTGCAGCGTTTTCAAGCTCCGAATCGAGCGCGTTAACGCGCGACGTCACGCTCCAGATCATGAACGGGATGTTGATGATCGTCAGTGCCAGTCCAACGGTCCAGAGGTTGCCGATCACGCCCATCTCTCCGAAGATGATCAACAGTATCACACCGGAGACGACGAGCGGGACGGTAAACGGCAGCAGGAAGTACAGCTGGAACGCCTTTTCGAAGCGAATATCGTATCGGATCAGTCCGAGTGCCGCCAGGATTCCGATCGGAATCGACAGCAACATACAGAACGTTGCGACGAGTACGCTCCGCCAGAGTGCGGAGATGTACCGACTTTCGTCAGGGAGTTCGTAGTACCACTGCAGCGAGAGACCGTCAGGCGGAAACCGAACGATGTCCCCTGGCTGGAACGAGACGACGAACACGACGATCGTCGGGAGCATCAGGAACACGATCTGAAGCGCGACGAGTGTACTGATCACCGGTCGACTCCCAGGGAGCTTGCGCGTTATCCTGAAGAACCGGTTCATCAGGCTCGTCTGTGACTCCTTACTCATGGGAATCACCCGTGTCGACTCCGAGCGTTCCAGAGCCTAGCGTCTGGAAGATCCCCAGAACGAAGATCGATGCGACGATCACGAGCGCGACACTGAACGTGGCCGCGAGCGGATAGTTCGAGAGATCGAACAGTGATCGGTAAATGACGTTCGCGATGAAGTCGACCCGTCCACCTCCGATGAGTGCGGGCACCGCGTAGGTCGCAGCAGTAATCGTGAACACGACGATCGTTCCGCCGGCGATACCCGGTTTCGCAAGCGGTATTACGATGTGGTAGAACGTCTGGAACGGGTTTGCACCCAGATTGCTCGCGGCAAGTTCCATCGCACGGTCGATGTTCTGGACCGCGGGTGCGATCATGATGATGGCAAACGGGATCATGATCTGTAACAGCCCGATGATGACGCCGATTTCCGTTCCGATCAATCGGTACGGTCCGAGTCCGAATATGCCGAAAAAGCTGTTAACGAGTCCGTTTTGACCGAGGATAATCAGCCAGCCGTATGCACGAACGATAACCCCGGTGAAGAACGGAACGAAGATGCTGATCAGCAACAGCTTTCGAAGCAGTGATGACCGAACGCGAATAGTCAAGTACGCGTATGGAAGCGCGAGCCCTACGGCGAGAATCGTAATGAAGAGTGATAATCCGATAGTTCGGAAAAAGATGAAGTAGTACGCGTCGGTCGTGAGGAAGCTCCGCCAGTTTTCGAGCGTGAATTCGTAAATGATGAACTCGATCGAGTCGAACGTCAGGAAGCTGTAGTACGTGAGAATCCCCATCCCGACGAACAGAAAGCTCACCAACAAAATCCCGGGCAAGATGAGGAGATATCCCCACCAGCTGGGTGGCGATTGATATATCTCTTGAGGAAGTCGCTGTTTTAACTCGATCGTCTTGTCCATGAGACGCCATTTGAGGCGTTCCAGGCGATTTGAAATGGTATTACTTGTCATCCTGTGTGGATACGTTTCTGGGTGGCGATATCGTTATATGATTCCGGTGAACGGTTCACGGAAATGGGGTGGCTGCTGACTTTTCGTCTGTGCCCTTTCCGGTTCGATTCCATTACGACTACGTCACTATGCGCCCATGATGATGTTAAACTCTTCGAACCATTCCGGACTCTCTTCGGCGTAGACGTCGAGGTCCACGGTGAGCAGGGTCTCGAAGTCCTCCTCGTCAGTTGGGTAAGATGGATCGTCGATCATGTAATCCATCGGCTCCGTGTTGCTGTTGGTCATCGGAAGGCCGAGCGATTCGGTCCACTCGCTCTGGTGTTCCGCTGCCGCTGCGAAGTTGATGAACACCTGCGACCAGTAAAGTTCCGACTCGGACTGATTTTGTGGCGTGTACATGCTGTCTCCGCGCAGAGTTGCACCTTCTTCGGGCAACGTCCAGCCGACCGGTTCCCCATCTTCGTAGGCGTCGAGCAGGTTGTTCATGATCAGGGGAGCACACGCGATTTCCCCTTCTCTGATCTGTTCGGTCAAACTCGTGTCGTCACCGATGTGGCCAATCGTAGGTTCGAACTCTTCGATCTCGTCGTAAACCGCACTCAGGTCGTCCGAGTCGAGCGGCGTATCAGACAATTCCGAAAACACCGGCCAGAACCCGTAGGCGTTGTCGTACTGTCCGAACGCGTTTTCGAACTCGTCGCTTTTAATGTCGTTCCAGGACTCCGGTGGCTCTGAGCTGCCGGTTATGTCTTCGAGTGCATCCTCGTTGTACGAGAGGGCGTACGTATAGGAGTACAGCGTCAGGTACGGAATCGAGTCGTCGACGTCCGGAATCGCGTGATTGAACATCTCGTCGATATTCGTAACGATGCTTTCGTCCAGCGGTTCGGCCAGATCCATCCGGTACTCTTCGTGGGCTGCGGGCTCGACCGTCCACATGACGTTTACTGGCGGTTCTCGATCCTGCTGAATCGCCGTTCGGATGTCCCCCTGCATCACCGTTCGATCGGTGTTGTCGAACTGGACGTCGATTCCCGTCTCTTCTGTAAAGGGCTCTGCGATGGACTCTTCGAGCGACCCTTCCCACACGCCGCCCCACGCACGCACAGTGATTTGATCCGGTTTTTCCGGTTCGTCGTCACCAGCACCGGAGTCGTCCGTGGCCCCACCGTTTCCGTTGCCGTTTCCGTTGCCGTTATCGTCGTCTCCGAGACAGCCCGCAAGCGAGCCGAGGGCTGCTGCTGATCCGAGGCCCAGGAAGGCTCGTCGTGATCCCACGTCGATTCCGTTCTGCGACTGATCTACACCGTTGTTCTGCCTGGTATCCGATGGCATATGTGACTGTGTGAGTTTATCATACATAAAGCTGTTCTCTGGTTGAGTGTAGTCGACATCGTAACTCCTTGTCGTCTGAATATCTGGTTATATTATGGACGGTCCTACACATTTCCAGTTTCCAATCAATTTATTGTCTATTCGGCCGTGCGTCGTTGGGGAGCTTTCGGAGGAACGATCTCCGCGATCAAATTCACCTCAGTCTCGGTGTTCGATCCTGTGATAGGCTATTCCGTCGATACGGTGTTCTCTCGAGCGCTCGTCCTAGCAAAACACTTATTAACAGAGGGAGGAAACGATCTACTGTAAAATATGGCAAATAGTAGCAAGACCTTTCATTCGGTCGGTGAGGATGTTCCTCGTCAGGACGGCGAAGCGAAGGTCACCGGTCGAGCGACCTATGCTCCCGACGTGACACTTCCCGGTATGTGGCACGGGAAGGTGCTTCGATCTCCCTATCCCCACGCCGAAGTCGTCGACATCGATACGAGCGCCGCGGAGGAGATGGGTGCGATCTGTATCACGTTCGAGGACGTACCCAGCGATCGGTACAACGAACGGACGATCAGCGTTCCCGATGCGATTTATCGGGATAATACCGTTCTCACCGATAGACCGCGCCGTGTCGGTGAAGGGATCGCAGCAGTCGCGGCCGAAACCGAGCAGAAAGCCGAGAAGGCACTACAGGCGATCGACGTTACCTACAACGAACTCGATCCCGTTCTCGACCCCGAGTTCGCAACGAGTGACGACGCCCCGGCGTTACACGAGACGATCGTTCGCGACGGCGAGACGGAATCGATCGAGGACAACATCGCTGTCGAACGAGACATTAGCGTCGGTAACGTCTCACAGGGCTTTTCCGAGGCGGATCACGTCTTCGAAGAGAGCTTCGAGACGGGACGGACCTATCACGCTCAACTCGAGAACAAAACGACGGTATGTCGTCCGGAGGCGAACGGTGGTATTACGGTCTGGCCGACGACGCAGACCGTTCACAACGTTCGAAACCTGCTGGGTGAAATCTTCGAGCTGCCGCTGAGCAAAGTCAACGTCAAGCGACTGACCCTCGGCGGTGCGTTCGGATCGAGTATTCAGACGAATTCGGTGACGCCGATTACGGTCGCACTGGCGCTTGCTGCTGACAAACCGGTCAAGATCTCTTGCAGTCGGGAAGAAGATATGTACGATCACTGTCGATACCCGACGACGGTCGATCTCAAGATCGGTGTCAGCGACGACGGGGATATTATCGCCGGCGAGATGGACGTCACTACCGACGTAGGCTGTCACAACATCCAGGCGTTTCCGTTCCTCGGCGTGATGGCCGGCTTCATGGCATCGCTGTACAAGTTCGACCATCTCGAGTTTAGCGGCCGGGGCGTCTACACGAACAAGGCTCCGGCCTGTGCGATGCAGGGATTCGGAAATCCGCAGACGACGTTCGTCGTCGAATCGATGATCGATATGATCGCCGAGGAACTCGACATCGACCAACTCGAGTTGATCAACAAAAACTACGTCGGGGAAGGCGACACGTTCTGGGGCCAGGGTCCGACGATCAAGTCGGTGGTCAAGAGCTGTGGCGTCGAGGAGCTTCACGAGGAGGGTGCCGAACTGATCGGCTGGGACGAGCGAACGCCGCCCGAAGAAAAAGACGGACGCTACCGACGCGGAATCGGTATGGCCCGTGGGTTCCACACCTCCGGAACGGGCGGACCGACTCCCGGCGAAGCGATCGATTACTCGAGTGCGCAGGTCAAGATCAACGAAGACGGCACCGTCGACGTGGTCAGTGCGCTCCAGGACCACGGCGGTGGGACCCTGAGTGCGGGAGCGAAGATCGTCGCGGAGGAACTGGGCGTTCCACTCGAGAACGTGAACATTTCTCCGACGGACTCGATGAACACCGCCTACGACGTCGCAACCCACGCCACTCGTGGCGTCTATGCCGGCGGGGCTGCGATGAAAAAGGCCGCCGAGAACGTCCGCGAGCAGCTCGTCGAGAACGCTGCACGCCTGCTCGATGTCCACCCCGACGCCGTCTTGCTGGAGCCGGATGCCGGCGGAGACGCCGGTCGCGTGTACGTCGAAGGAATTCCGGAAAAGGAGATGACGATCGGAGAGGTCGCCCGAACTGCAGAACAGCGAAACTGGGGAACGATGGCCGCCGTCGAAAGTAACCGACAGATCGCCTGTCCGCCGGCCTACGCCGCACAGTTCGTCGAAGTCGAGGTCGATATGAAGACGGGTCACATCGAAACGGTCGGTGCCGTTCTCGGAAACGACTCCGGGACGATCGTCAACCCGACGCTCGCGGCCGGCCAGCAACACGGCGGATTCTACCGCGGAGCAGGATACGCACTGATCGAGGACACGACCTACACGTCCGACAGCGGACAACTTGACAGCCGTGGATTCCTCACCGACTATCGCATGCTGACGACGATGGATCTCCCGTCGAACGAGGACACGGAGTCGTTCTTCGTCGAAACCGAGGAGCCAACCGGCCCGTTCGGCGCGAAAGGACTCGGTGAAGCCTGTATCAATCCGACCGCCGCAGCGATCACGAACGCGATTTACAACGCAACCGGCGTCCGATTTACCGAAATACCGGTGACGCCAGAGCAGGCTGTTAGCGAACTCCGCCAGCAGCTCGAGGATGAACCGCCGGAGACGGACGATGACGCTGAACTCCCGCCACAACCCGCAGAAGACGACTAAGTGATAACGAATGGATAACCAGCTTGCGTCAAATACGACGACTCGAGTCATTGCACAGGATTTCGATTATTCGGCGCCGGCGTCGCTCGCCGAGGCGCTCTCGATCCGGAACGAATACGGTGAGGACGTTCGGCCGCTCGCTGGCGGGACGGACCTCCTGATCGAGCTGAAAGCAGATCTCAGGGAAGAGGGTCATCTGATGTCCCTCGACGGCGTCGACGAACTGAACCACATCACCGACGCCGACGACGACCTCGTCATCGGTGCGACGGTCACGTTCGATCAGCTGATCGAATCGCCACTGGTCAACGACTGGTTCCCTAGCCTGTCCGAAGCGGCCAGCGATGCAGGCGGCGTGCAAGTCGAAAAGATGGGGACGGTCGGTGGAAACCTCTGTAATGCATCCCCAGCGGCGAGCAGTGCGCCGCCGCTTTTGAACCTCGATGCGCGCGTGACACTCCAAAGCGAGGACGGCGAACGAACCGTCCCGCTCGATGAGTTTTTCACCGGCCCGAAGCAGACGCTTCTGGAATCGGACGAACTCCTCACCGAGGTCCGCGTACCCAAAACCCGTTTCGACGGCTGGGCCCACGAAGAGGTAAAGCGAGTGACAGAGGATCTGGCGAAAGCGATCGTTTCGGTCGTCGTCCAGCGTGACGGGGACGTCATCACCGACTGTCGAATCGGCCTCGGCTGTGTCGCACCGGTTCCGATGCGAGCGTCCAATGCCGAAGCGGTGCTGAACGGCGAGACGTTTAGCGACGACGTTCTGGCGCGCGCTGGTGCGACAGCACGCGAGGAAATCAGTCCGATCTCCGACTCGAGGTCGACCAGCGAGTACCGGCGACTGATTACGGAAACGAAAATCGAAGATCTTCTCACTGAAGCCTGGGATAGAGCCTAACAATGTCGATAGAAAACACTGAAGTCGTAGACGAATCGGAGCACCGAACGATCGAACTGAGCGTCAATGGAGATACCCACCAGGTCAGGGTAAAACCGAACGAGCTCCTGTTGAACGTGCTTCGAGAGAAACTCCACCTGACGGGATCGAAGTACGCCTGCGGAACCGGCGAATGTCGTGCGTGCAGCGTTCTGGTCGACGGAGAACCCACGCTTTCGTGCCTTCAGCTCGCGATCACTGCCGAGGGCAAGGAGATCACCACGGTCGAGGGGATTTCGGACGGACGCACACTCCACGAAATTCAGCAGTCGTTCCTCGATACCGGTGCGAGCCAGTGTGGCTACTGTACTCCCGGCTTCGTCGTCATGACGAAGAAGCTTCTCGAGGACAATCCGAGTCCGACGGAAGAAGAGATCAGGGATCACCTCAAAGGCAACATCTGTCGCTGTACCGGCTACAACAACATTATCGATGCGGTGAAGAAGGCGGCTGAGGAAACCGAAGCCGAGTAGAGCGGTCGAAACTGATTCGTCTTGTCTGGTTGTCGCGAACGTCGGGGAGTTCGACCTGGAGTCATCGTTATCACGTGTATCCAACGTTCGATTACTATCGATACTGAGAACGATTCGAACCCACACTCGGGGACTGTACCTTCCACGGATACCGTCCTCGGTCTGCAGACCGTTATCGAATCAGGATACCTCGAGGGCGTTCGACGAGACGATTTGTGGACGATCTCAGGAGGAGTAGACGAGCGTATCGTCGTCTTCCCAGCCGACCTGTACGGCGTCTCCCCGCTCGAAGACATCGACGTCTTTGGAGTTGAGCTCACTGATGTTGACCTCGACGCCGAGGCTGTCTATCTCCGCTTTGTAGTTGATGACGTCGCCCATGAAGATGACGTCGCTGACCGTCGCGTTGTAGGCGTTGTCGGTATCGAGTCGCTCGTCGATCTGAACCTGTTCGTACCGGACACCGACCGTCACCTGATCGTCCGCGACTGGATCGGTGTCGACGACACTCGGCTGGCAGGTCGAAACGATGTCGTCCCCGAAATCCACACTGAACCGTTGTTCGTTCACCGTCGCCACGTGACCCGGTAGCATGTTGGTGTTCCCGACGAAATCGGCAACGAACGCCGAATTCGGCCTCGAGTACATCTTCTGGACGGACGAGTGCTGGGCGATCTCTCCTTCTTTGATCACTGCGATCCGATCCGCCATCGTGAGCGCTTCTTCCTGATTGTGCGTCACGTGAACCGTCGTCACCTCCGCTTCGCGGTGAATCCGGAGCAACTCCTCTCGCATCTCTTCGCGAAGCTTCTTATCGAGCGAACTCAGCGGCTCGTCGAGTAGGAGTAGCGACGGCTTGAACGCGAGCCCTCGTGCGATCGCAACCCGCTGTTGTTGTCCGCCGGAGAGTTCAGCGACGTTGCGGTCTCTGATCTCCGGCAGTCGAATGAGATCGAGCATCTCCTGGACGCGCTCGTCGATCCTATCGTGATCGAACCGACGCATCTTCAGCGGGAAGGCGATGTTTTCCCCGACGGTCATGTGCGGGAAAAGCGCCATGCTCTGGAAAACCATCCCGATATTCCGTTCGTACGGTGGTTTGTGTGTGACGTCGACGTCGTCGATATTGATCGTTCCTCGTGTCGGCGTCACGAAGCCAGCGATCATGTGCAACAGCGTCGTTTTTCCGGCACCGCTCGGTCCGAGCAAGGTCAGGAACTCTTCGTCGCGAACATTCAGCGAAACGTCGTCGACGGCGGTAACGTCACCGTACTCCTTGGTCACATTAGCGATTTGAACGGCGACGTCGCGGTCCGCCTCGCTCGCGTTTGATTCCGACGCGCTTGTTGCCTGGGGCTCAGTCGCATCCATGTCCATACTATTGGATTTCCAGAGGCACATATATATCTTTGGCAAATCGACACGCATTACGCCCCGGTTCGTTGGCATCTCGAGACGTATTACACGCCAGTCGGAATTGAAAATGACCTCAGTAGTACAACCGACGGGAATTCGACCGGTATCCGACACGATACCCCGGCTGCCTTCAGCGATTACATCCGATACAGTCGCGTGACGATTCACGGGCCGTCTCGCTCCTGACTGGTACGTATCGCCGTAACAGTTTGTACAACGGTTTCCCGCCCTGGGCTGTACTGGAACCCGATACAGCAGTTTCCGTCAGGGAACGCCGTCGACGATCGACCGTGCGAAAACGGTTGCGGCGTCCTCGATCGCGTCTTCGCTCGTTTCCTCCGCAGGATTGTGACTGACCCCGTCGACGCTCGGGACGAAGAGCATTCCAGTCGGGATGTTTAGCCGCTGTACGTTCATCGCGTCGTGGCCGCCGCCACTCGGGAGCCGACGATACGACGTTCCGATCGACTCGGCGGTCTCGAGGAGGTGTTCCATCATGTCCTCGTCGAGTTCGACTGGATCGGTCTGGTTGATACACTCGGTGTTCAGTACGAGATCTCGGTCCTCAGCGATCGCTTCGAGGCTGCTGACGATCCGTTCTTCGATCCGGTCGCGAAACTGACGGTCGTTGCTCCGAACGTCCACCGGGAACGAAAGCTCCCCGCAGACCTTGTTGATCGCGCCCTCTGAGACCGTGATATCCCCGACCGTCGTGACGATATCTCCGTCTTGGTCGAATTCGATCCCGATTTCTTCGACGGCGGTTATCATCTCCGCCGCCCCGGCGATCGCATCGCGACGCATGCTCATCGGCGTTGCACCCGAGTGATCGTAATCTCCGAGCACTTCGAAGCGATACCGAACTGGCGCTCGAATGCTCGAGACGACGCCGACGTTGGTCGACGTTTCATCGAGGACGCGACCTTGCTCGATGTGGAGTTCGAGAAAGCCCGCGATCCGATTCAGATCGAGCGTCGGTTCCGAAAGGTTTTCGGGCTGAAATCCGGCTTCTTGCATCGCACGCCACAGCGGAACGTTGCTCTGATCGACGACCGAAAAATCCTCCGTCGTCAACAGGCCGAGTGCGCCCCTGCTTCCGATCATCGCCTGACCGAACCGTGCGGATTCTTCCGCGCGAAAAAGAACGAGCGTCGGCGGAATCTCCGGCTCTTCGTCACTGGCCTCGACGGCCTCGATCGCCTCGAGGGCGGCGACGACGCCCAGCGTCCCGTCCAACCGTCCCCCGTTGAACACGGAGTCGAGATGACTTCCGAGATAGAGCGATTCGGAGGCCTCTGGTGCTGTCGTCGCGAAGACGTTTCCAATCGAGTCCTCTTCGACGGCCATCGAATCGATCGCAGAGATCTCCTCGAGAACGTACTCGAAGGCGTCGTTTTCTTCTTCGGAGTACGCGAGGCGTGTTACCCCGCCGCGGTCGGTCTTTCCGATCTCCCAGAGCCTATCTAGCCGACGTTGCATTCGATCTCTGCTTATCTCACTTTCGATCATTTATAATAATGTGTCGCAGATTGCTCGTCACACTGCTTGCGGTGAACGTATTCACTCTAGCAATCCTCATACAAAAGTCAATCTGTTTATGACAGAGCCGAACTATTTATATCAACGAGGCATTCCTCTCGAACACCATATCTGCTTTCCCGAAAAGATTAAGCAATCGGCAACAAAAGGAATAGTTGTTGACCATGTGTGCAAATGATGTGGTGGGAAATACACCATCCGAAACGCGGCGGCAACCGGTCTCGAGGCGGACCATGTTGGCCGGTGGGGCAACGGTCGTTGGAACGAGTATCGCGGGTTGTCTGGGTGGCGACGGAAACGGTAACGGTAACGGCGGTGATGACTCGGGGGAACAGACGCAACCCGACAGCGAAGAACCGGAGAAACCGGATCAAATAACCGTCCGCGCCTGGGGTGGGATCTGGCAGGACAGCCTCGAATCGAACGTCGGAGAGGTATTCACGGACGAAACGGGCATCGACGTCGTCTACGACAACACGGATGGTCCGGTCATGCGTGGGGATATCCGAACGGCGATTCAACAGGATCGTGAACCACCGATCACCGTCGTCTGGGATCTGAATACGATAACTCATACGTCCTACCGTCAGGAGTTAGCTGCGCCCCTCGACCCTGAGGTCGTCACGAACACCGATCAGATGAGCGATTCGGCACGACCCGACGTCGACGGGGATCTGCCGTACGTCAACCTCTACTCGTACACCTACGCGCTGTGTTACAACGAGGACGTACTGGAGGATCTCACGGGTGACAGAGAGCCCGTGGACTCCTGGGACGAGCTCTGGGACTCACAGTACGAGGACATGCTGGGTGCGTACAACGACCCACCTGGTGATGGACTCATTCCGGTACTCGCGGAACTTTCCGACACCGAACCCGGTCCTGCCGACGAGATGGAGCCGGCGTGGGATCTCGCTCGTGAGCTCGAACCCAATATCGGGTATCTCGGAACTGACCAATCCCTGGGACAGGTACTCCAGGAAGAACAGATCGCCTACGCAATGGCGTACTTGCCGAACAATATCGTGGCTCCAAAGGACGATGGGGTACCGGTCGATTGGACCATCCCCGAGGAAGGAGCGCTGGTTCGAATGGACAGCATGTACACGCCACGCAACCTGGACGAATCGCAACAGTACTGGGGACAACGATTCATCAACACGGCTCTGGAAGAAGACGTACAGCAAAACTGGATGGAAGAACTGCAGGTGCCTATGCTGCACCAGAACATCGATCCGCTCGAGTGGATGGATGACGATCCGGCGTTCCCGACGTCACAAGAAGAGTTCGACCAGCTTCTCACCACCGACCTGGACGTCTACGCTGAACACAGTTCCGGCTGGTTCGAGGAGTTTTCACAGATCACGGCCTAACGCAGCCGTCTGATTTTTACTCGAGGGACGGACTCCCTCGTTTTCCATCGACGTTTCCCCAGCAACGGTTCTTGATTTCGCCAAAACGGTTAAGACATTTGGATCAGAACAAGGGGTGTGGATAACTGTGTGTGCAAATAACAAGGCGGAGAGTCTGCTATCCGAAACGCGGCGGCAACTGGTCTCGAGGCGGGCCATGCTGGCCGGTGGGGCAACGGTCGTTGGAACGAGTGTCGCAGGCTGTCTGGGTGGCGATGGAAACGGCGACGGCAACGGCGGTGATGACTCGGGGGAACAGACACAACCCGACAGCGAAGAACCGGAGAAACCGGATCAAATAACCGTCCGGGCCTGGGGTGGTGTCTGGGAAGAGAGTCTGGCTGCGAACGTCGGTGAGGTGTTCACGGACGAAACGGACATCGACGTCGTATACGATAACACGGACGGTCCGGTGATGCGGGGTGACATCCGAACGGCGGTTCAGCAAGATCGAGAGCCGCCGATAACGGTCGTCTGGGACCTCAACACGACAATTCATACGTCCTACCGACAGGGTCTGGCCGCGGATCTCAACCCTGACATCGTACCGAACATCGATCAGGCCCAGGATATGGCAAGGCCGGACATCGACGGTGATCTCCCGTACATCAACCTGTATCCGTACACCTACGCCCTGTGTTACAACGAGGACGTCGTCGAGGACCTCACGGGCGACAGTGAACCCGTCAGCTCCTGGGACGAACTCTGGGATCCGATGTACGAGGACATGCTCGGAGCGTACAACGATCCGCCAGGTGGCGGGCTGATTTCGGTGCTTGCAGAACTCAGCGATACCGAACTGGGTCCCGCAGACGAGATGGAGCCGGCGTGGGACCTCGCTCGCGACCTCGAGCCGAACCTCGGGTACCTCGGAACCGATCAGTCGCTGGGACAGACGCTTCGAGAGGGCCAGGTCGCCTACGCGATGGCGTACCTACCCAATAATATCGTCGCCGCACAGGACGACGGTGAACCGGTGGACTGGATCATACCTGAGGAGGGTGCGACAGTCCGTATGGACGGGATGTACACGCCGCGAAACCAGGACGAGTCACAGCTCTACTGGGGACAAGAGTTCATCAACACGGCACTGCGAGAGGACGTCCAACAGAGTTGGATGGAGCACCTCCAGGTTCCGATGCTCAACCAGAACATCGAACCGCTCGAGTGGATGCAAGGCGATACGGCGTTCCCGACGACGCAGGAGGACTTCGACCAGCTTCTCGAGACCGATCTGGATCTCTTTGCCGAACACAGTTCAGGCTGGTTCGAGGAGTTCTCACAGATCACGGCCTAACGCGGCGACAATACGCATTGTAGCGTTTTTCTTGACCGATCGAGTATCGCGCGGACAGTGGGCGGGCTGGCGTCACTCAGTTCCGAACTCCCGCGGTTGCACCGGTAGGTACGGCAGTTCGTATCATCTATGTCTCGCTGTCCCAGCGCTCGTGTCTCGCTCCCCCCAGTGCTCGTGTCTCGTTCCCCCAGTGCTCTCGCTCGCCGTCGTTTGTGACTTCCGAGAGGTCAATCGATTTCCGAGAGGACTTCACTGACGATTTTTCCTTCGGCTCGTCGAAGGTGCTCTTCGAACGTTCTCCGACTGAGGTCGAGGTGTGTTGCGATCTCTTCGGACGTATTGTCCCGCGGAATCTCGTAGAATCCGTATTCGTGGGCGGCGATGAGCGCTTCCGTCTGTCGGTTCGTCAATCCGGCGGTCACCGAGTGTGACTGATCGACGATGTTATCGAGGACGTCGTGGGTCCGTCGAAGCTTCGATTCGACGGTGACCGGAAAGTCGTCGACGAGCTGTTGATAGAGTTCGGAGAGACTACTCTCGGTCAGCGCGAGCACTCGAACGAGCAGCTGTCCGTGCTCGTATTGCTGTGGCGGCCACAGTAAACAGCCGTGTTCGCTCAGGTAGGCTTCGATCAGGGGCTCCTGGTGTGATCGCAGACAGTCGTTCGTAATGAGCAGCAGCCGTTCGTCTTCCCGGTACATGTCCCTGATTCCAACGTGTGCCTCGAGACGATCGATCAACACGTCGTGGTCGGTTCCCGACGCTCGGATCATGTCACAGTGGTCGTTACACCACATGTCGAGGCGAAGATCTCGTCCCTCGGTGAGTTCGGCGTATGCACTCTCGTGGGCGACTCGAAACGTCGCTTCGTACAGTGTCATAGCCGTATCTTTCACCCGTACTATTTAAAACCCGCCGCTAGGCGGAACAGGGTTGAGTGTCCTTGGGAATGACTCACTATCTATGGCCGAGAACCAACAAACGGCGGATTTCGATCGCGGCACGCCGAGCGAGCAGTGGCGGGAGTATCAGGGTGCGCCGACCGGCACCGACCTCGAGTGTGAGGGTTGGCGCCAGGAGGCGGCGCTCCGGATGCTCAACAACAACCTCGATCCGGAGGTCGGTGAGGATCCCGAAAACCTCGTCGTTTACGGCGGTTCCGGACGGGCTGCTCGAAGCTGGGACGCCTACGATGCGATCCTCGGGGAGCTTCGAGATCTCGACGACGACGAGACGCTGCTCGTTCAGTCGGGCAAGCCGGTCGGCCGATTCCGGACCCACGAGATGGCACCGCGCGTTCTCATCGCGAACTCGAACCTCGTCGGGAAGTGGGACGACTGGGAGCACTTCCACGAACTCGAGGCCGAGGGAAAGATCATGTACGGCCAGATGACGGCCGGCTCGTGGGCGTACATCGGGACTCAGGGAATCATCCAGGGAACCTTCGAGACGCTCGCGGAACTGGCTCGCCAGAACTTCGACGGCGATCTCTCGGGAACGATCACCGTCACCGCCGGCCTCGGCGGAATGGGCGGGGCACAGCCGCTTGCGGTCACGATGAACGAGGGCGTCTGCATCGCGGCCGAGGTCGACGAGACCCGGATCGATCGCCGCATCGAGACGGGCTACTGTATGGAAAAGACCGACGACATCGACGAGGCCATCGAACGCGCCGAGGAGGCCGCGGCGGCGAACGAACCCTACAGCGTCGGCGTTCACGTCAACGCAGCCGATTTGCTCGAGGGACTGCTCGAGCGGGAGTTCGTTCCGGACGTGATCACCGACCAGACCAGCGCCCACGACGCTCTGGAGGGGTACTACCCGTCGGGATACGCGGTCGAGGAAGCCGACGACCTCCGCGAGGAAGACCCCGAGACGTACAGGGCGAAGAGCCTGGAGACGATGGAGCGCCACGTCGACGGCATCCTCGAGCTTCAAGAACGAGGCGCGATCGCATTCGAGTACGGGAACAACATCCGTGGACAGGTCCAGGACGCGTTCGATCGGGACGACGCGTTCGATTTCCCCGGATTCGTTCCGGCGTACATCCGTCCGCAGTTCTGTCGCGGCAAGGGTCCGTTCCGCTGGGCCGCGCTATCGGGCGATCCGGAGGATATCTACCGAACTGACGAGGCCGTCCTCGAGTTGTTCCCGGAGAAAGAACACCTCAGCCGCTGGATCGATCTCGCCCAGGAGCAAGTACAGTTCCAGGGCCTGCCGAGTCGGGTCTGCTGGCTCGGCTACAGCACCGACGGCCACGACGACGGCCTCACCGAACGTGCCAGATTCGCCCTTCGGATCAACGAACTCGTCTCCGAGGGCGAGATCGCCGCGCCGGTCGTCGTCACGCGCGACCACCTCGACGCGGGAAGCGTCGCGAGCCCGTTCCGTGAAACCGAGGACATGCGCGACGGCACGGACGCCGTTGCCGACTGGCCGATCCTGAATGCGCTGGTCAACTGTGCCGCCGGTGCCGACATCGTTAGCGTCCACGACGGTGGCGGCGTCGGAATCGGGAACTCGCTGCACGCGAACAATCACGTCGTCCTCGACGGCACGGAACTCGCCGCGAAGAAGGCCCGTCGCGTGTTCACCACGGATCCGGGAATGGGCGTCATCAGACACGCCGACGCGGGGTACGAGGATGCCGTAGACGAAGCCCAGCAGTCGAACGTCGCCGTTCCGATGCGTGACGACCGATGACCGGGGGACGATCGGCGTGACCGATCTCCAGTTCGTCGTCCACGGCGCGGCGGAGGTCGCAGCCGTCAGCGACGCAGACGATGCGGGGCCGGCAGCCGGCCTCGAGACCATCGCGGACGGCGCGGTGGCGGTCGTCGACGGCGAGATCGCGGCCGTCGGTGAGACAGCGACGGTCACCCGCGACTACCCGCCGGAGAACGCTGCGACGGCGATCGACGCGGCCGGAAAGACCGTTCAGCCGGGGTTCGTCGATCCCCACACCCACGCGGTGTTCGCCGGGGACCGATCCGACGAGTTCGAAGCGAAGCTCCGCGGCAAGAGCTACCAGGAGATTATGGCCGAGGGCGGCGGGATCCTTCGAACGGTCCGGGCCACTCGCGAAGCCGACACTGAAACCCTTCTCGCGAACCTCCTCGATCACCTCGATCTCATGCTCGCCCACGGCTCGACGACCGTCGAGGTCAAATCCGGTTACGGACTCGATACGGAAACCGAACTTCGGATGCTCGAGGTGATCGATCGGGCCAACGAGCGACATCCGATCGATCTCGTCGCGACGTACATGGGTGCTCACGCCGTCCCGGAGGACCGGGACACCGACGAGTACGTCGACGAGGTGGTCGACGAGCAACTCCCCGCCGTCGCGGATCAGGGCGTCGCGGAGTTCTGTGACGTCTTCTGCGAGGAGGACGTCTTCGACGTCGCCCAATCCCGCCGAATCCTCGAGGCGGGACGGGAGCGCGGACTGTCACCGAAGGCCCACGCCGAGGAGTTCGTCCACCTGGGAGGGACACAGCTCGCGGCCGACGTCGGTGCGACCAGCGCGGATCACCTGCTCAACGCCACCTCGGACGACGTCCGGGCGTTGATCGACGCCGGAACGGTTCCGGTGTTGCTCCCCGGCACGGCGTTCGGTCTCCGGACCGAGTACGCCGACGCTCGCGGCATGCTCGAGGCCGGCGCGCCGGTCGCGCTGGCAACCGATTTCAATCCGAACTGTCACTCCCACAGTATGGGATTCGCCACGACGCTCGCCTGCGTCGGGATGCGAATGACGCCCGCGGAGGCGTTGATCGGCGCGACGCGCAACGCGGCGGCCGCGATCGACCGGCCGAACGGACCGGGCCGGCTCGAGGTCGGCGGGCCCGCCGATCTCTGCGTACTCGACGCGCCGTCACACGTCCACGTTCCCTACAGTTTCGGCGTGAATCGTGTCGAAACCGTCGTCAAAGACGGCGAGGTCGTCCATGGTTGAACGGGAGCCGGTCGTCTGTGACGGCTCCTCGCTCCGTCCGGAGGACGTCGTCGCGGTCGCACGCGACGATGCCCCCGTTACGGTGCCCGAGGAGACGCGAGCGGACATTCGAGATGCGCGCGAGCGCGTCGAGGAGATCGTCGACAGCGGCGCGACGGCCTACGGCTTGAACACGGGATTCGGTGAACTGGTCGACGAGCGAATCTCGCCGGACAAGATCGATCAGCTGCAGACGAACCTTTTGCGGAGCCACGCCTCCGGTGCGGGTCGCGTGCTGACGCGGCCGGAGGTTCGGGCTCTTCTGGTGACCCGGATCAACGCGCTGGCGGTCGGCTACTCGGGGATCCGCGAACTGGTCGTCGATCGCCTGGTGGAGATGCTCAATCGCGGCGTTCACCCGGTCGTCCGGTCGCGCGGAAGTCTCGGAGCGAGCGGAGATCTCGCCCCGCTTGCACACGCGTCGCTGGTCCTCATCGGAGAGGGCGAGGCCGTCGTGGATACGGACGATCGACGACCCCAGCCGAGCGAAGCCGACGCGCGTATGTCCGGGCAAGAGGCGCTCGAGTCAGTCGACCTCGAGGCGGTCACGCTGACGGCGAAAGAGGGGCTGGCGCTGATCAACGGCACCCAGTTGACCGTCGGACTCGCCTCGCTGTTTCTTATCGACGCAGAGCGCGCATTGTCCGCCGCCGACGCCGCCGGATCGCTGTCGATCGAGGTTTCGATGGGGACCGATGCGATCACCGAGCCCGCGATCCACGAGGCGCGCCCGCACGCCGGCCAACTCGAGACGGCTCGAGACGTTGCCCTCTTACTCGAGGACTCGGAGATTATTCTGTCCCACCGAGATTGCGATCGCATTCAGGATGCGTACTCTATGCGCTGTATTCCGCAGGTCCACGGCGCGGTCCGGGATGCGCTCGTCCACCTCCGGGAAGCGGTCGAGACCGAACTCAACAGCGCGACCGACAATCCGCTTTTGTTTTCGGGTGACCGGATCGGTGATCGCGCGACCGGAACCCCGAACGCGAGGGTCATTTCGGGCGGCAACTTCCACGGCGAACCACTCGCGCTCCGGCTGGATTACGCCCTGAGCGCGCTGACCGAACTGGCTGCCATCAGCGAGCGGCGCGTCGACCGGCTGATCAATCCGAACGTTCAGGAGTCACACCTGCCGCCGTTTTTGACCCCTGACAGCGGCCTCAACTCCGGCTACATGATCGCACAGTACACGGCGACTGCGATGCTGAACGAACTCCGATCGATCGGTCGGGCGTCGATCGACTCGACGCCCGTCAGCGGCAATCAGGAGGATCACGTCAGTATGAGCGCTCAGAGCGCCCTCAACGCGCGCCGGGGTGTTTCCAACCTCATCACCGTTGTCGCGATCGAGTTGCTGTGTGCCTGTCAGGCTGCGGAGTTCGTCGACGACGATCTCGGACACGGCCGGGGCACCGATCTCGTTTACGATGCCGTTCGCGAACTCGTCCCACCGCTCGAGGACGACCGGCCGCTCCACGACGAGATCGACGCCGTTGGAACGCTCGTCCGATCGGGACTGCTCGACGAGCGAATCCGTTCCGTTCTCCCGGATTCGGCCGCCTAGAGTCGACCCATTCCTTCTCGAGGAGGCTTTTTGTTCCTGTGATCGTTCCGTAGTCTCCGCGCGGACGTCCCTGTAATCTGCGTTCGAGTTCGGTATCCGACTCAGTCTGTCGCGAGGAACTGTTCGACGATTTCGTTTTCCGCTCGCCGGAGGTGATATTCGAACGTTCGTCTATCGATGCCGAGTTCGTCGGCCAGATCCGCGGTTCGAGAGCCGCGCGGAATCTCGTAGTAGCCGCGGTCGAACGCGGTTCGAATGGCCGTTCGCTGGCGATCGGTCAGCTTCGCCCCGGTCATCCGCGGAACGAGCAGATCGTAGCCGACGGTCTCGAGCTCCCGCTTCGACACTACCGAGACCTGAAACCGGTCTGAAAGATCCTCGAAGAGATTCGAGAGGTCCGCGAACGCGGAGGCGACGATCCGCAGGTGGATCTCGCCCGTGTCGTAGCTGAGCGGCGGGATCGCTCGACAGTCGTGGCGCTCTAGGTACTCTTCGATGAAGTCGTCCCCGTGGCGACGGAGGCACGTACTCGTAAATACGAGTACGTCCGTTTCGTCCGAAACCGTATCGTAGACGCCGAGTTCCCCCTCGAGCGCCTCGACCGCGTGGCCTGCGTTGGCGCCGCGCAGGTAGATGATATCCCAGCGGTTGTTACACCACAGCTCGACGTCGACGTCGTACTCCGTCGAGAGGTCCGCGTACAGACTTCCGTACTCGATCGACATCGTCGCCTCGTGCATACCGGCCGTACGGACCGGAGCCACGTTATACTGTTCGCCGGTTGGGTCGGTACACCGTCACAACGGACCGTACACCTCAGTAGAGTACCTCGTCGGCTCGAAGCCGATCGATCCGTTCCGGCGACGTCCCGAGCCAGTCGCGAAGGACGTCGTCGGTGTGTTCACCGAAGAGCGGACTCCGTGACGGAGGGTTGACATCGTCTTCCGAGAACTCGCTCGGAAAGCCCGTGTAGGTCTGCTCACCGACCTCCGGGTGATCGTGTCGGACGAAGAGAGTCCGTTGGTGGAGCTGTGGATCGTCCTCGACGAGATCGCGTTCGTTGGCGACGCGGCCGGCCGGAACGCCGTGTTCCTGGAGGATCGTTCGAGCGGTTTCTGCGTCCCGCTTCCGAGTCCAGGACTCGAGGACGGCGTCGAACCGGTCGTGATGTCGTATCCGGGCCGCGTGTGACTCGAGTTCGGGATCCGTCGCTAACTCCGGTCGTTCGATGACTGAACAGAGCGCCCGCCACTGGTCGTCCGTCCCAACTGCGACGGCGAGCCAGTCGTCCTCGCCGCGACACTCGTACACTCCCTGGACGAACCGCCGGTCCTCGTCGCGAGCGCCCATCCGCTCGCCGGACTCGCCCGTGATGTCGGCGACAGAGAGGGCCGAGTGGAGCAGGGAAACGGTCGTTTCGAACTGTGGAATCTCGACGTATCGCCCTTTCCCCGTCGACTCTCGGCCGGCGAGTGCGGCCAGAACCGAAAACACGGCCATCACGCCTGACGTGGGGTCTGGCCAGGAGAACCCTGCGGGTGTCGGCGGATCGTCGGGAGTGCCCGAGAGGTGATCGAGGCCGGCCATCGACTCGAGGTTCATCCCCCAGGCGCGGTAGTCGGCGGCCGGACCGGAGGAGGCCCACCCCGGCATCGAGACGTAGACGATCTCCGGATTGACGGCGCTGACCGACTCGTAGTCGAGATCGATCGAACGCAGAAAGCCCGGCGAGAAGTTCTCGACCCAGACGTCCGCCGCGGCGGCGAGTTCGAGCGCGAGTTCCCGACCTCGCTCGCGTTTGAGGTTCAGCCGCAGGCTTCGCTTGCCGAGGTTGAACTCGTTGTAGAACGCGGAGACGTTCGGACTGTCCGCGGAGTCGAACTCGTCGTAGGTGTAGCCGTACCGCATCATGTCCGGCTTGTACTTCGATTCGACTTTCACGACGTCGGCACCGAGCGCGGCGAGGTGCTTCGTCGCGTGCGGGCCGGCGTACACCCACGAAAAGTCGAGCACGCGGATCCCCTCGAGCGGTTTCGCGGCTTCGTCGTCGTGCGAGTCGGACCCCTCGTTCGGATCGGGTCGGTCCGTCATCGGATCACCCCCGACGCGGCGAGTCGCGTTCGGTCTCGTTCGAGCTCGTCGTACAGCTCGTTGTCCTCCCCGAGCGCTGGCGGCGACCCCATCGGAACCGGCGATCCGTCGACGCGGAACGGGAAGCCGGGACTGGTCACCGTCTCCCCGTTCGGCAACTCGAGGTCAACCCAGAACTCCCGGTCGTGGAGGTGGTCGAACTCGAGGAGTTCCGTCGGCGTCTGGACGATGCCACAGGGGATTCCGTTCGCCTGAAACTCCTCGAAGAGCGCCCACTTGTCTTGCTCGCCGGTGTAGGACTCGACCACGTCTCTCAGTTCGGGGAGGTTCTCGAGGCGCGCTTCCGGCGTCGAAAAGCGCTCGTCGCTGGTCAGCTCCGGTCGCTCGAGGACGTCTTCGCAGAACGTTCCCCACCGCGCGTCGCTAACTGCCGCGGAGATGTATCCGTCGGCCGTCTCGTACAGCGCCGGCAACCCGGGCTGACCGTCCTGATCGGGATAGCCCAGGCCGGTCCGCTCCGTGCACGCGCCGGACCATGAGAATCCGGCGACGAACCCTTCCATGTACGTGATCGCGACGTCCCTCGCGGCGACGTCGACGTGCTGTCCGGAGTCGTCCTGCAGGTCGCGAGACAGCAGCGATGCGAGGCCGCCGATCGCCGCGTGCTGGCCCGCCCAGTAGTCGGCGCTTTTGACCCGCGGACGCAGCGGTGGTTCTCCCGGATACCCCATCTTGTTCATCTGCCCGCTCTCGGCCATCGCGACGATCTCGGGGGCGCTATAGTCCGCGAACGGACCGTCGGATCCGAACCCGGTCACCGAGACGACCGTGAGGCCGTCGTGTCTGGTCTGTAACTCGCGGGCGTCCAGTCCGTAGGCGTCCAGTCGGTCCTCGACGACGAGATCGACTCCGAGCGTCTCGATCAGCTCCTCGAGCAGTTCGGGCGCGCGGTCGCTGGATTCAGCGAGCGTGAGGCTTCGCTTGCTCGTGTTGAGGTAGCCGAAGACGGCGCTTTCGCTCCGGCCGTCACCGGAGACGAAGGGTGCGACGCGACGTGCGGAGTCACCGTCCGGCGGCTCGACTTTGATGACCTCCGCGTCGCAGTCCGCGAGCAGTTTCCCTGCGTAGGGGACGGCGACGTAGTCTCCGACCTCGAGGACGGTGTAGTGGCTGAGCATGATCAGTAGGACTTCGGGAGTCCGAGAGTGTGCTGTCCGAGGTAGTTTCGGATCATCTCCTCGCTGACGGGGACCGTCCTGGCGTGGCGGATGAATCCCCACGCGGCCGCGACGCCCATCTCCGAGGCGACCGACATACCGCCGAACGTCGTCATCGACGCTTCGGCGGCGCTCCAGGCCGCTTTCCCCGCCTGAAGGTTCGCCAGGTTCGCGGCCTCTCCGACTCCGTCGCGACCGTTCGACTGCTGCCAGGCTGCCTTTCTGAGGACCAATCTGGCGCTCTCGAGGTCCGCGTAGGCGTCCGCGAGCGGGTGCTGGATCGCCTGATGGCCGCCGATCGGTTCCGACCAGACGACGCGCTCGCGAGCCTGTTCGACGGCGGCGTCGAGAACGGTCTTTCCCGCCCCCCACGAACACGCCCCGAGGATGATTCGTTCGGTGTTGAGCGTGTCGAACAGCTGCTGGAAGCCCCCGTCGACCGTCCCGAGGACGTCCTCCTCGCTCACTCTCACCTCGTCGAGTTGAATCTCGAACGTCCGCTCTGGATAGTAGATGTCCAGGTCGATCTCGTCGTAGCTGATGGCGTCGTCCTCGAGATCGAGGATGAACATCGTGATGCCGTCGGCCGGCGAGTCCACGTCGGCTTTTGCCGTCGTCCGGGCGAGCAAGAGCATTCGATGGGAGTGGTCCACGCCCGAGATGAACTGCTTGCCGCCCTCGATGACGAACTCGTCGCCGTCCCGTTCGGCCTTCGTCTGGATGTTCGTCGTGTTCAGTCCCGCGTTCGCCTCCGTCACGCCGAGCGCCCAGCGTTCGCTCCCGTCGACGATCGACGGCAGGTAGCGCTCTTTTTGGGCTTCGGTCCCGTGCTCGAGGACCGAGAGTCCCCCGAACACCGGCCCGGAGATGAGCGAGACGGCACCGATCCACGCGCCCTCTTCGGCAAGCGCCTCTACGACGGCCAGCAACGCGAGCAGGTCCATGTCCTGTCCGTCGAAGCGCTCGGGAAAGAGAATCCCCAGCCAGCCGCCGTCAGCGAGGTCCTGATACAGTTCCGTCGGAAACCGATTCTCGGCGCGGACGTCGCGCCAGTACTCGTCGGGGTAGTCCTCGACGATGTCAGCGATCACCTGCTTGATCAGCGCGTACTCCTGTGGCCAGTCGAAGTTCATCGTTGCCCTATCGTTGTCGGTAGAGTACGGTAAGCGATCACTCACCGTACGCCAATGGTTTAAAAGCCAGGCCGGAATTACGCCGAGAACGACTCGAAAACGCGTCGCATCCGATCCGTTCCGTCTTCGATCGTCGCCTCGTTAGTCGCATACGAGAGGCGAAGGAACGATTCGGCCGATTCTCCGAAGACGGAACCGGGGACGACGGCGACCTGTTCGTCTTCGAGTAGCCGCATCACGACCGAGCGACTGTCGAGTTCGGTTCCGGTGAGTTCGGCAAAGACGTAGAACGCACCGGCAGGGTCGACCGGCGAGAGGCCCGGCACCGACCCGAGACGGTCGACCATCAGCGTTCGCCGTCGATCGAACGTCTCGCGTATCTCCTCGAGAAGTTCCGGCGACTCGAGTGCGGCCATCGCGGCGACCTGTGCGGGTTCCGCGACGCTCGAGACGGTGTGTTCTTGAAGTACGCGGATCGAATCGATGATATGGGACGGCCCGGAGACGTAGCCGACCCGCCATCCGGTCATCGCGTACGCCTTCGAGAAACTGTGGACCGTCACCGTCCTGTCGAACAGTGCCGGATCGCTCGCGATCGAGTAGTGTTCGCGGTCGTCGTAGACGAGTGACTCGTACGTCTCGTCGACGAGACACCAGATGTCGGCCTCGTCGACGACCGACGCGATCCGCTCTAGCGTGGCTTGCGGAATCACCGCCCCGGTCGGGTTCGATGGCGTGTTCAGTACGAGCAGTTTCGTGTCGGCCGTGATCGCGTCGGCGATGCGATCAGGCGACGGGACGAAACCGTCTTTTCGGTCCGTCTCGACGGGAACGATGGTTCCCCCGGCGCTGGCGACGTGACCGTGGTAGTTCGGCCAGAACGGCTCGGGGATGACGACTTCGTCACCGGGATCGACGAGCGAGTGTATCGACTCGAACAGCGCGCCCATCGCCCCGGGTGTGACGAGAACCTCCGATTCGGGATCGACCGAGATGTCGTTCTCCCGTGCGAGCTTTCTCGAAAGCGACTCGCGAAGATCGGATCGACCTGCCGTCGGCGTATAGTGTGTTGCCCCCGCCCTGACCCGCTCGTCGACCGCGTCGATGATCGGTTCCGGCGTCGTAAAGTCCGGTTCCCCGATACTGAGGTCCGCGATGTCGTCGTACTGTGCCGCTTTGTCGAAGACCTCTCTGATGCCCGACTCGGGCATCCGAACGATCCGGTCGGCGCATCCGTTCGCGTTCATGATACTAGCTGTCACAGGATCAATAAAGTCGTTTGGTCTCCGTTCGGTGGTTCACCGAGACGGGGCCGATCACTCGAGCGTCTCGGGGTTGACGATCCCTTCGTGTTGATGTTCCTCGTATGCCGCGATTACCGCCTCCGATCCCTTCTCGATGAGTTCGTCCACCGACCGCTCGGAGTACCAGGCGGCGTGTGGCGTCACGAACACGTCGGACCGGCCCAGCAGCGGATTCGTCTCGGCCGGCGGCTCGTTCGCGAGGACGTCGAGGCCGGCCGAGAGCAACGGCCCGTCCTCGAGGGCGTCGAGCAACGCGCTTTCGTCGACGAGTTCCCCCCGCGAGGTGTTGATGAGAACGCTCGAGTCGGGCATCCGCTCGAGGACGTCTTCGTCGATGATCTCTCTGGTTTCGTCGGTCAATGGGGCGTTAACTGATAGCACGTCACACCGTTCGATCAGTTCGTCGAACTCGACGGGTTCGACGCCGGCACGCTCGATCGTTTCGTCGTCGAGGAACGGGTCGGCGGCGAGACACTCGAAGCCGACGGCGGTCGCGATATCCGCGGCCGCACGGGCTTTGTTCCCGAACGCGAGAAACCCGAACGAGAGTTCCGAGAACGATCTCACCGGATCGACCGCGCTCCAGTCCCACTCTCCGTCGGCGGTCGAGGAGGTGTACTGCGGGAGTCCTCGGAGACAGGCCATCGCGAGCGTGGCCACGTGTTCGCCCACCTCCCGGTCACAGTAGGTTGGAACGTTCGCAATCTTGACGCCACGTTCGGTGGCCGCCTCGACGTCGATGCCGTCGATACCGGTGGCGTACCGGCTGACGACCGAACATCCAGTCGCGTCCATCAGCGGCCCCGATACGTCGGTGTAGTGGGTGAGGAGTGCATCAGCCTCTCCGACTTCTCGTGCGATTTCGCCAGCAGACGCGTCGGCCGGCACGTCGACGGCGTCGACACGGACCGCGTCGAACTCCCGTTCGAACGCTCGTCGTTCTTGTTCTACGTCACCAAACCAGTCCGGATCGAGGTGGACGATTCGTACAGTGCGGGACATACGCACTCATCTCAACGGTTCCGCAAAAACCCTTCGCCGCCGCTCGTTCCGTCTCGGAGTACGACGATTCGAGTTGCTCGATCGTGTGCGCCAGCGCCACCGTCGGTCGTGCCTAATCGTCGGCTGGCTGGGCCGCTGACTCGTTGTTCATCTCGTTCGCTGCCCGCTTTACGCCCTCGAAGATCATGTCGTATCCGGTACAGCGACAGGTGTTCCCGTGGAGTGCGGTCTCGATTTCCTCGTCGGTCGGATCCGGGTTCTCCTCGAGCAACGCGACAGCGGACATGATGAACCCGGGCGTACAGAACCCACACTGGAGCGAGAACTCCTCGAGGAAGGCTTCCTGCACGGGGTGGAGATCGTCCCCGTCGGAGAGGGTTTCGATGGTCTCGATCGATTTGCCGTCGACCATTCCTGCGATGTGCATGCAGGCTTTTCGGGGTTCATCGTCGATTCGAACGGTACAAGCTCCACAGACGCCGGTGGAGCAGCCTTTTTTCGTTCCGGTTAGTCCCAGATCGTCACGAAGAACGTCGACGAGTGGTTTCGACGGATCGACGTCGATCGTTTGCTGTTCATCGTTTACCGTCAGGGTCAGTTCTGTCATTGGTGTCCCTCCTCGCGCGCGGTCTGAAGCGTTTTTTCGGTCAGGTTTCGGACCATCGATCGTCGGTAGTCGACCGAAACCGTGGGATCGGGATCGATGGGAACCTCTTCGGCTGTCGCCTCGGCCGCCTCAGCGATATCGTCGTCCGTTACGGCCGTCCCGACGAGGGAGTCCGCAGCGTCCGGTGCGAACACGGGTCGGTCGGAAACGCTTCCGACGACGATCCGCGCGGAGCCACACCGGTCGTCCTCTAAGGACAGATACGTCGCGACGTTGACGATCGCCCGATCGTTCTCTCGATACGCCAACTTCTCGTATCCTGTTCCTTCACCGTCACCGATCGTGGGAACGCGGATCTCGGTCAGCAGCTCCGACGGACCGAGCGCGCACTCATAGAAGCCGGTGAAGAACTCTCCGGCCTCACGTTCGAGTTCGTCGTCGGTCGTCCGGGAAACGATCGTGGCATCGAGCGCCATCAGAACCGGCGGGTAGTCTCCCGTCGGATCCGCGTACGCCGTTGCACCACCGATCGTTCCGGCGTTTCGAATCTGGAGATCCGCGATCTCACTCGCAGCCGTCGCGAGAACTGGAACTCCCTCTGTGACGATCTCCGAACACTCGACATCTCTGTGGTTTGCGATCGCGCCGAGGCGGACGTGGTCGTCCTCTCGTTCGATTCCGTCCAATCCCTCCACACCGTTGATGTCGACCAGCGTCTCTGGCGAGACGATTCCCTCCTTCATCAGTAATCCGAGGGACTGCATCCCGGCAACGATCGTCGGATCGGATAACTCCTCTAACATCTCACAGACCGAATCGATGGTTTCCGGTCTGTGGTACTCGGTTTGCGCTGACATACGCGTCATCTCAATGATCTCCCGGATACGGTATTAAAGCTTCGCCCCATGTCGGCCGCGGTTTTACCTCACGATTGCCGACCTCTCATACGGTCTACTGTAAGTCGTTACCGGAGCGACCGCAGGACAGCTCGCGGTCGCCCCGGTAAAAAGTCACAGCAAACCGTCTCATTGAACGTCGCCCTTCGAGCCGACGAAACCGAAGAATTCGGATATCGGCTCTTCGGACTCCATCTCATCTTTCACCCGCGCATCTGAAGATCGTCGTTTTCCCCGACAGCCTCCGTCGGCTCGCCAAAGATTTTAATACTGATAGTACTATCATCACTCGTACGGTAGTATGAGCGAACTCGTCGTCGAACTCCGGGGCTCTCCCGTCGGTTCGACTGACGGTGCAGACAACCACAGGACGGTAAATCGTACTTACCCACACGTCTAATACGTATGACCGCTAATCAACTCCAGACGGAACAGCAGACGAAGCGGGTGTTCTCGAGCGTCGGGACCAGCCACTACGGTCCGGACGACCGCTCGAAAGTCACCGGCGAGCTAACGTATGCGGACGACTTCGATGCGGACGGACTGTTACACGCCAACGTGTGTCGATCGACACGCGCGTCCGCCACTATCGAAGACGTCGATACGTCCGAGGCCGAAGCGATAGACGGCGTCGAGGCCGTCATTACGGCTGCGGACGTCCCGAACAACAAGTCGGCATCGAACGTCGTTGGACAATCTCAGGAGGTCGGATTGCTCGAAGCCAAACATCAGGTACTCGCGGACGACGTCGTCCGATTTTTCGGTGAACCGATCGCGATCGTCGCGGCCACGGATCCACAGATCGCTTCCGAGGCGACCGAGCGCATTCGTGTGAGCTACGGGTCGAAGGAGGGCGTCTTCGATCCCAGAGAGGCGATGGAACCGGACGCACCCGAGGTTCACGGAGGCAACAACGTCATCGCCCGCTGGAAACTCAGAGAGGGTGACGTCGACGAGGCGTTCGAGGACGCGGCGGTCGTCGTCGAGGACACCTACGAAACGTCGTTCCAGGAGCACGCACATCTGGAACCCGAATCCGGCGTCTCCTGGATCGACGATGACGGCGTGTTGAACCTTCGAGTCGCGACCCAGGTTATCGAGCAATACCGGGAGGTCGCGGAGATTCTGGACCTTCCCGAGAGCAAAGTCCGCGTCCGCGGAACCCTTATGGGCGGCGGATTCGGCGGAAAAGAAGACCTCACCGTCGAACCGTACATCGCCTTGCTCACGTGGGAAACCGGACGACCGGTAAAACTCACCTACGATCGCGACGAAATGTTCGTCGGTCGACACAAACGATCGCCGTTTACCGTCCGATACAAACACGCCGCAGACGAGGATGGAAACCTCGTCGCCGTCGAGTCAGAGCTAGTCTCCGATTCCGGTGCGTACGTCTACTTGAGCCCGTGGATCCTGATGTACGCGACCTATCACTCCACCGGCCCGTACGACATTCCGAACGTGAAAGCCGACGGCTACTCCGTGCTGACGAACAACACGCCGGGGAGTGCGTTCCGCTCGTTCGGTGCCGTCGAAGCGACGTTCGGCGTCGAACAACAGATCGACGCCATCGCCCGCGAACTCGAGATGGACCCCGCCGAACTCCGCCGGAAGAACTATTTCGAGCGAGGGGATACGACGGCGACGGGTCAGCCGATCGATTCGGCAGTCATGCTCGGAGAGTCCCAGGACGCCGCCCTCGACGCGCTCGGGGAGCCGTCCCAGTCCGACGATCCGGACGTCGTCGTCGGACAGGGCTTTGCCAGTAGCTGGCAATCGTACGGACGGATGCGGTATCTCGGGGACATCTCCTCGTCGTGGGTCGGACTCGAGAAAGACGGCAGCGCGATCGTTCGTTCCGGTATTCCGGACCTCGGCGGCGGACAGCGCGAGTCTCTGCGACAGATCGCATCCGAGGAACTCGGTATTCCGACCGAGGATATCCAGGTGAATTCGAGCGACACGCAGTCGACTCCGCTGGGCGGGACCGTGACCGCCTCGCGCGGACTGTACATGTCCGGAAACGCGGTTCGAAAGACGGCCAATACGCTCCGCCAGCAGATACTCGAGAAAGCGGGGGACCTCTTGGAGGAGGACGCGGACGACCTGGACATCTCCGATGGCGTCGTCCACACGTCGGGCCGAACGAACGAGGTTTCAGTAAGCGACGTCGTCATCGCCTGCCACGCGGAGGGGAATCCGCTACAGAACCTAGAGACCTTCCGCGCCCCGACGGAGCCACCGATCGAGGACGAAATCCTCGAAGGATCGATCTTCCCGGACTTCACGTTCAGTACCCAGGCCGCGGAGGTCGAGGTCAACACCCGCACCGGTGAGGTCTCCGTGAGCAAACTCGCACTCGCTCACGACGTCGGAAAGGCGATCAACCCCTCGCGCGTTCAGGGACAGATCGAAGGCGGTGCGGTTCAGGGACTCGGCTACGCGCTCATGGAGGATTACTCCCTGGACGACGGCGTTCCGCTCACGCGAAACCTCTCGGATTACAAGCTGCCGTCGACGGCCGACGCGCCGGAGATGGAGACGATCATCCTCGAGTCCGAGTCCGGAAACGGACCGTACGGTGCGAAAGGGATCGGTGAACCGTCGATCACTGCGACGCCGGCCGCCATCTTAAACGGCATCTACGACGCGATCGGCGGGCGCGTCACGGAGCTCCCCGCCTCACCGGAAAAAGTGTTTACGGCGATGACCGAGGCAGACGACTAACGAGAACCGACGGGACGGTCCGATCGATTACGACAGCCGGATACCGTCTCCGGGTTCGCTCACCGTTTCCCCCCCTTTTGCGATCATCGTTCCGCGCTGATAGACCGCGGTCGCCATTCCCGTCAGCGTCATCCCGTCGAACGGACTGTAGTCCGCCGCACTCTCAAAGCGGGTCGCGTCGACCTCCCACTCGCGATCCGGATCGACGACGACCAGGTCGGCATCGGCACCTGGTCGAATCGTCCCCTTGCGTGGATAGAGTCCGTGGAGTCGAGCCGGACTTTCGGCGTAGAGTTCGACGAGTTTTTCGACCGAGAGCCGGCCGCGATCGATCGCCTCTAACATCGCCGGAACGGCCGTCTCGAGCTGTGGCATTCCCGGCGGAACCTCGAGCGGAGGCTGGTCGCGCTCCTCGAGCCGATGCGGGGCGTGGTCCGATCCCAGCAACTGAACGTCGCCGTTCCGGAGATGAGTCCAGAGCCCCTCGAAGTTTTGCGAGTCGCGAGCAGGCGGCGTTCCGATCGCGGCGGTCCCGATCGCAGCGACGTCAGAGCGATCGAACGTGAGGTGATACGGCGTCACCTCCGCGTGGACGGGCAGTCCGTCGGCTCTCCCGTCCCGGATTCGCGACAGCGCTTCGGCCGTCGTCACGTGGGCGATCACCGTCTCGGCTCCCGTCGCTTCGACCATATCGAGGACGTCGCTGACGGCCGTGGTTTCCGCGATCGGTGGCCGGGAGTCGAAGAACGCGTCCATTCCGTCCTGGTCTTTACACCGCGTCGTGAACTCGTCTAGGTACTCCTCGTCTTCCGCGTGGATATACAGCGGCAATCCGGTGTCCGAAACCTCCTCGAACGCCCGATACAGCACTCCCTTATCGTCCATCAGCAGCGGGCCGAAACTCGTCGCCATGAACGTCTTGAACGCGGTGATTCCCGCTTCAGCGAGCGCTTCGATATTCCCCGTCCCGACGTTTTCTTCCGTGATCGCACCGAAAAACGCGTGGTCTACGTGCGAGTCTCGGGCGAACCGGGCCGCCTTCTCCTCGAGTCGATCCACGTCGAGGACGGGCGGCGTCGTGTTCGGCATCTCGACGATGGTCGTTACCCCGCCTGCGGCCGCTGCCGCGGTTCCCGTTTCGATGCCCTCTTTTTCCACGTACCCCGGCTCTCTGAGATGGATGTGGCCGTCTACGAATCCCGGAAGGATCCACTCGCCGTCCAGTTCAATCTGCTCTGTCGCGTTCAACGCCGTCCCCGGCCTTGCGAGATGCGTTACGGTTCCGTCGGTAACACCGACCGTCAGGTCCATAAGCTCGCCGGCATGGTAGACGCGTCCGCCCGAAAACTGAGTATCGACGTCAGACATACCTCTGTCTTTTACTGTATCCGCATAAATCGTTCGCTTAGTGAAGGTCTGGCCCGCCCGTCCAGACGTCCTTCGAGTTCCCTCCGTTGGACCACCGCGAGCCGACTGATACGGACCGCCGTAAGTCAGTATAAAAGCACTCCGCTTCAGGACTCGACGGTGCTCGTCGGCTCCTCGAACTCGGCCTGAACGTTGTCCACCATCGTTTGCATCCGCTTGTTGACCGTACTCCGCAGCATCCGAAAGCCGAGCGACGCGAGCTTTCCGCTCACGTCGATCGTCATCGTCTGATGAATGTCCGTTTGATCGTCGTTTTCCTCGAGTTCGTAGCGCGCTTCGGCCTGAACCTGCGTGTTGCTCCCCGGCGCTTCGCCGTCGACGCTGACGACGAACGAATCCGGCGGGTTGAATTCCGTGACCTCGAGATCCACCTCGAGATCGAGCGACACTCGCGAGACCGATTCCGAAACTTCGGCCTCGTACACCCGTTTATCGACCTCTTCGACCCCGGTACAGTTCGGGATCACCCGCTCGAGCACGTCCGGCCGTTGCATCTGTTCGATCACGGTCTCACGGTCAGTAGGAACTGAGACAGTCTCCTCGACTTCCATACTACGTCGTATTACGCTCCTGGGATATATTTCCAGCGATTGCTAGGACGGTACTCCACGACCGTTCGTCTCCACTCCGCTGGGGCGGTGCGCTGGCGCGTTCGCTGGGCGGTCACGGTCTCACCTGGACTGACTGAAAACAGCCGTCTCAGATGGATCGGATCACGTCGCCGTCAGGTTCGATCGCATCGATGTCGTCTGCCGATAACGGCACCTCGATTTCGATCTCGAGGAGATACTTTTCGTGTGCGAGCTGGTGTGCTCCGAGAACGGTGTGGCACGGATACGGTTCGTCGAACGTCTCGAAGTAGACGGTTTTGTACCCGTCGAAGTACCGTTCGTGTGGGTCGATGATGTGTGTGGTGACCTTCGCAACGTCCTCGAAGTCCTTTCCGATCGCGTCGAGCAGGATACCGACGTTCTCGTAGGCTTTTCTGGCCTGCGTTTCGATATCGTCACCGATGACGTTCGACTCCGCGTCCATCGCGACCTGTCCGGCCATGTAGAACGTTCCGTTCGCGACGATCCCGTGATTGTATCCGATCTCTCGTGCGTCCTTCAGCGGTTTCGGGTTGATGGCGTAGCGTTCCATACGCTAGCTCGACGAAGCGACAAGTAAAAACTACTGCCGCCATAGGAGGTGACCTTCTCACGGGAGATCGAACCGAACGGCTCACACGGCCGCGTGATTAGGTGACTTCGAGTGCAGCGGCCGCCAGCACGCCAGCGCTGGTGGCACAGTCTTCCCACTCCGTCCACTCCTGTGGCGAATGCGAGATTCCGTCGCGTGACGGTGCGAACAGCATTCCTGCGTCCGTTACAGTCGAGACGTTCGCCGTATCGTGGATCGCCGCCGAGTACAGGTCCATCGAATCGACTCCTTGTCGGTCGGCCCCGCGGTTGATCGCATCGATGCAGCGCTCGGACAAGCCGATCGGCGGCGTATCACGGTAGCGATCGATCGACGTTTCGACCGGACGACGTCGTTCCAGACGATCGAGCCTGTCCGCGTATCGGTCGACGAGGGTGTCGATCACGTCGGACTCGGTCGCGCGGATGTCCATCTGCATCGTCACGCCACCGGGGACGATGTTCCTGACGTTCGGTTCGACGTCGTGTCGGCCGACGGTCGCCACGGCGCTCGGGTGTTCCGCTGCGATCTCTTCGGCGATCCGTTCGACGTCGACGACGAACTCGGCGGCTGCCACCAGCGCGTCGCGTCTCTCGTCCATCGACGTTGCCCCGGCGTGATTTGCCTCCCCGGTCACGGTCACCGCACAGTTCGTGATCCCCGAGATCGAATCGACGGTACCGATCGGAACGCCCGCGGATTCCAGACGCGTGTCCTGTTCGACGTGTACTTCGAACCACGCGTGCCACGTTGCGGGATCGATATCGCCCGTCCCCGCGAACCCGATCCGCTCGAGACGCTGTTCGAGCGTCTCGCCGCCGTCGTTGGTCAACTCGAGCGCCGATTCGACCGACATTCTCCCCGTCATGACGCGCGATCCGAGCGTTCCGATTCCGAACTGGCTTCCCTCCTCTTCGGTGAAACAGACGACCTCGAGCGGTCGCGAGGGAGTTTCGTCGGACTCCTGGATCGAACGGACCGCCTCGAGAGCGCTGTAGACGCCGAGCGGTCCGTCGAATATGCCTCCACTCGGGACGGAATCGAGATGGCTTCCGAGTGCGACCGGTGGCGTTTCTTCGGAGGCTCCCTCTGGCACCCACCGTCCGACGATGTTCCCGACCCGGTCGATTCGGTGATCGAGTCCGGCGTCCTCGAGGCGATCGATGAACCGCTCGCGGACGTGTTTATCCGCATCCGAGCCGGTCAGGACCGTTCGGCCTCGCCCCGTGTCGGTCTCGATCGCACCGTGGCGTGCGTTCGCTTCGATGTCGGATCGAAGCCGTTCGTGGTCGATGGCGATCATACGTGATGCTGACGCTTAACTCACAAAACTCCTTGGATATCGCCGTTTTCGCGGCTGAAGCCACCGTTGACGATGTCGTCGTCACACGTCCACGTCACATTCACGTCCTCAACGCATTCCACGAATACAAACGAATATATATTCCTATTATAATGAATATATTATGCCAGCGATTGCAGACGTCGTTGCAGTGCCAACGCTCGGTGGATACTTCTTCGATGATAAGGAAGCGATCGTCACCACCGCAGACCGCGACGGATTTTCCTACGCGGGTGAACCGGTTACTCCCGGTTTCTCTCGGGTTCGCCAGCCGGCAGAGGCGATAAGCGTCCAGATCGAACTCACGAACGGACGGATCGGGGTTGGCGAGTGCACGGCGGTCCAGTACTCCGGGTTCGGTGGCCGTGACGTCTACTTCGATGCCGACTCGCACCTCGACGATATCGAAGCGACCGTTTCGGACGCGCTCGTCGGCCGCGACGCATCCGACTTTACGAACAACGTTGCGACGATCGACGAGGTCGCCGCCGAGACCGGCGGATTGCACACGGCGGTCCGGTACGGCCTTTCGCAGGCGCTTCTCGAGACGGCGGCGATCGCTGACTCGAAGACGATGACGGAGGTTATTACGGATGCGTACGATCTGGACCTCGTTCCACAGCCGGTTCCGATCTTCACCCAGAGTGGGTCGAACCGATACGACAACGCGGAAAAGATGATCCTCAAACGGGTTCCGGTTCTCCCCCACGGACTGTTCAACTCGGTAGACGACATCGGGGCCGACGGCGAGCGGCTGCTCGAGTATCTCTCGTGGCTGAGCGAACGAATCTCCGAACTCGGCTCGTCGTCGTACCGTCCGACGATTCATCTCGACATCTACGGTACCGTTGGCGAGATTTTCGATCCACCGTACGATACGACAGATATCGTCGACTACTTCGCGGAGCTCGAACGCGCCGCATCACCCTACCAGCTTCGGATAGAAAGCCCGATCGAAGCGGGATCCAGAAGCGAGCAGATCACCGCGCTCGGAACGCTTCGAGACGCATTGACGGACCACTCGATTCCGGTCGACATCGTCGCTGATGAGTTCTGTAACACCTACGAGGACGTCACGGCGTTCGTCGACGCCGATGCCGTCGATATGGTACAGATAAAAATGCCCGATCTCGGTGACCTCACGAACAGCATCGATGCCGTCCGATACTGCTCCGGAACGGATATCCTCGCCTATCTGGGTGGTAGCTGTGCGGAGACGGACATCTCTGCACGCGTCTCGACTCACGTTGGCCTTGCTACCCGACCGGATCAACTGCTCGCGAAACCGGGAATGGGAGTCGACGAGCCGTATCTCATCACGAACAACGAAATGAAGCGAACGCTCCGACGATTGGCCTGATTCCTCCGAGCCGGTTCATCGAGACCGCATGATTCAATTGGCCGACCGTCTAGTATGTGGGTATGGGTCACGATCACAGCGATATGATATGGCGTCGTACGGCGGTGGAGTCGGTCCTCGAGATGCGTTCGTCCGTTCTCTCCGAACGCGAAACGCGATCCGTTCCGCTCGAGTCGATCGAACGACGAACGCTTGCCGAGTCCATCGTTGCAGAGCGCGACGTTCCTGCACACGATCACGCGACGATGGATGGGTTCGCGTTCGATGCGACCGACGAGTATCCCCTCGCTGTGATCGCTGACGAAGTCTTCCCGGAGGACGAACCGCCGTCGATCGATCCCGGAGAGGCGGTTCCGATCGCGACTGGGGCCCCTCTTCCCCCCGAGGCGAACGCTGTTCTCAAACGAGAGGACTCCTCACTCGAGGGTGATCAGCTTCGGGGAACGACGCTCGAGCCGGGAACCTACACCTACGAACGTGGGAGCAATCTTTCGGAAGGCGACCGGCTCTTCGAACGAGGCGAGCGACTTTCTCCGAAGGACGCGATCCTTCTGGGTGATCTGGGACGGGAGACAGTCGAGGTCTACGAACCGTTTTCGACGGCCGTACTGGCGACCGGAACGGAGATTCACGAGGGACGGATTACCGACCTCGATTCGGACATGCTCGCCGGATTAATCCGGTCGTGGGGCCACGACCCGACGTACGAGGGTAGCGTCCCCGACGAGTACGAGCGCGTCGAAGATTCGATCGACCGGCTCGCGAACCAGTACGACGTCGTCCTGACGACGGGGGGAACGAGCGTTGGACACAAAGATCACGTTATCCGCGCACTCGACGCGCTTGGCGAGGTGGTGTTTCACCGCGTTCGAATCCGACCCGGAAAACCGATCGCGATGGCCACGCTACCCGATCACGACGCCGTCGCGTTCGCGATTCCCGGCAAGCCGATCGGTGCGCACACGATTTCGACGTTCGTCATGCGCCCGTTTTTCACCGGAACGACGTCGCTTCCGACGGTCGGTGCGCGCCTCACCCACGACCTCGAACTCGGTCCCGACGGATTCGAGTACGTCGTTCCCGTCACGCTCGAGGAAACCGAAGACGGATACGAGACGACCGCGCTGGGACACGCCGATTCGCCGCTCTCCGTCTATGACAGCCAGTTCGATCCGAGCGTCCTCTCCTCGAGTACCCGTGCGAGTCGCGCTGACGGCGTCGTCCTCACGCAGTCCCCGCTCGAGGCTGAAACGACGGTATCCGTCCTTCCGTACTCGGTCCTCGAGTGACCGGACACCGGTGTCGCCACTCCTTCGACTCGGGCGGAGAGAGAGAATGATCCACATCCGAAGAGATACCGCCGCTTGCCCTTCGGGCGCTCTCTGGCGGTTCGTTCGTTCGGATTTCGGAATCCGTGGCGTATGTGTACTTTTCTCTATCCGATTCCACCTCTGGAGCATTCGAAAACGCACGCGAAATTCGGCGTTGCGGGTAAAAACAAGGGGATACTGTGAAGTCCGTACATTCCCGTATTACGAGCATGCTGTCGGGCAACTCCACCAGTACAACCTTGCACGAGAAGTACACATCAGATATTCCGATAAAGTGATGACTTATTTCGCTCTCTGTGGCAATACTCGCGATAATCGCGTGCCTGAAACCTGTTGAATATACGTTCTGCCTATCATACTTTTGCTGTTTACTTAGAATATAACATGAAATTTAATATCGGTGGGTAAAATCTGGGAAAGAAGAAGCTATGGACATAAAATGGGCGATATTCGATGAACATGTACTATTATTATGTGCTCCAGAGGGACACAGCGGGCGATTTAGACTTGGAAGCTAACTATTATTTTGGAACGCCCGTAATTGACAAGGTTCGACGTCAACTCGGTCGAGATGGTCGATAATCGTCTCTCGTGCCAAACGAGTTTCGTGGTCTACCACGAGTTCGCACACCCTGTTCTTTTAAAATAACGGGTTACAGTTGTACTCCCGTAAATAATATGTCGTTTCCACGGTCCGATCTGGGAGCTGCCGGTCGTTCTGTCGCCTTTCTAAGTATACACCCAAGAGCTTTTGAGCTTCGACGGAAAGACGGAGGTATGACCACCAACACACTCGGCCTTCGTCGTTCGCTTTTGGCAGTGCCGGGCAACGAGACGGACTTGATATCCATGGCGACGGACAGCGACGCCGACGAAATCATTCTCGATCTTGAAGATTCCATCGGGCCGAACAACAAGATCGACGCTCGGTCGAATCTCGCGGAGTCCGTTATCGCAAACGACTGGCACGGAAAAACGATCAGTTACCGAATAAACGACGTCAGGTCCCCGTGGTGGTACGACGATATCATCGAAATCATCGAGGAAGTCGGGGAGCAAATCGACTCCCTGATCATTCCAAAAGTCGAGGACGCGTCCGATCTTCATACGGTCAACAATCTCTTGGGACCAGTGCTGGAGAACGCAGGAATCGATCCGGAGAGCATCCGAATAACCGCTCAGATAGAGACGGCAGCCGGCATGAACAACGCCTCGGATATCGCACATTCCTGTACGGGATTAGATGCGATGATCTTCGGTCCCGGCGACTACGTGGCGTCGATCGGTGCGAGTGGTCTCTCGAAAGAATCACAGCGTGAGTACCCCGATCACTATTGGCACTACCCCCTGTCGAAGCTATCGCTTGCCGCCTCGAGTGCTGATCTGCGCGTCATCGATGGGCCCTACGCCGATGTCGACGACGTCCAGGGATTTCGTCGGTCGTGCGAACAGTCACGGAAGTTAGGGTACGACGGAAAGATCGTCGTTCACCCCGGACAGGTAGACATCGCGAATACGGTGTACTCTCCAAGCAAGGAGGAAGCGGAGGCCGCAATGCGCATCGTCAAAAAATACGATAACTCGGACGGTAGCGCCCCCAAAATCGACGGGAGAGTCATCGATAGGGAGTCCTACGAGTCAGCCAAGAAAATAGCTGAACAGGCGAAGAGAATCGACTACTGACGTTCGCCAGTGGCCCCTCTGATACGGTCTGCTGTTACTGTTTACCGGCGTATCCGGAGCCCGTCCCGTCAATGATTACAGTTGTACTGCTGTAATTATTGTATGAAATACGATACGAATTCGCATATGTCTTTACGAACGGTCAGTCACCATACCAACTGTGTTTTATGGTCGCAAATGACTGGTTCGTCGACCAGTTGTATTTCAATTGTGACTCGAGTTGTGACCGAATCGAAGTAATTTCGGGGACGATTTGATCAACGATGGCGCTCGAGGAAGCCTGTGGCGACAGTACACAGATCGAGCCGATAACATCGTCCTGGACTGTAACCGGCGATGCAACCGCCGAAACGGAGTCTGTCGTCGTTACATTCCCGATCACGTACTCGTCCGACTCCGTCGTTGGCGTGAGTTCCGGATGGTCGTGATCGTGGCTCACCGCTTCGTCGTCGATATCGCCTTTGTCCATCGTTCGCAATATTGCAACTCCGGGGAGCGTTCGTCCAAGTTTTGCCGTTGCTCCGAGTTCGAGATCTGGTATGTGGATCTCGGTACCGTTCGTGCGGTATATGACGATGGTTTCGTTGTCGAATTTCTGCGCGATGATGATCGGTGCGGCTAGATCCGACGAGCTGTGTTCGGCCACCTGGCGGCCGAATTTATAAAGCGGAGCCTTGGATCGCACGTCTGTCCCGAGGGTAAAAAATTCGAGTGAAAGAGCGTATTTGTCTTCGATCTTGGTGATGTATCCCAGCTCTCGTAGCGTACTCAGGTGATTGTGCACGATACTTTTACTCATGTCCATTTCGCTGGCGAGTTCGGAAACGCCGACCGGATCACCCTGCTTCAGACGTTCTATTATTTCGAACGTCTTGATGCTCGTTTCCACCCTCCTGTTTGCCTTGTATCCCATATCGGATCTCTTGTGGATCATGTACTTATATCTTTCCCATATTTGGATACTCGACGTTATACTGTGTAAAACGCCACCGGATAACTCATTCACTTCCGCCTAAATAAATAAGTTCGAATTGGGAAACGATCGGATCGTCGCTAACTTATCAAGAAAAAATACTTACTTCTGTTCCTTGATATACTTATTTATAGCTCGAATCGTATTGGCCGAGTGTATGGAGCACGATTACGGCGACGTCACAGTGCCTGCTGAGGGAGAACGAATCGAAGTCGACGACGATGGAGAGCTGATCGTTCCCGACGAACCGATTATTCCGATTCTCTTCGGAGACGGAGTTGGAAAAGACGTCAGTCCAGCAGCGAAGCGAGTTCTAGACACCGCCGCGGAACTCACCGGCCGGACCGTTCACTGGATGCGAATTTACGGCGGTGAAACCGCCCGCGAGCGATACGACGAGAATTTACCAGAGGATACGGTCAATGCGATACGAGAGTTCCGCGTTGCAATCAAAGGTCCGATGACGACTCCGGTTGGATCGGGGTATCGATCGCTGAACGTGGCGTTGCGAAAGAAACTCGATCTCTATGCGAACGTTCGTCCCACCTACTATCTGAATGGAGTTCCCTCGCCGGTTTCGGAGCCGGAGCAGATGGATATGGTCACGTTCCGGGAAAACACCGAAGACGTCTACGCGGGCATCGAGTGGGAGGCCGGAAGTGATGACGTCTCTCGCGTTCGTGATTTCGTCGAAACGCGGATGGGCTACGAGGGAGCGATCCACGAGGGTGACGTCGGAATCGGTATCAAACCCATCTCGGAGTTCGGAACGAAGCGTCTCGTTCGTCGCGCGATCGATTACGCGCTCGAGCACGACCGCGAATACGTCACCCTGGTTCACAAAGGAAACATCATGAAGTACACCGAGGCGGCGTTCCGTGACTGGGGATACGAAGTCGCACGAGAGGAGTATGGAACCGAGGTGATCACGGAAGATACGCTCTGGGAAGAACAGGACGGTGAGGTACCCGACGGAACGGTCGTCGTCAACGATCGGATCGCGGACAACATGCTCCAGCAACTGTTGACACGAACCGACGAGTACGATATTTTAGCGACACCGAATCTGAACGGGGATTACCTTTCCGATGCAGCCGGTGCCCAGGTCGGTGGGCTCGGTGTTGCACCCGGTGCTAATTTCGGAACGGGTCTCTGCCTCGCAGAGCCCGTCCACGGCTCCGCACCGAAGTATGCGGGCCAGGACAAGGTCAATCCGACCGCGCTGATGCTCTCGGGACGGATCATGTTCGAGTTCCTCGGCTGGAACGACGCGGCGGATCTGATCCGAGATTCGATCGAGGACACCATCGCTTCGAAGAAGGTAACGTACGACCTGGCACGTCATCTGGACGACGCGGAGAAACTTTCGACGAGCGAGTTCGCCGAGACAGTCGTCGAGACGATGAAAACGGACGGCGACAACTGAAAACGGATCACGGTAACTGAGGATCGGTGTCCGCTGGATCACAGGGCTACGCCACGACCCCCCTGGTGTGTCCGGTCCGACGTGGTTCCGGACGCGTCTGAATCCGTTTATGTCTAACATGTCTCTGAATCGAAAATTGCAAAATTTAAAAAGGGTGTGGCTGCTTCGCTCTCGTATGGAGAGGATGGTGGCACCCGTTCACTCAATAACTATCATCGCGCCTTCTCTCCGGGAGGACGTTGATACGAAACTTCGGCGACGGGCTAACAGAGGAGACTCAACGAATGGACGATAACGATAGATCTGTTGTCGGAGTAGTGATGTTGTCACACGCACTCGTCCACACCTACGAGCTGACCATTCCGATATTTATGGTAGTGTGGCTTGTCGAATTCTCGGCTACCGAGGCACTGCTGGGTGTGGTCGTGGCGGTCGGGTACGCGCTATTCGGAATCGGTGCCTTGCCCAGCGGTGTGATTTCGGACAAGTACGGCTCACAGAACCTGATCGCTGTTTGTCTGGTTGGAATGGGTCTTTCGTTTATCATACTCAGCTTCGCCACCAATATCCTCATGATCGCCGTTGCCGTGTGTCTCTGGGGTGCAGCAGCGAGTATCTACCATCCAGCAGGACTCTCGCTGATCAGTACTGCGGTCAAAGACAGCGGTAGTGGGTTCGCGTATCACGGAATGGCCGGAAACGCCGGTATCGCTCTCGGTCCGTTGTGTTCAGTCGTTCTCCTCTGGTTTACGGACTGGAGAGCGGTTTCGCTCGTGCTTGCGATCCCTGCGTTCTTCGCGGTTGTGTACATCCTCAGAGCGGACATCGACGAGATGGCAGCGGCAAACCTCGCATCGGATGGATCGGGGGGGACCGGCGGTCCCGCTGATGCGCCCTCGTCTCCCTCTTTCTTCGAGTCGAGTAAATCCCTGTTCCTCGGCGGGTTCGCCCTGGTCTTTCTGGTTATCGTCTTCAACGGGCTCTACTACAGGGGGATACTCACGTTCCTCCCGGAGCTGTTGGCGGACTTCGTAACGATCGGTGGATTAGAGGACGGAGCCGGTGCCGAGCAGTTCGACGGCTCCGACTTCATCTACGTCGGAATCTTGATGGTCGGCATCCTCGGGCAGTACGTCGGCGGGAAGGCGACTGACCGAATCCCGGTCGAGCGCGGACTCGTCGCCGGATACGCGTGTCTGGTCGTCATCGCGTTGCTCTACGTCCCCGCCGCCGAGTCCGGACTGATTTTCCTCGTCTTCGTGAGTTTGCTCCTCGGCTTCTGTCTGTTCGCGTTGCAGCCGATGTATCAGGTCGCCGTTGCCGAGTACTCCCCGACGGACTCGCGGGGACTGTCGTACGGATATACATATCTGGCCCAGTTCGGCGTCGGTGCGATGGGTGCGGCTATCGTGGGAATCATCCTTACGTACAGCGTCGTCGCATCCGTCTTCTTCGCACTCGCGGCGTTTGCCGTCGTGGCGTCCGCGTTCAGCGTTCGTCTCCTGATGAAACGCTAACCCTCCGGCGAGGTATCGTACGCTTTGACACGTTCACAACCAGCTCGCACCGCTGACCGAGGTGTGAAAAACCACAACTGATTTATCGGTATAGTATACAGAGAGTGATACAGTATGAAGCGAATCCGATTCAAAGAGCAGACCGGAAGTACCCGTGTTGGAACGTACCAGGACGGAATGATCGACGCTGCGGGCCGAACGTACGACGTCGACGACGTCGACGTCTTGCCACCCTGCTCGCCGTCGAAGATCGTCTGCGTCGGGCGAAACTACGCGAAACACGCAGAAGAGCGAGGCAACGACGTCCCCGATCGACCGTTATTGTTCCTGAAGCCACCGAACACGCTCGCCGGACACGACGATACGATCCGAGTGCCCGAAGGTAAAGAGCGGATCGACCACGAGGCAGAACTCTGCGTCGTCATCAGCGAGCAGTGTCGAAACGTGTCGGCCGAGAACGCGGAGGACGTCATCGAGGGCTACACCTGCATGAACGACGTCTCCAACCGCGACGACCAGGACAAAGAAACGAACTGGGTTCGCGGGAAAGCCTTCGACAACTCGGCACCGCTCGGACCCGTCCTCGCTTCTCCGGATGAATTGCCCGCTGATGCGTACGTCCGGACGAGGGTAAACGGTGAGCTTCGCCAGGACGGATCGCTCGAGCAGCTAATCTTCCCGATCCCCGAACTCATCGAAGAGATAACGACCTATCTCACCCTCGAGCCGGGTGACGTGATCGCGACGGGAACCCCGGACGGGGTCGACAGGCTGAACGACGGTGACGAGGTCGAGATCGAGGTCGAGGGCGTCGGAACGTTGTCCCACCGGGTCGTCCAATAACTACGGCTGGAGTTCCTTTTCTATCGATACCTTGCCAGCGGTCTATCGTAGCCGTTGAAGCGATCATCCACATATAACACTATAAATAAGTTAGTTTTATATACTACCAGGGTTATGCTACAGGTGGACATGAGAGATGATGCCAGTCCACACAGGGTAGATAGTGTCAAGAGGCGGAAAGTACTCAAGACTGTTGGTGGGACGAGCGTTGCACTCTCCATCGCAGGCTGTGCGGGCGACGAAGAACCGGACGTCGGAAACGGGAACGGAAACGGTGTAGACGATGTCGATGCCGATACCGGTGACATCGATCCGGACGAGTGGGCCGATTTGGAGGGTCAGGAGGTCCATATCTTGACTCAGGAATCGAGTGAGGATTACCAGCGCTACTGGCAGGAACTCGCTGAACGGTTCAACGCCGCTACCGGGGCGTACGTTCGGATGGAGTACACCGGATTCGGTATGGGGCTCAACGAGCGAATCGCTGAGCTCGTTCAGGCGGAGGACCCACCGGAACTGTCTCACCTCGGTCACCCGGACGCGGCGACCTACGGTGATCTCGGACAGCTGGCCGACCACAGCGAGGTCGTCGATCACTGGGAGGATCGGTGGGGCGATATTCCGGACGGTGCGCGATTCACTGTTGACGGAAACGACGTCTTCCTTCCGATGCTCACGAACCCCTACACGAACTGGTACCGGGACGACGTGTTCGACGAGGTCCCGGACACCTGGGACAGTCAGCTCGCGATGGCCGAAGAGCACGACGAGGGCCAGGGCGGGACTCGAGGTGCCGCGTTCACGATGGTCACAGGGGATACGAATACGACGCAGACAGGATTCATCTCCTACGCCTGGTCGGCGGGCGCTCAGTTCTTCGGACGAGACGGGAGCGACGCAATCGATCCGGTCTTCGACTCGGAGTACCTCGACGAAACCGCCGAGACGCTCGAGTTCATGGATCAGCTCTACGAGTTCTCCGACGACAACCTCGATATGACCGGGGGCGACATCAACCAGGCGATCGGGAACGAACTGTCGTACCAGGTCGGATGGGTCGGTTCTCGTCCGAAGTTCTACGGCGAAGGAACGGACTTTTCCGGAGAGATTCGACCGTGCGTCTGGCCGGGGAAGGACGGAAACCACACGCCGTGGGGTCACGTTCAGGGGTACGCTTCGTTCGAAGGCGCGGACAACGAGGCCGCGATGGAATTCCTCAGGTTCTGGGCGGAGCCGGAGAACTTCATCGGCTTTTACTTCGCCGATCCGATCCACAACGCTCCGGTCATCGAGGAGATCCGAGACTCCGAGGAGTACCAGGCCGAGCTGGACGCCCTTCCGGACAACTGGAACGTACCCGAGGATCTCCCGTTCGATCACATCGACATCACGAACGAGCTGCCCGCCGAAACGGAACCGCCGAACGAACACACGGGAACGATTTACGACAGCCAGATCCTGCTCGAGATGGTCAGGGACGTTCTCGTCGACAACGAAGATCCAGAAACTGCGGCAAGTCAGCGTGCCGATGAAATTCGAGATCTCATTCAATAACTCCCGGTCCGTGGATTCGGCCGCCGGAACCCCCTCGATATAATAAACATGAAATCAGACACTCAACATGGATCATAAGTCTCAAACTGTACATCGGACATCGAGTTGGCACCGCGTTAGGGATCGCCTCTTCGAAACCCTCTCGAGTAAGCGAAACCTCGCGCTCCTTACGGTGTTACCGGCGCTAACACTATTTGCGCTCATCAACATCGTTCCGATTCTGTGGGCGATATACGCGGGCTTCCACGATATCTTCATCTTCGACCCCGAGTGGACCTGGTACGGTCTCGAGAACTATCGGATACTCTGGTCTGACCAGCAGTTCCACACTTCGATCATCCGCTCGACCACGTTCGCGATCGGGACTGTCGCCTTTCAGGCGACTGCAGGGATTCTCATCGCGGTTCTGGTCGCCAGGGAGTTCCGTTTCAATCGGTTCGCCCGCGCGATGGTCATGATGGGGTACCTGATCCCGACGGCTATCGTCGCGTATATGGCTTACTGGATGGGGAACTCCACTTACGGGGTCGTCAACTGGATTTTACTCAACCTCGGCCTGATCGACGGCATGATCGCCTGGTTCGGGGATTCCACGTACGCGATGATCTCCGTCATCGGGGTGAACTGGTGGAAGTACACCGCGTTCGTCGTGATCATGGCTCTTGCCCGTCTACAGAGCATCCCTGACAGTCACTACGAGGCTGCACGGGTCAGCGGTGCCAGCGCGTGGCGCCAGTTCCGAGATATCACGCTCCCGAACCTCAAGGGGGTCATCTTCATCGTGCTCCTTCTCCGGGGCGTGTGGATGTTCCTCCACTTCGATAGCGTCTGGATTCTGACTCGAGGAGGTCCGGGTGACTCGACGATGGTGTCTGCGGTCTACGCCTACGAAACGGCGTTTATCGGATACGACCTCGGACTCACGGCGGCGATGTCCACCGTACTGTTCGGTATTCTGGTCGTCGCAGCAATCATCTATTTCATCGTCCTCGAACCTGAAGAGGAGGTGCGTGTCGAATGACTACGAAGGACACAGATAGCGTTCACGAGACGTTGGCGGATCGATTGCCCCTGTGGGGGAGCTTGTCGTACCCACAGCGAAACCGAATCATGCGATGGCTCGGACACGGCGTTCTGGGCGTCTGGGTTGGGATCATGTTGTTCCCGATCCTCTGGATGCTCAACTCGACGATACGACTTCCGGCGACGCTCCAGGCGAGGGATCCGCCGCTCATCTCGTTCGAACTCGCCCACTACGGGTTGGACAACCTTCATTACGTGTTGTTCTTCTCGTCGTTCCCGCGGTACATGTTCAACAGCCTGCTCGTCACCTCCGGTGTGATTGTGTTGACCGTGGTTGCCTCGACGTTCGGAGGCTACGGACTCGCACGGATCGACATGCCGTTCAAAAAGACGTTCGCTCGAGGCGTCCTGTTTGGCTACATGTTCCCGGCCATCCTGCTGGCAATTCCGATGTTCATCTTCTGGCGAGAGATCGGTATCCTCAACTCCTACATCGGTCTGACCTTGGCGCACACGGCACTCGCTTTACCGTTTTCCCTGTGGCTGATGTGGAAGTTCTTCCAGACGGTTCCGTATTCATTGGAGGAGTCGGCACAGGTCGGGGGAGCAAGTCGATTCCGGTCGATGATCGAGATCGCGATACCGATCGCGAAACCCGGAATCATCGCGGTTGCGATCTTCGCTTTCGCGATCTCGTGGAATCAGTACACGATTCCGAAGGTAATCATGTCCGACCAGAGCATGCAGGTCCTCACGGTCGGCGTCGAGGACTTCATGATCCAGGACGACACGCTGTACGGACCTCTGATGACAGCAAGCTTTATCACGATTATCCCCGCATTTATCTTCGTGTTCACCTTGCAAAAGTATCTCATTCAAGGATTCCGAGTGGAGGGGAACGGCTAGTGGTCCCGACCGATTTCGCCCGGTCGACCGGCGGCGCTCGCACACGAACGACAGACACGACTCTAGAACAATGACATCGCTCGAAACGAAACAGGAAGTGCCCGAGACGGATGTAGAACCGACGATCAAGATCGATAACTTGCGCAAGGAGTTCGACGTTCCCGGTGGGATCGAGGTCGCTGTTGACGGCGTCTCGCTCGATATCGGAGACGGCGAGTTCGTTACGCTGGTGGGTCCGTCGGGGTGTGGAAAGACCACCACGCTCCGGTGTATCGCGGGACTCGAGACGCCCACGAGCGGGCAGATCACCCACGAAGGTGAGGACCTGACGTACATTCCCGCGAACAAACGGAACATGGCGATGATGTTCCAGAACATCGCCCTGTATCCACATATGACGATCGTCGACAACATCGCGTATCCGCTCAAGGTTATCGGTGTTCCAAAGAGCGAGCGCCACGAAGAGGCCAGAGAGGCCGCGGAGATCATGCAGATCGGGGAGCTTCTGGACAAGTACCCTGGCGAACTCAGCGGCGGTCAACGCCAGCGAGCTGCCCTCGCGCGCACGCTGGTTCAGGATCCGGTTGCGTTCCTCATGGACGAGCCGCTGAGCGATCTCGATGCGAAGCTGAAAGTCGAGATCAGAAAGGAGATTCAGAAGGTACACAAGCGCCTCGAGAAGTCGACGGTGTACGTCACCCACGATCAGGAAGAGGCGATGACGATGAGCGATCGGATTGCCGTCATGAACGACGGCCAGATCGAGCAAGTCGGAACGCGCGACGAACTGTACAATTATCCCGTTAATACGTTCGTCGCAAGCTTCATCGGCAATCCCAGCATCAACTACTTCGACGGCAACGTTCTGGATCTGAGCGAGGAGAGAGGCGCTATCGACGTCCACGGAACCACCATCGAGTTCGATGTTGAGTACTTCAGCGACTCGTTGAGCGGGTCGGACGTGAGGGTCGGTTTCCGTCCGATCGCCGTCTCGCTCGAGATGAACTCGAGCGGCGGACAGTTCGAAGGTTCCTTGGAGCTGTTGGAGCCGGTCGACGACCGCGCGCTCGCGACGGTCGACGGTCCTGAAGGGGAGCTCCGAGCACACATTCCGACCAACCTCCCGCTCGAGGAAGAAGAGACCGTCCAGATCGAAATCGATACCACGGATCTGTACATCTTCGACGGGGAAACCGAAGAACTCGTTGCGCGATCACGGTAGCGCGCCACTTCAGTGGGACGGATAGTCCCTGCGATTGAACCGTGGTCGTCGCCCTTTCGTGTGCATCAACTGTCGTCGAAAGCGGTATTTCAATTCGGAGTGACTTTTCGGGCTAACTGATCGTGAGACGCCCCTCTCGCGATCGATCGCTGATCGGTACGCTCGCGGTGTGTAATTGTCGTCGAAGACGGACCGTTCCTCGATCGACTCGACCCGGAAGGAGGTGGCTGTTACGATCGGAGCTTTCGTATTCGATACAGGACCTGAAGAAAGAGCGCACCCGGGCCCACGAAGATCCCGAGCAACGCGTTTAGCTTTCCGCCACTCCAATCCTGGCGAAGATACCGTTCAGCAGCTTGACAGTCCCAGTAGATGAGTAACGGAGTACAGAACCACAGGCAAACAAGTATGAGACGAAGGATCGACGGCGCAATCCGATCAACTACTGTGACGGCCCCCTGTACACCTCCCACGGCGATCGTCAGGACGAGGAGGACGAAGTATCCACCGACCCCGTACAACGGCAGGAACCGTTTCCCGGCCGCTCGAACCCCGCGCTCGTTCAGGTTGTCGAACAGGAGGATCGACGTTTCCTTGTACCCGTAGTCGTAGTGATGCCGAACGATGTCGGCGGGGTGGCGAAGTGGGTGTTCCTGAACGCCGTGATTGTACGGTTCAATTCGCACGGTTGTGCTCTCGTCCCGGCCGGGCATCTGCCGGTGTCTCGGACCGTGACCGAGGTCGGTTTTTCGGATAGTCGTTGCAGGTGGGCCGCTGATCGAGTGTCCAGCCGGAACGACTACACTGCCAGTCGATTCGTTCCTGTTCGGCCGCCGTTCGTGACTGTCCGATCGCGGGTGCGGGCGGGTGGCAATCGATCAGTGAAATCACGGCAAGCAGTTTCTGCTCCGTCGGCAAAAACGTATCCCTCGATCGGAACTACCGCCGGCCGCAATCCGCTCTCAACTCCGGATCGTTTCCACTAGTCCACCTGGAACGGCGATTTTCTCGAAGTTCACTTCACGTGGCACCAAGACGGTCGTGGACCGATGAATCCGGAACCTCTAGCGTGATTTGAAAGGATTCGTCTGCCAGTCGTACAATCCCCGCTTCTCGCTCGCATCGTTGGCTCACGGCTCTCGACGGTCGTCGTTCGCTTTTGACGGTTCGGAGCGAACCACACTCGCTTCGAACCACACTCCGGTCGTGTAATCTAGTGGTCAGATTGAACACTCAGCCTCTCTTTATATATCAAATAGTCGTCTCTTGTGCATAAATATCCGCTTAGTAGTTATTACGCAGGCTGTTTCACTTCTTTGATCTGATGGTTTCGTGTATCGAACGTGCTGTTTCGTATTTTCTGTCTTCTATTGGGTCATTCCGTCTATGTTTTCCTCAGTGTCTACTGAATTTCTACACCCTTTTTGGACTGCGATAATCTCGATCGACCGAAGCGGTCCAATCCGACATATCTCAATGTGTGTCTTTATGTTGATGTGTTTTTTCAGTATGAGTCATCCCTCTCTATTCGAGACTCGTTCTAAATGGTCTTACCTCTATATGATATTAGTATACTGTGTGATCTACGTGTCTGGCTCAATACCCAGTACCGGATCGAACGACGATCCTGATGTGCGTCCTCCATATCTCTGTCTCTGACTTTTTCGATCCCAGCCATCCAATATCGAGATGGACGGTTTAACTGTCGACCACCCGTCCTATGCTGATGATAGCGCTGACCTTATGTAGCAGGCAACCGCCCCACCGATATGGACGTCGGTCTCACCGTTGGCGATTCGATCGAGCGGATGGAACGAACGATCGAGGGCTACGACTTCGCGGAGCTATCGATCGCCGAAGGAACGGAAACCGACGAGATCGATGCTGATCGCCTCGAGGCGGTTCTCGACGACGCCGGTGCCGAACTCTGCGTTCATCTCCCGTTCAAACAGGTCGTCGTGACCCCGGTAACCGAGATCAACGACGCGATTCGCACCTATCAGACGCGGTTACTCGAGTGGGCCGGTTCCGCCGGCGCGACGAAAGCCGTGCTTCACGGAACGGCCCGAAATCCACATAACACGGATCTCAGGCCGGTGTTTGCGGACCAACTCGAGGCGCTCGGCGCGGCCGGCGCCGACGCCGGCGTCGAACTCGTCGTCGAGAACGTCGGCCACCAGAAACGCGGACTCCAGTTGACGGTGCTCGGAGATATCGCTCGCGAAACGGAGACGAGCGTCTGCTTCGACGTCGGCCATGCGTACATGGAAGACGGTGACGACGGTGTCGACCGGTTTCTCTCGCGGTACGGCGATCTCGTCTCACACCTCCACGTTCACGACGCTCGAAGCCGCGGCGATACGCACATTCCGATCGGGGCCGGAGAAATCGACTACGATGTCGTCACGAAACACCTCGCGGGATTCGATGGAACGGTGGCACTCGAGGTGTTCACCGACGACGCCGCGCTCCTCCGTGATACGGCACGGCGGGCAACGGCCGCACTCGAGCCACGGTAAGGATGGCCCGATCGGTGCGTCCGTTTCACCATCCGGTAAGCGCTCGGGACACGAGCGGCTCGCCGCGTACCACGTCCGAGACTCTGGCCCGCCGAGGTCGGACTTCGGTCCGCCAAAGTCGTTCACTGCGGGGCTTGCTCTACGTGTTCGAAGAGTGGCTCGAAGTCCTCGGGTAGCTGTGCGTCGACCTTCTCGAGATTCCCCGGTGGAACGACCTCCGAGACCACGGCGAGCAGTTGCTGTGCGTGGTAGTTCGCATCGGATCGATCGACGCCCTCTCGGGTTGCGACGCGGTCGAGGAACTCCTGATAGTCAAAGCGCTGGCCGTGGTCCGCCGTGGTGAGGTAGCGATCGATCTCCATCGGTAGCGGGCTCGCGAGGTCGGTCGCTTCGCCTTCCTGGAGGCGCTCACCGAGCGTCGTCAGGACCGCTCTGGTCGCCCGAACCGCCTGTCCGAACTGTGCGTACTCGAGTCTGTGCTGGACCTGTCCGATGAATTCTTTGTAGTTCATTGTGAGGATGTCTGGAACGTCACTTTCGAGTTCGATGCACCGTTCGTACACCGTCTGCGAAAATAAAGGTGGGAGACTATATCGCCTGTCCAGAGACCACATCGATTGCCCACCTAGCTTTTTCACGCTGGGCTGTGATCTGACGGTATGGCCGTTCTCGTTCCGATCGACGACTCGGAGCCGGCGATGAGCGCAGTCGAACACGCCGCGGAGACGTTTCCCGATCGCGATCTCACGTTGTTGCACGTCATCTCACCGAATACGAGCATGTACGGCGAAGCGGCCGCCTTTGCCTACGACGAGATAGTCGAATCTCAGCGAGAGGCTGCCGAAGAACTGTTCGAGGAGGTCACTGACGTCTTCGCGACCCACGACCGTTCCGTAACCACCGAGACGATCGTGGGTGATCCCGCTCGATCGATCGTCGAGTTCGCGGAGAACGAGGGCGTCGATCACATCGTGATCGGTAGCCACGGCCGGTCGGGCGCATCACGCGTCCTGCTCGGAAGCGTTGCCGAGCGGGTCGTTCGTCGGGCACCGGTTCCGGTCACTGTCGTTCGCTAGCGCCGCTTCGATCTCGAGTCCGGGTTCGGTCGATCAGGTGTCGTCCGACGGCCAGGCGGTGATCTCCTCGTAATCACCGGGTGGAACGGGTCCGTTTAGCAGCGGATCGTCCGTTTCGATCATCCACTCGCGAAGGATTCTGGAGAGATCGAGACGGGTCTCCTGATATTTCGGTTCGTACACGACGTTTTCGTCCTCCTGTGGACTCTCGGTGAGGTCGTACAGTTCCTCGTAGGGCCGCGGCGGAACGCCGTCCGTCTCCCGAACCATCCGGCCGGCCTCGCTCGCGAAGATGTCTTTCGTGAGATACACCTTCGGAAGGTGCCAGAAGCTCCGAATGTACTTGTAGCGGTCCGTTCGAACGGCTCGGACCGGATTGTACATGTCGTGCCACGTCATTTCCGCGAAGATGTGATCGTGGCTCGCGTACGCTCCGTCGTCGCTCAACATGGACGCGAAACTCCGCCCATCGAGCGTCGCCGGAATCTCTATCTCGAGGAGGTCGAGCAGCGTCGGCAACACGTCGACGTTGCTGATGAGTTCGTCGTACCGACTCCCGTCGTCAGCGATCTCCGGACAGCGCAGTACGAGCGCCGCCTCGATACCGGCATCGTAACAACTCCCTTTGGCTCGTGGGAACGCGATCCCGTGTTCGGTCGTAAAGATCACGAGTGTCTCTTGGCTCAGATCGGTCGACTCGAGGCTATCGAGTATGGTTCCGACGGCGTCGTCGAGGGCGTACACCATTCCGTGCATCTCCGCTACGTCGTGGCGAATCCCGCGACGGTCGGGGAGATACGACAGCGGTCGTACCTCGTCCGGATCGTCGGTGTCGTACCGGTCGCCGTCGAACCCGAACCGTCCGTTCTCCTCTTCGACGCGGTGGAGTTCGAAGAATCCAACGGTGGCGAAAAACGGTGACTCGAACGCTCCTCGATCGAGAAACCCCGAAACGACGTCAGCGACGCTCCGTGCCCGGTTGACCTGATGGACCGACGGCGAAACGCCCGGATAGAGGTTCCCCTCCGAATGGACGTAGTCGTACTCCAGTCGATCAGTATCCTGCGTGATGTGTTGGAGGCCGAATAGGTGGGTCTCGTAGCCGTTCCGGCTGAGGTACTGGGGGAGGATCGTCTCGCCCGCCTCGAGTTCCCAGTTGCCGTGGGCAAGCCCCATCAGGCCGTTGACGTGTGGGTATCGCCCGGTCATGAAACTGCCGCGACTCGGCGAACACTGCGGTGCCGTCACGAAGTGATTTTCGAAGAGCGCGCCGCTTTCGGCCAACTCGTCGATCCGCGGCGTCTCGACGTCGGTCCCGTAACAGCCGAGATACTGTCCGAGATCGTGACACTGCATCAGGATGATGTTCGGCCTCGAGTCGGTCATGGAGAGTGTTTCTACCACATCCGGTCGGTTAGTTATTGGCCACTATCGCTCGCTGTCCGTTGTTGTCCGCGTGACTGTCCTCGCTTCGCGACAGAGTTCGACGATGACGCTATGCACACGGTATTATGGTCTCGAGCGTGGGAGGGAGAAATCCGAATCATGCCCGTAACAAACCTCGCGCGAAGCGATGTCGTCACGGCGTCGACGGACGAATCGGTACAGCAACTCGCGACGATGATGGACGACGAGAGCATCGGTAGTGTCGTTATCACCGACGGTTCCGAGCCGGTCGGGATCGTGACCGACCGCGATCTGGCGATCCACCTCGTTGCCGAAGCCGAGAGTCCCGACGACGTTACCGCAGCAGACGTTATGTCGTCGGATCTGTGTACGATCGAGCACGACGGCGGCTTCTACGAGGCGACCGAGCTCATGAGCGAACACGGCGTTCGTCGCCTACCCGTCGTCGACGGCGACGGATCGCTCTCCGGGATCATCACGATCGACGATCTGAACGAACTGCTCGCGGACGAACACCAGCAACTCGCCGCTGTCGTTCAGGCACAGCGGCCACCCTACGAGTAAGTGGCCTGTCCTTCGAGTACGTTGCCTGCTCTCCGAGTAGCTACTCACTCTGTTCCGTCCGGAGGCAACGATCCTACTCGGCCATTGAGTGTCGGGTCTCGCCTCGATCGCGGCGAACAACCGCTGATCCCGCTGAATACTTCTCCTCGTTCTGGCGCGACGCGATGAGACCGTGTTCTCGAGGACGTCTCGGATTGCCGTCGTCGACGTCGACGTGAGAACCGAGCCGTCTCACGGCTCCGTGGTTCGATCGAGCAGAGGCCGAAGAGCAACGGCTCTTCGAGGAGGCACGCGAGGTGGCCGCCGAGTATGATCCGTCGCTCGAGACGGCTAGTGTGACCGGCGAGCCGGCGCGCGAGATCGTCGACTACGCCCTCGAGAACGACGTCGATCGGATCGTGATGGGCAGCCACGGACGAACTGGCCCGTCTCGGCTCCTACTCGGAAGCGTTGCCGAGGCCGTCATTCGGCGTTCGCCAGTCACGGTCACCGTGGTCCGCGACCGAGTCGAACCGACCGTCTTCGGTCGCCATCACTTCTCACCGGACGACCGTCACCGGAACGCTCGCACGCTTGACGACGATTTCTGCCGTCGTTCCCATCCGCGAATCAGTCGCACCACCCCGCCCGTGGCTGCCGAGAACGATCTGGTCGGTTTTCGTCTGCTCGACGGCTGCGACGATCGTCTGTGCCGGTGTGCCGACGTCGGTTTCGGTTTCAAATGTCGCCCCTCTGTCGTCGATGCCGTCCCGAGCCCGTTCGAAGAGGGCGTTCGCTTCGGACCGCTGACTATCGAGCCACTCCTCGGTCAACGACGGAAGCTGGTCCGCCCCGGATGTCGTCTCGAACGGATCGATCGCGTGAAAGAGCACGATACGTGCGTTCGGAAACGTTTCGAGTGCGTACTCGAGCGCTGCTTGAGCGTGAGACGAGCCGTCGTGCGGGACGAGAATCGATGTGGACATCCTCGAGTTCTATTCGTGGACGGCGACTGTAAAGCTATACTGCGGCGCGTCTACGGCGTTCGCTCATCGGAGCTGTTGTCTCAGTTACTGGCAACATCGTCGAAGGGGCGCGGTCGCACACCGAAACTGATCGATAGCAGTCCGCCTCACTCGTCTTCGCCGCCGCCGAGATCGGGCACGACGACGACCGGTACCGACGCCGTTCGGACGACGCGGTCGGCCGTTCCTCCGAGAAGCGTCTCCGTAACTCCTCCGTACCCCGTTCGGCCGATCACGATTAGATCGACGTCGTTCTCCTCGGCGTAGGTGACGATCGCTCGAGCGGGAGTTCCGCGCAGAACAGCTCCGGTTACGTCCACCGTGTGCTCGTCGAACGCCGAGACGACGTCTTCGACGAGTCGCTCTCTGGCGTCCTCGAGGTCGTGGACGGATTCGATGTCGAATCGAAGCGGTGCGCCGTCGGTGTCGACAACGGTGAGGACGTGGACGGATGCGCCGGTCCGTTCTGCGACCGTCAGTGCGCGCTCGATCGCCCTGCTTGCAACGTCACTCCCGTCAGTCGCAACGAGAATCGAACGCACGGGATCGGCCGGTGAAACTGATGGCATCGTCGTCGGTATGCGATCGTAGCGGTCGAACGGGCTTACCAGTTCGCGTTGTCGATAAACAATATCGATACCGGATATCTGCGTTTCACCCACGTTGATGCGACAAACCAGGATGCAACACTCAGTTACAGTGGTTCGACAAACCGGAGTTGGCGCATGGTTCCCTTACGGAACCGAACGACTCAGCGTGTGGCGTGCGAATATAAACGACTAGCTATCTACACACGTGTCTCACTCAGAACAATACGAACTGGACGACCCGTCGAAAGCGATCAGAAAAACTGGCACTCGATGCCTCTCGGGGACGTGTCCACGGCTCTCGAGACATCGGAACGGGGACTCGATCCTGAGGATGCACGTGCGCGTCTCGGTCGAGCTGGACCGAACGAGATAGAGGCTGAGGAGGGTGTCTCACCGCTACGTATATTGTTCGGCGTTGAACCCCTCGGACTCGTTCACTGGGTCCAAATCGCGATCGCTGCCGCCGTGTTCGCGCTACTGATGGCGCTCTTCGTGACAGTCGAGGATCGATACTTCGAGCGCTACTGAGTCCGCTCACCGTTCGATGGGACACACAGCGTGAACGCCGTTCGATCCGAATACGGTGAACTCGCGAATCTCAGCGCCAGAGACGTCACGATCACCCTGCCCGTATTGTTCACTACTAGTGTTCACTGGTTGTGTTCTCTAATGAACAAGATTGTCGTATCGACCGAACGATCCGATACCGCTTTGCTCGACCCTCGCTCGAATACTGTTGACTTTTCTATAGTAACAACTGTAACGGTTCACGCGCTCATTGTCCAGTCGCCGTGCGGTCAGGTGTGGAGTAATCCGCAGTGGCTACTGCCGCGCGTTGACAACGTCGACAACGGTCGAAACGAGCTCACAGTGATAGTAGCGGATCGTCCCGTTCTGTCCGTCGTACTCGATGAGTCCAGACGCTTCGAGCATGGGTGCGTGAACGTGATGAAACTCCGTTTCCCAGTCGTCGTCCGTCATCGTGGTTGTGGTCGAGATGTCGTCTATGAGGGTCTCGATACGCGCCCAGTCGTCCTCGTGGGACTCGAGGAACGCGATGATTTGCCGTCGTCGACCGTTCGCGAGAAGTCGAAGTATCTCGTCAGCCTCGCAGACGCAACGGACGACACCGTCCCGGTCGACTATCTGGCATTCGGTCATGAGCTTCGGTAGTTGCTATCGTGATGGCGGGATAAAGTAACTCGGTTGTCTTCCCGGTCGGTGAAAACCCATCGACCTGTTGTACTTTCACGCCGCGCTTCGTCTACGCGGCTTCCGGACGGCTGTCTCTGGCTCCCGGTCGAGAACGGAGGATCGGTCTCGGCGTGGCCAACGCTGGCTCCTTTCCGCTTTGGAACTTCCCACCGAGTCGTGGTTTCCCTTGTCTATCGCTCTCTCGAGGTCGCGCTCTCCCCGTTCCAGCCGAATTCGAATTTCGACGGTAGTCCGGGATCGGAAGCCGTTGGTCGGACATCACCGAGGCGAAAATCGCTGATCGGACATCACTGATACGGATTACTGTAACGATTTACCGGCGCACCCGCCGCCCGGGTTGCGGGTGCGCCGGCAATGATTCACAGTAAACCGTATGAGGCGCCGGAAAGACGCGGAAGATCGACACGTACCATGATAGTGGTGGACTCCGTAGTTCACGGTACCTGATATGACGACAGAGATCGAGACGGACGGATTACTGTTGGTTCCGGTTGCGAACGACGAAACGGCGTCCCGTCAGCTGGAGACGGCGGTCGACGTCGCCCGCGATCGATCGTATCGAATTCGCTTGCTGTACGTCCTCGACGTCCCGCCACAGCTGTCGCTGGTCGACGGTCGTCGGTACCTCCTCGAGGACGATACCGAACGAATGCTCGCGGACGCCGTAACCGAAATCGAAACGCGAGGAATTCCCGTCGACAGTCGTATTCGACTCGCTCGAGGTATCACAACGGGAATTACGGGTGCGATCGAGTCCTACGATGCGGATGCCGTGCTCATGGGATGGCGTGGCCGACCACCGCGTCAGAACGTCGTCCTCGGAACCCACCTCGATCGAGTCCTGCGGGGCGCAGCGTGTGACGTTCTCGTCGAACGGATCAAGACGCCACGGCCGGATGTCGACAGCGTTCTCGTTCCGGTCGTCGGCGGCCCTCACGACGAGTTCGCCACGGAGACCGGTGGTGCTATTGCCAGGCGACGAAACGCGGACGTCACCCTCTTGTACGTCAATCAGTCGGATAATCCGGATCGTTCGCTCTCCGAGGGCGAGTCGGTTCTCCTCGATCGGTCTTCGCTGCTCGAGGACGTGGACTCGGTCGAGCGGAAACTCCTCGAGGCCGATGACGTCGCGGGAACGATCACCGACTGGACGACCGAACACGACGTCACAGTCGTCGGTGTCTCCCGCGGAGGACTTATTCAGCGCAAACTGCTTGGAACGATCTCTGAGGCCGTCGGCAGACACGCCGCCGGCTCTGTCATCCTGGCAAAGCGACACGATCCGGTCCCATCGCGTCTCAAGCGGCTCGTCCCCTGACCCGCTCGAGGAAGGAAACCGACGCAGCAGTCTCATTCCGCTGTCCTCTTCATCCTCACCGAAGTCATCAAGCGTGGTATCTGGTTCCTCTTCGTCGTCGCCTTTCTTTTTGTGGCCGGGGACGCTCTTGAAGTCTTTCTCAGCCCTACAAGCGTCGTGTTGTGTGTCATCCGACGCCCGCTGCTCATCAGCGTCCAGTTGCTGTCTCAATCGGCACGTAGGCCGGGGTAGTTCACGTAAGCGAATTCCACCAGATGACGAAGGCTTGCGGCCACGTTTCGGCGGTCGCTGGATCGACGTGACTAAATATATTGCTAAATGATGGGATGTATTTTTCATCTCTCTAAACACATGTTCTACAGCGTTCCGATTTTCGTGGCGTTCGGTTCGAAATCGGAGCCCGGCTCGTTGCAATGCAGCCGCTAGATGGTGTGCTCGATCTACGAGAAACACGGCGTCAGCGACGTCGTGTTTCTCACGAAGCTCTCGCAGAAACCGTTGGGTCAATGCTGTTGTAGTCGTTCTAAAGAGCCATAAATGCAGGAATTCGATCGTTTCGAGATCGACAGCAGCGTACAGCTATAACTGTTGACCGTTGATTCGGATCACCGTCTCGTCAAGCGCGACGTGATCCGGACTCGCATTGCTGGCGGGCTGTAGATCGTCCTTCTGTATCCAATCGTGAACCGCTTTCCACGATCGTTTGACACCGAAACTCTAAATTTTAGAGATAGTATATAAAAGAGATAGCTCGGCAAGGTGGAATCGAATACTCAGCTCCCTCAGCCGACGCGGTGTCCGCTCTCGCTCCACAAAGTCTAATGCGATCCAGTCGCTACAATCTCTGAGGCGGGTGATTTCTGCATAGACCAGCTGAAACCCATCCCGCTTCATCCTTCAGCCTTAACTAAACACGACCGTCTCGGTAGCCGCCGCATTCAAGAAGTCGTCTACCGAAGCTACGTCTTGCAGGGCTGCAGTTGTGTTGGACACGCTTTCCGCACCCTGTTGCTTCGTACGTGACGCTTTCTATGGCACGCTCGAAAGTACGACGTCGACGAACATGCCGAACGGTTCCTCGACGCGACGCAGGCACTCCTCGAGCGGGACGGACTTCACCTCACAGAACCGGTTCACATTGGATTCGATATCACGAAAGTGCCCTGGTACGGGGTTGTAGACACCGACGAGGAGAATCTCCCCACTGACGAAGAGTGGCGGATCAAACCGCACGTCAAGGACAACACAAACTGGTTCTGGGCGATCGCCGTCTTCTCGATGTCACTCCTGATCGTAACTACGTACTCGGCTTCGAACCGGTGGATGCAGCTGACGAGTACGATCGCACTTTGGAGACCATGCTCAAACGAGCCGAGAGCCAGCTTGGCCTCGAGTTCGGCCGGATCTCCCTCGATAGTGGACTGGGGAACACGAAGATCATGGACGTCTGCGAAAAGTACGGTCTGAACTGGTTAATCCAGGGGCAGATGAACGGGAACGGGAAGAGCTTGTGAAGAAACCCCTCACCAAACACTCCCGATGGAAAGAGGGGGTCAAGTTCGGCTCATACGGTCTACTGTAAGTCGTTACCGGAGCGACCGCAGGACGGCTCGCTGTCGCTCCGGTAAAAAGTCACAGCAAACCGTATCAGACGAGAGGGAGATCAATATCTTCGCCTGCCTCGACCACAAGGGGACGATCAAAGCAACGGGGGAAGCCGTCAGCAGAGGGTGAATCGCTACTACCGTTCGGCTGTCGGCGGCAGCCGTGTTTATCCGATCATCGACGGCGCGAGCGAATCGCGTTCAGCGATCCCATCCGACTACTCCGGCGGATCGAAAATACGTGTGAGGAGCTTTCGCTCGGCCGCCCGAAGGTGCTGTGTGAAAGTCGTGCGCGACACGCCGAGTTTCGAGGCGATTTCGGTGGTGTTGTGCTCTCGCGGCCGCTCGAAGTAGCCCGAGTAGAAGGCGAGTTCGATCGCCTGCAGTTGCTTGTCGGTCATCGATCCGATCAGTTCATCAAGCTTCGTCCGTCGTGCCGCGTGCCGTTTCGATCGGATCGAACCCACGTTTGCCGTCGGATAGCGTTCTTGGAGGGCGGTGGCCAGTTCCTGAACGTTCGTCTCGTCCGGGCAGACGACCGTGACTATACCCCGTCCGCGTTCGACGCCCGTTTCGAGGACTCTCATCCCGTGTTCGGCGAGAACGCCTTCCGGTGTCGGCGTCGAGACGACCAGCTCGCATCGACCCGTCGACTCGTCGAACGTGTTCGAAGTAACGGACTCGACCTCCGTCGCCGCGTTTTGGATCTCCGCGCTCGAGACCGATTGGACGCGTGCGATATAACACAGCCCGTCCTCGAGAACGATCGCCGTCAGTACATCGATCGTCGCCCCGTCGGGGAGTTTCGCGGCGAACGCGAGCAACGGCGCTCGTTCGTCCGTGAACTCGAACTCGATGACGACCGGCGTCGCCGAGACGAGCGACTGTTTCCACTCGGCAGTGCGCAACGCGTAGCCTATGGTCCTGCCGTACGCGAGAAGCACGTCGAGTTCGTGGCCGTCGATCCGGTCGTCGTCGTTCGCGTAGACCGCGAGGACGCCGACGGCGGTCCCGTCGTGTTCGATTGGGACCGCCGCTCCCGTGTCGTCCCGATCGTGTTCGATCTCGAACCACTTCCGCGACGTCGTTGCCGTGGCTGTGCCGGATTCATCTTTCTGTCTCGTTGGTCCCTTGGCAGAACCGACACGACCGTCAGACTCGTCGTGCGGAGTCGGTGCCGCGACGACTGGCTTCTGTCGCTCGAGCGCGACTCGGATCAGTTCGGCGTCTCGATTCGGTTCCGTCGTGGACGACGCACCGTTGAGGGAATTTTCGATACCGACCGTCTCCTGTGGGGCAAGTCCGTTCGCGCCGTCTCGCGTTCCGATCCAGGCGACGTCGTAGTCGCGTTCGGTCACGAGGTGCTGGCAGAACTCGCGCGTGAGTCCGTCTCGCGACGTCGTCGCGGTGACGATTTCGAGCATCGCCTCCTTGCTCCGGCGTTCGCGCGCAAGCGCACGCTCGGTCCGATAGGAGTGGACCGTCGCCTCGATCCGACGAGCCAGCACGTCGTCCCGGCCGGCGAGCGACCGCTTCGGGAGGTAGTCGGTGACCTGATGACCGATCGCATCGCTGGCAATCCCTTCGCTGCCCGCACCAGTAACCAACAAGAACGGCCGGTCCGGATCGATCTCGCGCACTTCGGCCAACAGCTCGAGTCCGGTACCGTACTCGAGCTGGTAGTCACAGACCACACAGTCGGGATCCTGCGAGACGAACGTTTCGAACGCCGATTCCAGCGTGGTCGCCGTGGTGACGGAAAACGCCTCGCGCTGGTGTTCGAGCACCGTTCCGGTCGAGCCGACCCACGCCTCGTCGTCGTCGACGAGCAACACGTCGATGTCGTGCGCGCTGATTTGTAGACCGTCGTTGGCGTCCGGCCGTTTCTCGTCGCGAACCGTCATGGTCGAGTCACACCCCTCCATTCCTCTCGCGTCGTAACTGCCGCCGGACAAATCGTGCCTTGAAGACGGACGATGCGTCGAGGGTATCGATCATTTTGAAGTCATTCGCTGCCTGTCAGTATAAACCCGCAACCATCGTGCGGTCGTATTGAACACCATTTCCCCGCTCATCCTCGTGTCAATAGAAAACTATAGGCGAGTTGCGCGTGAGATCGATCCATGACGTGGCAGTGGACCGTGTATACGCTACCACTGTTGCTCGCGTTCGGACTGTTATGTCTGGTTGCGGTGTACCTCGCCGTTCGATGGCGTCAAGACGAGGGGGTCCCGGGTATCGCGCTCGCGACCGGGCTGGTGACCTGCCTCGCGGTGACGCTCGGCTGGTACGTGCTCGAACTCTCCGCCGTCCCCTTCGAGACGAAGGTGCTGTTCAACCAGTTGCAGTATCTTGGGCTCGCACCGCTGACTGCGTTCATGTTAGCCTACGTGCTGGTGTACATCGGTCGGGGGGACCTTCTGACGCCTCGGACGTACGCCGTGTTGTTCGTCCCGCCTCTCCTGACGATTCTTGCAGTGTTCACCTACGACCTTCACTGGCAGTTCTGGACCGACGTGGCCGTCGACACCAACAGCACGTACGCGATGCTGGTAAACGAACACGGAACGGCCTATCTCGGATTTTTCGCCTACACCGCCGCGTACGCGTTCACGAGTCTGGGCCTGCTGGTTCGGAAGGCGATCGACGCGCGCGGCGTTCACCGCCGACAGATCTGTGCGATGATCGTCGGTATCCTCGCCCCGCTGACCGGCGGCTTCGTCTACGTCTTCGGACCCATCCCGCAGCACTATCCGACGCCCACCTACGTCGCGTTCGTCGTGACGGCCGTCGCATTCTCCTGGCCCGTCTTCCGTCTCGATCTGTTCGGATTGGTTCCGATCGCCCATCGAACGCTCCTCGAGCAGATGGACGACGGCGTCGTCGCCTGCGACGAGAACGGGGTTATCGTCACTGCCAACGAGGGTGCTGCGACGATGCTCGGATCGACTCAGTCGGGGATGATCGGCGCACACGTCGAGGACGTGCTGGTCCCTCTCCTCGATAAGCGGACGCGTTTCGAATTCGAAGACGAGACCGCGACCACCAACGAGACCGAACTCGACGAGGATTCGATTCCCGAAGCTGCGATCGGGGATGGGGACGGTGAGTGGACCGCAACGGTCGGTAACCGCGTCATCGACGTCTCGGTCACGCGGCTCAGACAGTCCGACCAGCCGGTCGGACGACTCGTAACGCTGACGGACGTCACCGAGCGACACACGCGAACACAACAACTGCAATCGCAGAACACGTACCTCGACGAGTTTGCGGAAGTCGTTTCCCACGATATCGCGACGCCGCTCGGCGTCATCGAGAATCGAGCGCAGTTGATCGAGCTGACGAACGACCCCGAGCACGTCGACGACATCTTCGACTCGACCGAACGCATCCAGCAACTGATGGACGACCTGTTGGAACTGGCTCGCCAGGGGCGAGCGATCGACGAGATCGAGCCGACCGACCTCGAGTCGATCGTTCGCGAAACGTGGGATGGCGTCGACTCTGAGGGTGCTGGGCTCGTCGTCGAGTCGTCGTCGCGCGTTCTCGCCAGTCGAAGTCGGTGTCGACAACTCCTCGAAAACCTCCTGAAGAACGCGCTGATCCACGGGCCGGGGCCGCAGCCGGAACCGGCGGAGAGCGACGAGGTCATTGGCGGCCAGCGCGAGGGAAATAGCGTTGCGTCCGCCGAGCGCGCAGCCGACTTGACGATCCGTGTCGGTGCGCTTCCCGGCGGCTTCTACCTCGAGGACGACGGTGTCGGCATCCCCGAGGCGGATCGGTCGACGGTGTTCGAACAGGGGTACACCGACGACCCGGAGGGGACGGGACTGGGACTGGCGATCGTCGCCCGAATCGTCGATGCACACGGGTGGTCGATTCGGGCCACGGAGAGCGAGTCGGGAGGGGCCCGGTTCGAGGTGACGGACGTCGAGACAGTTTCGAACGAGGATGGGGCTCCGGTGGCCACGAG
>NZ_REFY01000004.1:300000-551849 GCF_003841485.1 Natrarchaeobius halalkaliphilus | reverse complement strand
GGGTTCCTCCCGTACCCATCCCGAACACGGAAGATAAGCCCGCCTGCGTATTCGCAACTACTGGAGTGGGAGACCCTCTGGGAACGTGGATTCGCCGCCACCACTCATACTTCATTTCATTACACTCCTCCGGAGAGCGCGGGCGCTCTCCGGGGAACTCATCCCCATACCCGAGTAGTGACTACGTCGGTCGCTCTCGGTACTCGCGGTGTGAACTCGAGACGGCAGTCTGTTCGTACGGGCGCTGCTCGTGGTGTGCGCCGGGGACCGTAACGGTTATGCGCGCAACTCGTCTACCAACGGGTGCGCCAAGGTGGCAGAGTCCGGCCGAACGCAGCGGCCTGCAGAGCCGCCCACCGCCGGTTCAAATCCGGCCCTTGGCTCTCACACGATACCCTAAAGCCCAAGAAGACTACGTCTTGGCAACGCTTCTTGTTTCGGCACGCTATGTATGGTTCTTGAGAGGAACCTGTCTACGTCGAGTCAGTGTCGGACTCGTCGCTCACTTCGAGAATCTCCGCCGCTACGTCTTTCACGTGCTGCTGGTGAGAAGCCGAAGTCTGGACGCTCTGGGCTGCGTCAAGCTGGTCGTTGACGACCGCGTTCTGCTGTGGCCCCCACGTATCTGGTGGCTCTGACTCGATGTACTCGACCCAGCGTTTGATGCCCTCGATGCGCTGCTCACGGTTGCGTTCGTGCTTCGTGTCGAGGTGTTCACGCGCGTTTGAGTCGCTCATATTCGGCTTCGACGTCGAGTCGCGTTACCCACTCTTCGAGGCGGAACACACTAAGACTTTCCTCGAAAAGGGTATACAGGTGGACCGCATCCTCGATGTCCTTCTGTGCTCTGAGGTGGAGTTTGTAGGCGATCTGGAGCTCCAACGGACCAATGGAGATCGCTTCGCCGCCGATTCGGGCCGTGATTGCGTTTTCGAGGGATGCGCGGTCGAACTCGTCGCGCGCGAACTTGACTTCGAGATGCGGCGTAACCTGGTCCTCTGGAGCGACCCAGATGTTGTCACCGTTGTCGAGCATCTCGTACATCGAAGAAAGCGGCATCGCCGGGCCCCAAAACCCTTTCTCGTCGAGTGTCTCTGCGAGTTCGTCTGCAGTCCCCTCGCCGATCTGTTCGATGAGGACATCGACGTCTTCGGTAGAGCGCGCCCGACCAGCGAGTATGGAAACGTATCCCGCGATGTAGACATGCTTAATGTCGAACTGACCGAGAGTTTCGGAGAACCCAATTGCCAGCTCGTCGAGCTGATTCGGTTCACGTTCGACGACGAGTGTGCCGTTCCGTAGCTCGATACCGCCCATAGAGGATCGTTTGCCGGTGGGCGCGCATAAATTGTCGGGCTGAGCAAACCGAAGGGATTTCGATGTACGGCGAGACCACGGCTGAACGAGCGTAGCGACATGGAGAAGTGGACTCGTTGGAAGTCGATGGTCTTTTGTCCCGCTCGAATACGGGATCAGTACACAGATTTCGGATGGTCTTTTCGTCGATGTTCATCTGTCGAGGAGTACTATGGACCTGAGGTCGTTTTGTTCCCTCGTCGTGTTGGTCACCACCGTCAACCGCCGTCCCCGTACCAGTAATATCGCACTCTTGGGTTGACCCGTATCAGGGCTTGTGATGGGCCTACCCGCCGAAATTAACCTCTTCTCAACTCTTGTACTATATAAAAAGCTGGCTTAACTCGGGCCCTTGGTTCTCAGACGTTACCCTAAAACTCGAGACGACTACGTCTAGGATCTTCTCATCTTTCGACTGCTGCGTCTATCAATACTGATAGATCAACGGGTACTACCTCGAACGACCTGATTTCGGGAACGCCCAAGAAGACCGTTCCACTCCGAATCGTCGTTAAACGTATCACTCGCTCCGTTGTTGGTCCTCGAGGACGAGTCCGAATTCGGTCGTGAGCGTCGATACGGATCGTGATGGGGCGGATGGGGCGACCGTGTGCTATCGATCGACTGCAGCAGCGTCGGTCGTGGAACGGACCGTTTCGACCGAAAGTGATGACAGAGGTACGCGCGTGCCACCGGTTTCGCGAGCCACGAGAGCCGAGAGGCCAGAACGGCTCTCGGTGCCGGCGTCGACGACGAGCACGTCCGAATCGGTTTGTGCGAGCCGACGAGCAGCATCTCGCGTTGCGTCGGTGGGACTGCCGCTGGATACGTTCGCCCGACCGTCGGTAACGAGGACGACGACGGCTGCGTCGGGTTCTGCACGTTCGATGACCGATCGAGTCGTCTCGAGGCCGGCGGGAAGCGGTGTCCGGTCGCCGGACGGGAGGTCCTTGAGGTGGCGTGCGGCGAGGGAGACGCTGTCCGTCGGCGGAAGCAAGACGTCGGCCCCGTCGCCCGCGAAGGCAACGAATGCGACTTCGTCGCGGTGCTGGTAGCTGTCGCGCAGAAGTTCGAGAACGACGCTCTTCGCCTCTCTCATCGCGGGCCGCATCGACGCGCTCGCGTCGACCGCGAAGACGATCGTCACTCGCGTTTCGCCGGCGCGGACGGACTGGCGAAGGTCTGCTTTCTCGACGCTCGTTCTCCCGTGAGCCGCGGCGGAGCGAACCGACGCTGCGGCGTCGATCGACCGTGCACCGGACGCGGGCTCGCTTCTGACGCGAGCCCCCCGGTTGTCGGCGCTTGGCGCCGCACTCGCTCGTGACCCGCCCGCACGGTCGCCGTCGGCGTCCGGGATATCGAGTTCCGGCGCGTTCGAATCACCGGGTTCGACCCGTCGATGGCCGGGAACGAGCGGTCGGGCGGTGTTGTCCTCACCGGCTTCGTCCGACGGTCCCTCTCGGCAGCTCGCGTCGTCGTGTTCGCCGTCGGACGTCTCGGGGTCTGTCGTGTCGACCGAAGCCGACGTCTCGTCCGCGTTCGGCTGGCGTCCGCTCGCGGATGTTCCGAATTCCGGTTCGGAGTCGGTCTCGTCGGGAGGCTTCGATTCCCCGTCGCGGCTGCCGCTGCGTTCGTCCGGCTCGTTCGGATCGCAGCACTCGTCGCCGTTACCACCGTGCTCGTCCCCGTCTCCGGGTTCGGCTTGTCGTTCGCTCTCGAGTCCGTCCGCGCTCGACTCGTCGGAGCCGCCGTTACCGTCGCTCTCGTCGGACGAATCCCTGTCGAACCGATCCTCGAGCAGTTCGTCGAGATCCGGTTCGTCTTCGAACGGCGCGCTCCGGAGGCGGTGGGGAAGCGCGTAGGTGGCCGCCTTGCGGACGTCGGATTGGATGACCGTCGTTCGGCCCTCGAGGGCGGACAGGGTCACGGCGGTTCGTGCCGTCGCGACGTCGCCGCGGTGGCCGTCGACGTCGGCTTCGAGGCACAGTTCAGCGATCTCCGCTTTGAACTCGGTGGGGAGGACGACGCGGGATAGTCGGTCGGTCGCATCGGCTACGGTCTCTCGGAGGCGTTCGACGTCGTCGACGTAGGCTGTGGTCGGGTCTCGGTCGTTGTGTCGCTCGAGGGCTCGATCGATGATCTCGATGCGGTCGTCGACGTCTCGACAGCCCTCGACGCTCGCACGGAGTGCGAACCGATCCCGAAGCTGGGGGCGGAGGTCGCCCTCCTCGGGATTCATCGTCCCGATCAGCGTAACGTTTGCGGGGTGGGAAACGCTGACCCCGTCGCGTTCGACGGTGTTGACGCCGCTTGCCGCTGCGTCGAGGATGACGTCGACGAGGTGGTCCTCGAGCAGGTTGACCTCGTCGACGTAGAGGATCCCGCGGTTCGCGCGAGCCAACAGTCCAGGATCGAAATCCGCCTCGCCAGCCAGCGCGTCCTCGATCGAGAGGGTCCCGAGGACTCGATCGCGGGTCGCTCCCAGCGGAAGCGTCACGAGAGGGACCGGCCGCGTCTCGATCGGAAACTCCTCGGCGTTGCGCTCCCGGCAGTCGGTACACTGCAGGGTCGGATCGTCGGGCGAGCAGCCGAATCGACAGTCGGCGACGACCCGCTGTTCCGGGAGGAGATCGACGAGCGCCCGCACGGCGGTCGATTTTGCGGTTCCCTTCTCACCGACGATCAGCGCACCGTCGAGTGCGTCGTTCGCCGCAACGACGAGCAACACGCGCTTGAGATCCGCCTGTCCGACGATCGCCGGAAACGGGATCGACGACAGCTTTTTGCCTCCAGCGTCTGCAAACATACTTGCTCTAATACAACAGAGATTTAAAAACACGATGACACGGATCGGTTTCTACACCGCGACGGAGAACGAACTCGGCTCGATCGGGCGGGCGGCCGAGCGCCTCGAGGGCGTCGAACTGATCGTGCGATCGGAGAGCGATCTCGAGGACGAGGCCGCGCTCTCTGAGTTCGTCGAAGAGTTACACGACGCCGCGGCGGCGATCTTCTGGCTTCACGGGGCCGAAGACAGCATGCCGGGCTACGACTACGCGACGGGTTCGCTCGAGGAGGCTGGCGTTCCCCTGATCGTCAAGGCCACTGGTGACGCCTTCGCGTTCGAGGATACGACGGTCTCTGCGTCCCATCGCGAGGCTGCCTACGATTACCTGGAGGGGGGCGGAACGATCAACGTCGAAAACCTGTGTCGATTCCTCGCAGCCGAGTACGAGGGCCGCGATATCGAGTACGACGAGCCGATAGCATTGCCGACGGAGGGGGTGTACCATCCGGATCGTCCCGGAATCGAGTACGAGGATCTCCTCGCCACTCACGACCCCGAGAAGCCGACGATCGCGATCTGGTTTTACGAATCTCACTGGACGCACGAGAACACGCGATACGTCGACGCACAGATACGTTCCCTCGAGGAAAGCGGTACCGACGCTCTGGCGATCTTCTGTAATCCGGCGACCGACGCCGACGAACGGGAAGACGCCGAGTGGGTAACCGATACGTGGCTGACCGACGACGACGGGCGCTCGATCGTCGACACCGTCCTCTCTTCGTTCATGTTCTCACTCTCGATGGACGAGCGGGGTCGCAGCGCAGGCGACGAAGGGACCTCCGCCGAGGACGTCTTCCTCGATCGACTCGGTGTGCCGGTGCTTCAGACGGTGACGACGATGCGCTCGCGCTCGCGCTACGAGTCCAGCGACACGGGCGTGATGGGTTTCGAACTGGCCCTCTCGGTCGCGCTTCCGGAGTTCGACGGAAACGTCATCACCCATCCGATTTCGGGGAAAGAACGCACCGCCGACGAGGCGGGAATCGGCAGCGCACCGAAACACCACTTCCCGATCGAAGACCGGGTCGATCACGCGACACGGCTCGCGGTCAACTGGGCGAAGCTGCGATACACGCCGAATAAAGACAAGCACGTCGCGGTCGTGTTGCACAATTACCCGCCGAGTGACGACGGGATCGGGACCGCGTTCGGGCTGGATAGCCCCGAGAGCACGGTCAACCTGCTCGAGGAACTCGACGAGCGAGGATACGACCTCGGGAGCGAGATAGCCGAAGACGGACGGGCGCTCGTAGAGAAACTGACCGCCCAACTCACTCTCGACGATCGGTGGGTCGCCCCGGAAGACGTCCGCGACCTGTCCGTCGACGTGGTCTCTTCGGAGACGTACGAAGAGTGGTTTGTGGACGCCGACGAACGGTTTCAATCGAACGTCGTCGACGAGTGGGGTGAGGTTCCGGATCGTTCGTTCGCGATTCCCGGCGTCGAGTTCGAGAACGTGCTGGTCACCGTCCAGCCTCCGCGCGGGTTCGGGATGGATCCATCGAAGATCTATCACGACTCGGATCTCCAGCCACCCCACGACTACTACGCGTTCTACGGCTGGCTGCGAAACGCGTTCGAAGCCGACGCCATCGTCCACCTCGGAACCCACGGCAGCCTCGAGTGGTTGCCCGGCAAGACCGTCGGACTGGACGGCGAGAGCGCTCCCGATCAACTGATCGACGACGTTCCGAACGTCTACCCCTATATCGTGAACAATCCCGGTGAGGGAACCCAGGCCAAGCGCCGGTCGTACGCGGCAGTCGTCGACTACCTCACGCCGGTCATGCGGGCCGCGGGGACGTACGACGAACTCTCGGAACTCGAGGAACTGGCGAACCAGTACCGCGAGGCCGGGATGAAAGACGCTCGTGCCGACGACGGCGAACACGTCGAGACGCTTCTCCGCGAGAAGGTCGAGGAACTCGATCTCGCAGTCGAGTTGGGAATCACCGGGACGATCGACGAGAAGGCAGCGGTTCGCGGCCCTGATGAAGCCGGTTCGACGCTGTCTCAGGGGGACGTGACCGGTGATGACCTCGAAATCGACGAACTCGTCGAGCGCATCCACGAGTACCTCACGGACGTCAAGACGACCCAGATCCGGCTGGGTCTTCACACGATGTCCGAACCGCCGGCGGGGGAGCGGTTGGTCTCGTATCTGGTCGCGCTCACGCGTCTCGAGAACCCCGGCGCTCCGAGTCTGCGCGAGAGCGTGGCCGGCGTACTCGGCGTCGACTACCGGACGATGCTCGAGTCGCCCGGCGAGTACGACGAGACTCTCGGGATGACCTTCTCCGAGGCTGCCGACGAGGTCTACGAGACCAGCGTCGAACTGGTCGGCACGCTCGCTGAACACGACTTCGACGTCCCCGAATCCGAGCGAGAGACGGGTGCGGACGACGAACTCAACATGAACCTGCTCGTCGTCGACCTCGAGACGATCGGTGACGGACGAGCGAAATCCGGCGCACACGACGACCTCCGGGAGGTGCTCGCCTACATCTGCGAGGAGGCCCAGCCGCGCGTCCAGGGTGCCGAAGACGAGATCCCTCGAACCGCAAACGCGCTCTCGGGGGGGTACGTTCCACCGGGCGGCTCCGGTGCACCGACTCGTGGCGGCGTCGACTTGCTGCCGACCGGACGAAACTTCTATACGCTCGATCCGCGCAAGGTGCCGGCGAGAACCGCCTGGCGAGTTGGGCGCGAGGTCGCGGAGGGCGTCCTCGAGCGACATCGCGCAGAACACGGGGAGTATCCCGAGGAGATCGGCGTCGTCGCCTGGGGGACGCCGACCGTCCGAACCCGCGGCGAGACGATCGCTCAGGTGCTCGCGATGATGGGCGTCGAACCGCGGTGGACGGACGCCGGGCGGATCGACGACGTCGAGCCGATCCCGCTCGAGGAACTCGATCGACCGCGAATCGACGTGACGACCCGCGTTTCGGGACTGTTCCGAGACGCGTTCCCCGCGGCGGCGGGCGTCATCCACGACGCCGTGGATGCCGTCGTCGATCGTGAGGAACCCCACGAGATGAACTACGTCAAGAAACACGTCGAGCAGGATCGGGCCGCACTGGAAGACGAGGAGGGGATCGAGGCCAACGAGGCGCGAACGGAGGCGAAACACCGCGTTTTTACGACGAAACCCGGCGGATACGGTGCCGGAACGAACAAGGCCGTCGACGAGAGCAACTGGGACGATCGGTCGGATCTCGCGGCCGTTTACGTCCAGTGGGGCGGCTACGCGATGGGGTCGAGAGGGAACGTCTCGAGCGCTCACGACGTCTTCGAACGCCGTCTCTCGAGCGTGGACGCGACGGTCAAGATAGAGGAGACGATGGAACAGGACGAATTCGACTCTTCGGACTGGTATGCGTTCCACGGCGGTTTCATCTCCGCCGTGAGCGAGATTTCGGGCCAGGAACCAGCCTCCTACGTCGGTGACACTGCCGATCCGGAGAACGTCGACATCTATACGAACGAGGAGAAAGTTCGGAAGGCGATGCGAGCGCGCGTTCTGAATCCCGACTGGCTGGCGTCGATGGAAGAACACGGTTACAAAGGGGCGGGCGATCTCTCGACGACCGTCGACGTGGCCCTCGGCTGGGACGCGACGACCGGGGTCATTTCCGATACGCTCTGGGCGGACGTCGCTGAGAAGTTCGCCTTCGACGAGGACCGCCAGGAGTGGATGCGCGACGTGAACCCGTGGGCGCTCGAGTCGATCACGGATACGCTGCTCGAGGCGATCGAGCGCGGGCTCTGGAACGCCGACGACGAAACAGTCGATCGACTGCGCGATCTCAACCTCCAGATCGACGGCGATCTCGAGGCGCGGACGACCGACGACGCCCTCGAGGTGACGACCGATGACTGACGGATCGAACGGAGTGCGGTCGATGGTCGAGACACGCGACCGAAAGAGCGTGAGATACCATGAGTGACAGGAAATACGAACGAGAGTACGCGGACCTCGGAGCAACGACTCGAAGCGCCATGGACATCGCCCAGACGAGCATGGATATCGTCCGGCAGTTCGTCCCCGATGAGACGCTGGCCGACCGAATCCGACAGAAGTCGGTCCACTCGATGGGCGACATCGAGTTCCAGCATCTGATCTCGTTCACCGGGTGCGACCGGCAGGGAGACGACGACGATGCGCCGGTCCGCGCCGGCGCGCGGGCCGTCCTCGCGGAGGCACCCATCGTCACGGATATCACGATGTCGAAGGCCGGGATCACGAGTCGTGGCCACGGCTGTCGAAAGCGTACGGCGATCGGTAACGGAAGCGAGCTCGCAGAGGAGACGGGGATGACCCGGACCGCGGCGTCGGTTCTCGAACTCGACAAGCGGGGCGTCTACGACGGGGCGATCGCAACGATCGGCAACGCGCCGACGGCGGCCTTCGCCCTCGCGGACTGTATCGAGAACGGGACTCGTCCCGAGGTCGTCGTCGCGACTCCCGTCGGTTTCGTCAAGGCCGAAGAGAGCCGCGAGCGAATCCGCGACGTCAGCGAGGCGTACGACGTGCCGGCGATCACCAACGTCGGTCGTCGCGGCGGGAGCGGGCTCGCCGCCGCGCTGACGAACGAACTGATCCACGTCGCCAGCGACGTCCGAACCGGCGAACTCGAGCTCGAGGAGGTGGACGAATGACCGACGACTACGATCTCGACAGCGGGCCGGATCCGGCGACGTTCGCGGCGGCCGCCCCGGAGCCGACCGTCGACGAAACGGCGGCCGATCCCGTGTACGTAGTCGGCGTCGGTCCCGGACACCCAGCGTATCGAACGCCACGCGGTGAGCGAGCGATCAGCGAGGCTGACGTCGTCGTCGGCTTCGAGACCGTCGTGGAGCTCGTCGAGGACGTGACGGACGCCGATCTGTTGACCTGTGGCTACAGGGACGAGGCCGAGGCGCTCGCAGCGTTCGGAGAGCGTGTCGCCGCCGGCGAACGCGGAACCGCGGTCGCGATGGGCGATCCCAACCACTCCGGCTACCAGTTCGTCGGAAAGATCCAGGCTGCCGTCGAGCGCGAGGCCGATCGACGGGGGACGGACCCGAAGCCGATCCGCGTGATTCCCGGCATCTCCTCGCTGCAGGTGGCCGCGAGTCGCGCCCGAACGCCGATGGAAGAGACCGAGTTCGTTACGCTGCACAAAAGCGGCGATCTCGATGCCGACATGGATCGACTCGTCGCTGCGGTCGACGATCGGAACCTGCTCGTGTTACCACGGCCGTACGATCGGATGCCCGGCGACATCGCGGCGTTCTTGCTCGATCGCGGGGCGGATCCCACCCTCGAGGCCCTCGTCCTCGAGAAGCTGACCCACGCCGACGAGGCGATCCACCGCTACAGCCTGGCGGAACTGTCCGAACACGCCGGTGGTGATGGCAGCGAGGACACGCCGTTTTCGGATCTGGTCGTACTCGCCGTTCGACAGCCGGTGTAGTTTCCGATTTCGGGAGCGACTCGCTCCGTTCACGAGCGCCTAAACAAGTGTAGTTGTCCTACGGAATGTCGAATTGAGCAATACTACTTGTTCTACACCAAACAAAATTGTTTTAGGGCAGGGCGCCGTTCTCGTGTCTGATGGCACCCATCGCGCTTCCACACGATGCGAAGGCCGGACCGACGAAGCCGGAGGTCCGCGCCGTCGTCCGATCGAAGCTCGCGCTCACGGACGAAGATCACTTCGCGGAGGTCGGTTCCTGTACGGGAGCCGTAACGATCGAAGCCGCACAGCAAGCGGGGCGGGTGACCGCTCTCGAGCGCAAGCCCGGACGCCTCGAGACGACCGAACGGAACCTCGCGGCGAACGAGGAGTCGATACGTGCCGACGTCGAACTCCGTAACGCGGAAGCGCCCGAGGGGCTGCCGGACGACGCCGACGCGCTTTTTCTGGGCGGGAGCCGGAACTTCGAGGCCGTACTCGACCACGCCGTCGAGACCGAGATCGACCGCGTGGTGATGAACGTCTCCCGGCTCGAGACCGCCGGGAGGGCGCTCGAGGCCTTTCGGGACCGGAACGTACTCGAAGAGGTCGTCCAGTTCCAGGTGAGTCACGGCTACGAACTGGCTGGGGCGACGAGTTTCGACTCGGACAATCCGGTCTACACGCTGGTCGGCAGTGCAACGCCGGAGGACGGGAGCGAGAACGGCGGTGAAACAGCCGTCGCTGACGGCGGTCAGGTCACCGACGGAACGACGGCGGGAGGGAAACGCCGATGACGCTGTACGGCGTCGGACTCGGTCCCGGCGAGGCCGATCTCGTCACCGTTCGCGGGAAGGAGGTGCTTCGGAACGCGGATACGGTCTACTCGCCCGGCCGCCTCTCGCGAACCGTCGCGATCGAACACGTCGACGAATCGAAAATCGGGAATCTGGACTTCCCGATGACGAAAGACGAGGAGAAGCTTCGTTCGGCCTGGAAAGAGGCGGCAGCGGCGATCGCACCGAACGCGCTCGACGGCGACGTCGCCTTCGTGACGCTCGGTGATCCCAACGTCTACTCGACCTTCGGTCACCTGCGCCGGACCGTCACCGCCTTTCACCCGGATGTCGATCTCGAGATCGTTCCGGGCGTCAGCGCGGTGACGGCGTTTGCGACCGCACTGGACGTCGAGATCGAAGCCGGCGCGGGACTCTCGTTGCGAGAGGCGGCAAACGGTGTAAGCCCCGCGGGTCCGGATCGGATGATCCTGTTCAAGGTCACCGACGCGCCCGCGACCCACGAGGGACTCGTCGAGGCCGGCTACGACGTGACCTACGGCAGGCGACTGTTCATGGAACAGGGCGAGACGGTCGTTACTGACGATCCGGATGCGATCGACGAACGCGACTACTACACGCTGGCGTACGCCGAGAGGAACGATCTCGCAGAGCAGGCGACGGCCGTCTTCGGACGGGAGACGGGCGACTCCCCCGAGTCGACGAGCGAGGACAGTGCACCGAGCGACACGTCGGCCGCTGACGGCGGAACGGCGGTCGAACTCGAGCGTGCGGAGGGATGTGAACACGGTGATTGCGGGGGGCATCGATGAGAGAGTCCAACGCGAACGAGCCGACAACCGGGACGGACGAGAGAGAGGACTCCGTCGGGTCGCGGTCCGCGACGGCGTTGCGTTCCGACGGCGGCCACCCGCAGGAGGCGATCGACGCCCAGGGAAGCCGCCGTGGCGAGACGCTCGACGCTCGAATCTTCGAACACAACGCCGGCGACGACCAGGAGGGGATTCCGTTCGTCGGTGCCGGACCGGGCGATCCGGGCCTGCTGACGGTTACGGGTTCGAAACTGCTCGAGGACGCCGACCTCGTGGTCCACGCTGGCTCGCTCGTCAACAGCGAACTGTTAGAGGAGTACTGCGATCACGCGGAACTCGTGAATTCGGTCGGCAAGGATCTCGAGACGTTGGTCCCGCTGATGCGGGACGCCTACGAGGACGGTCGGGCGGTCGTGCGCCTGCACAGCGGCGATCCCGCCATCTACGGGGCCGCACTCGAGCAGATGGACGCCCTCGAACACGAGGGTGTGCCGACGTACTTCGTCCCGGGCGTCACGTCGGCGTTCGCGGCCAGCGCTACGTTGCGAACGCAACTGACGCTCAACGAGGTCTCGAACCACGTCGCGTTCACCCGACCGCAGGGAAAGACGCTGACCGAGGCGGACGATCACGTCTCCGACTTCGTCGGGATGGGCGATGTGACGACCTGTCTCTACCTCGGAACACACGCGGTCAGCGAGACGATGGACAGGTTGCTCGACGACGGCCACGATCCCGAGACGCCCGTCGCGGTGATCTACCACGCTTCCTGGCCGGACGAGGACGTGATAGTCGGCACGATCGACACGATCGGGGCGCAAGTCGAGGAGGCGGGATACCGGGCGTCAGCCGTGGTCGTTATCGGCGATGCCGTGACCGCCAGGGGGTACGAACGGTCGTACCTGTACGGCGACTGGGCGAACCGGGGCGACTCGAGCGAGGCGAACGACGCGGAAACGCAAGCTGACGGAGACTGATCATGAGTACGGACGACGCAAACGACGATTCGAGGTCGGACGCGGACGGCGGTCACTGTTCGACGGCCGACAGCGACGGCGAAGTCGCAACGGAGATCGCAATCATCGCGTTCGAGCGAAAGAGAGGGACCGCCGAGGAGATCACGGCGGAGCTCGACGACCGCTACGAGACGATCGACATCATCGAGTACCACGGCGACGTTTTCGAAGAGCACTGGGGCGAGTACGACTGCTTCATCGGCCTGATGGCGAGCGGGATCGCGATGCGAAAGACCGCTCACCTGTTAGAGGACAAGTGGGAGGACCCCGCCATCTGCGTCGTCGACGAGGAACTGACCTGGGCGATTCCGATCACCGGCGGTCACCACGGTGCGAACCAGGTCGCACGGGACCTGGCAACGATGGGTGCCGTACCGGCGATGACCACCGCGAGCGAAGCCGCGGGAAAACAGGGCGTCGAATCGCGCGCAAAGGCGATGGACGCCCACGTTGTCAACGGCGACTCGACCGTGAAGACGAACCTCGCCGTACTGGACGATACCCTCGGCCCCGTCGCCCGACTGGACGGTCCTCGTGCGGTACTCGTGGGTAACGACGTCACCGTCCTCAAGCGCAACAGCGACGACGGATGCGTCATCGGTACCGGGAGCGTCTCCGGCGCGAGCACGGAGTCCTTCATCGCCGCGTGGGAAACGGCCCTCGATCGGACCGAGTACGATGTCGGCGCCGTCGAGTTCGTCGCCACCGCGACCCGGAAAGAAGACGAAGAGGGCCTGCTGGCGGCCGTCGAGGAACTCGATCTCGGCCTGGTCGTCTTCGACAGGGAGACCCTCCTCGAACACGAGGGGCCAACGCCGTCGAAGTCGAAGGAACTGATCGGTTGGCCCGGCGTCTCGGAAGCCTCGGCGATCGCCGGCAGCGCCGAGCGGGAACTCGTCCTCGAGAAGATCGGCTACGAAAACGAGGTTACGGTGGCGATCGGTCGATGAGTTCCGACGCGGACCCGGCCGGTGAGAACGCGAGCACGGACGCGACACCGGGCGGAACTCCTGATGACCACGGGACGCTCTCCGTCGTCGGCATCGGGCCTGGCCTGCCGACCCACATGACGAGGCGAGCAAAGGAGGTCATCGAGTCCGCCGAGGTCGTCATCGCCTCGAGTCTGTACCAGAAATTCCTCCGAGCGGACGGCACACTGGCACCGAAAGCGGAGACGGGCGAGGACGGTATCGCCGTCCGCGACGACGGCGTCGAACAGGAGATCGTTCGCTCGACGATGGGCCGACAGATCGAACTCGCCCGAGCGGCCTTCGACCACGTTCGGGAGGGGAAAGACGTTGCCCACGTGTCCGGCGGCGATCCGTCGGTCTACGGCAAGTCCGACCTGATATTCAAGATGGCCGCCGAGGAGAACGCGACGGACGTGCCGATCGAAATCGTTCCCGGCCTCACCGCAGCGCTTGGGGGCTCGGCAAACGTCGGTGCGCCGCTGTGTAACGACTTCTGTACGATCTCGCTCTCGGACAAGTGGCGCGGCTGGGACGAAATCGAAGAGAAGTTGCGCGCAGCGGCGATCTCGGGGTTCGTGATCGTCCTCTACAACTGCTGGCGAAACTACGAGCGGGCGGTCGACATCGTCCGCGAGGAGCGGACCGACGACGCGTTCGTGGCGATCGTCAACGACGCCGGCCGCGAGGCCGCCGGTCGAAACGGCGAGAGCCAGTTCATCACGACCCTCGGTGAGGCCGGCGAACACGACGACAAGGTGTCCGGAATGGGGACCTCGCTGATCGTCGGAAACCACGAGACAGAGACCTGGAGCAACGACGATCGAACGTACCTCGTCACCCCTCGAGGCGGGCGTGACGTCGACGACTTCTGAAACCAATGACTGACACCAACGCGGACGCCGACGACGAATCGACATCGAACTGCGGCGCATCGAGCGCATCCGGGTCGACCCGAGAGACCGTCGGCGCGACGATCGAGGAGTTCGACGCCGAACCCGGTCAGCTGACCGCGGTCGGACTCGGTCCCGGCCACCCGGAGGGAATGACCGAACGTGCACGGACCGCCCTGCTCGAGGCGGAACACATCGTCGGCTATACGACCTACATCGATCTCATCCCGACCGAGATCACCGAGGAGGCCGATGAGCTGTACGATACGCCGATGTGCGGCGAGGTCTCGCGGACCGAAGAAGCGATCGACCGCACGCTCGCTGGCAACGACGTGGTGATCGTCGGGAGCGGCGATCCAAACGTCTACGCGCTCGCCGGCCTGGCCCTCGAGATCATAGAGTCGAAAGGCGCGACGGCGTCGATGGTCGACTTCGAGGTCGTCCCCGGCGTACCGGCGGCACAGTCGTGCGGGGCTCGCCTGGGTGCCCCCCTCGTGAACGACACGGTTTCGATCTCGCTTTCGGATCACCTCGTTCCGATGCCGGAGATCGAGTCAAGACTCCACGCCGTCGCGAGTGAGTCGTTTACGATCACGGTCTACAATCCCTGGAGCCGCAAGCGCAGGGAGAACTTCGAGAAGTGCTGTGAGATCCTGTTGACCCACCGCGAGGAAGACACACCGATCGGCATCGTCCACGGCGCGGGTCGCGAGGACGAGCAGGTGATGATCACCGAACTCGGTGAACTCGAGGAACTGGGCGAGAGCGAGATCATCGATATGACGACGACGATCGTCGTCGGCAACGAGGACACCTACGTTTGGGACGATCGGATGGTCACGCCGCGTGGGTACGAGACGAAATACGACTACTGACCGGCCGTTCGAATCAGGAGTCAAACAATGCCACGATACGAAGTTACCATCGAGAAGGACGCCTGTGACGGAGTGTTCGCCTGCCTGACCCGCGATCCGCGATTCGTCGAGGACGAGGACGGCCTGGCGACGATCGATCCGGGAGCGGATCCCGTCTACGACTGTGAGGGTGAACTCACGGAGACCGCAGAGCGCGTCGTCGCGACGTTCGACGACGATCGAATCGACGAGGCCAGACGGGCCGCGACGGCCTGTCCGACCGACGCGATCGTCGTCGACGAGGTGGACGAATGAGCGGCGAGCAAGCGACGGCTACGGAGGGTGGCCAACCGTCGAGGATCCAGGTGCCGGCGGACCCGCTCGCGGGTCACCCCGCGACGGCGTACTTCTGGGGCCACGTCGCCGGCAGCGGCGACGTTGCGGCCGATCGCCTCGCGGTCGTCACCACCGACGAGGCGTCGGCACGGGTGCTCGCCGCGGTCGCCGGCGGCGACGTCGAACGCGACGGGACGCGTCGAGAGTACGCCCACGATCGATCGATCACTCGGTCCGAAGACGAGTACACGCTCTCGATCACTCCCGGCGATTCCGCCGGCCTCCTCGGCCGAAACAGCGTGCTCGGGCTACCAGTCGACGGTCGAGGCAACTACCGGTTCGACGCCTTCGCCGGTCACGATCGGGAGCTCCTCCGGGGGCTGTTCGAGGGCTGCGGAACGATCTGTTTCAAGTCCTCGAGTGGGACGGTCGGCGTCTCGTTCGTCCACGACGATCCCGCCCTGCTCGAGTTCGGGCGAGCACTGATCGTCGAGTGTCCGGTAGCCGCTCCGACCGGAGACCTCTCGGAGACCGCGTCGGGCGGCTACTGGTTCGGCGTCGACGACAGTCGTGCGCCGGCGTTCGGACGCTGGCTCTATGAGGACTGCGAGGAGACCGGCCTGTTCGCTCCGAGCCGCCGTCGAAAGCTCGAGCGGAGTCTCTCTCAGGCCGACGCTTACGACGAGACGTAGCGATCGGAACCGAGCCGATCGATGCGATCCGACGAACCGCCACCCGATCACGAATCACGTCAACAGCCACGATCGACACTGAGCACACGATGACCACATCCCACGACACGTCGCCCACGACCGCCTTCGACGACGAGGCGATCCTCCTGATCGGCCACGGCTCCCGTCGAGCGAAGTCGAACGAACAGGTGCGGAAACTGGCGGCCGACCTCGAGACGCGACTGGAGATCCCGGTCGACGCCGCCTTTCTCGAACTCGCGGAGCCGGCGATCGACGAGGCCGTCTCCGAACTGGCGATGGTCACGAGTGAACTCACCGTCGTCCACTGTTCTCTGTTCGCCGCGAGCCACGTCAAAAACGACGTTCCGCTGGCGATCGAGCAGGCTCGTGCGACTCACGATCTGGCGATCAACAACGGCTCGCACCTGGGTATTCACCCGGCGATCATCGACCTGCTCGACGATCGGGCCGGAGCCGTCGAGCGAGAGCTGGGAGTCCGTCGCGATCGAGACGACGTCGCCGTCGTCGTCTGCAGCCGCGGCTCGAGCGATCCGGACGCGAACGGCGACGTTCACAAACTCTCGCGGCTGCTGTACGAGGGACGCGAGTTCGACCGGGTGGAAGCCTCTTTCATCGGGGTCACGGAGCCGACGCTCGAGGAGACGCTCCACGGGCTGTCGAAGCACCGACCGGACGCGATCGTCGTCCTGCCGTACATGCTCGGGGATGGCGTGTTGACACGGCGCGTTCGCGACTGGACCGCGGAGTTCGACGACGACTACCCCTACGTCGACGCTCTGGCCGGCGAGGCGCTCGGTACCGACTCCCGATTGCTCGACGTCTTCGCCGATCGGTGGCAGGAGGCACGAACGGGCAGCGTCGAGATGTCCTGTGACACCTGCAAGTACAAGGTTGACCTCGCGGGCTACGAAGAGGACGTCGGCGGTGCAAGGGCCATGCTGCGAGCGCTCACACACCAGGAATCACACGCCGACCGCACCGATCTCGACGACGAACCGCACGATCACGACGCGCCGAAGAACCACGTCGCCGTCTGTACGAACCGAACCTGTGCCGAGATGGGGTCACCGAGAGTTCTCGAGCGCCTTCGTCAGCAGGCTCGCGATTCCGACCACTGCGACGCGCGCATTACGCGCTCGTCCTGTCTCGGTCGCTGCGGCGACGGCCCCGTGATCGCGGTCTACCCGGACGGCGTCTGGTACGGCGACGTCGGGACGACCGACGCAAAGCGAATCGTAACCGATCACCTGGACCGGGGCCGAATCGTGAGCGAACTCGTCGATCAGACGCTGTGACATCGAACGACACTGAACGAATACGATACACATGAGCTGTCACGAAATCGAAGCGCTACGACTCGGACTGATGACCGTCCTCGGCGTCGGGGACGAGAGCACTCGCGAACACGCGGAGAAAGAACTCGAGGGCCACCTCGAGGGGCCGATCGAGGGGCTTGCAAACGCCGAAACCCTCTCGGAGATCCAGCGCCACCTCGATGCGGCGCTGGTCGATCTGGAGGAGGAAGTCGCGACGATGAACGACGACGATCCGGAGTTCGATTACACGCGCGGTCGACTGCTCGAAGTTCGCAACGGCGAGCGAGCGATCCAACGGCTTGTCACCCACGGCGAGAGCATCGTCGACGGGCTCGGAACGGCTCACGACACGCTCCACGAAACGTTTCCGGTAGAGGAGTGACCGTGCCCACGGACACACACGACGCTCGACGGTACTCCCTTGGCGAGATCGAGAGCGCTCGGAGCCGTCACATGTGGACGCGTTCGACCGTCCACGCCACCGCCGACCGGATCGCCGTGGGGGAGTGGGACGGGACCGTAACGACGCTCGATCCGAACTCCCTCGAGCCCCGGTGGTCGGTCGACCATCCGGACCACGCGGTCGGAATCGAGACGCTCGAGCCCACGGGTACGGTCGTCGTCGCCGGCCGCGGCGAAACCGGATCGATCGTGGCCTACGACGCTGAGACGGGAGAGAAACGGTGGCAATACGATACCGTCGAGGACGTCGGCAGGGCGATCGACGACACGATATTTTCCCAGCCGTACGTGGTCGCGATCGAAACCGACGACGGCGGCGACGACGTCGGCTGTTACGCGGCGGCTCGCCGGTACGAGCGCGACGGCGAGACGCGTCAGTGGCACAGCACCGTCTTCGCGTTCGACTCGGACGGAACCGTCCGATGGCGGTACGAAACCGACGGATCGTCGATATCGATCGATCTCGATGACACCGGCGAACGACTGGCAGTCGGCTACAACCGCTGTCCGGGCGGCCACGATCACGGCCTGGTCGTCCTCGAGACGGCGACCGGCGATCCCGAGTGGGCGTGGGATCCAGGTACGCCCGGCGACCGCCGAGTCGGTGACGTTTCTTTCGACGGCGACTCGATCGCCGCCGCGAGCCACGGGGACAAGCGCGGCTACCTGCTCGGACCGGGCGGGACAGAGCAATGGCGCGTGGACCTCGCGGTCGAAACCGAACTCGACGGAGAGACGCTATATGCGTATCCGAACCACGTGTACGCAAGCGACGGCCGCGTGGCGTTCGTCACCGGCAACACCTATGCGACGGAGAGCCGAGAGACCGAAAACCGTCACCCGAACGAACACCGCCTCATGACGTTCGACGCCGGTGGCGACCGTCTGTGGGACGCCGAGATTCGCGGATTCGCCCACGGTATCGACGCCGACGACGGAACGATCGTCGCCCCCTGCGCCCAGAACTTCCGAGTGCGCGACCCCGAGACACACGCCGTCCGCTGGTTCGATCTCGGAACCGGTGTCGGCGGCATCCAGCGACTAGAGGGTATCGCGACGGCGGCGGCCATCGACGGCAGAACGATCGCGACGATAGAAGAACCCGTCGAATACCACGATGAAACGTGTGTCCGCGGTGACTATGCGCTTCAGCTCACGCCGTTGACCGATCTTCCCGAACCGACTCCAACCCGGTAATGTCCGTCGGAACCGCGGCTGGTTCGCGTGTTCCCTCGAGAATACCGTTGATCTCCCCTTCCGGGTTCTCTGGACGGGGATACTCGAACCGAACTATCGACGACAATCCCCCACACGACCGCGTCGTTCAGCTCCGGTGTATCCGCGACCGTCCGAAGATTATGCCGATAAATCGGTGCTGGAGGCCGTCTCATACGGACTGCTGTACGTCATTTCCGGAGCGACCGGGCACCGTCCCGCGGTCGCTCCGGCAAACAGGTACGGCAATCCGTATCAGTCGTCGGGATAACTCGAGGCAGTGCCGACGTGGGTCCCCTTGTAGTAGAGTTTGACCGTCGCTTTGCCGTCGGGTGCCTTGACCCAGAAGGTTTCGGCGGTGGCGAGGGTATCCCGGACCGTTATCTTCCCCTTTTTGCCGGTCTCGCGGACCTTGTAGGTGAACGTTAGATCCTTGTCCTTCCCGTGGTGCAGGTAGAACTCGGCTTTGTGCTTGGCGGGCTTTGCACCCTCGAAATTGAACGCCACGTAGTTGCTGATATCGTGGCCGCGCTTTTCTTTCCCGTCTTTCTTACCTTTCCCGTCCTTTCTATCTTTACGACGTCCTTTTTCTTTCTTCTTTTCTTTTCGACGGTCTCTTTTGCCTTTTTTACCCTTCTTTTCGCTGTCGTATCCCTTTTTGTCGTTCTTGTCTGTGGCACTGGCTGAGTTGACACCGAGGATGGAGCCGCCGATGAGTGCACTACTCGCTGCGATACCTTTGAGGCTCGTTCGCCGTGAAATTCGATTTTTGTCTGTCATAGCGATCCCCCCAACGCGAACGGTGTCACCGTCCGGATGGCGAGTACCAATCGCTCCACCAGATGTACGTTTTGTTATCAGTGAACTACCCGATTTAACGAAACTACTACGCGATGGACTATCCTCGAGCGACAACACTGATCGAAGGTGAAGTACAGACGCTGATTCCGAAGCTCCTCCTCTGAGAATAAAATCGCCGTCTACTCACGGTATACGGTGCCTCCTGCACCGTCGGAGGTTCTCCGAATCGAGTAGGGCCGCACTCGAGGAGTGCGATCGGTCATCGGTCACCGTCTCTCTAGGTGTACCACTTACCGCGGTCGAAGGCCCGAATTACGCGATCCGAGCGCTCGGTATCGACTGACTATCTGGACGAAACTCGGCGGGCGACGCTGGTGGGATGGAGTATCCGGTATCTATCCCATCGTAACGAGGGTGTACGGCGACGATCTCCGCGACGTCGGATGACTTTCGCCTCTCTACACAGTTTTTATTCTCACATCTCGAATGGAAATATAGTTATATATGTCCGGTCCATGAAGTGCCTGCATATGTTCGGTACCAGTGGAATTCGAGGGACGGTCGGCTCCGAGGTCACCGCGGACCGTGCGCTCTCGGTCGGTCGTGCGCTCGCCTCCGACGGCTACGACCGTCTGGTCGTTGGACGCGACGCTCGAGAGAGCGGTCGATTCCTGACGGATGCACTCACCGCCGGGATCAGAGAATGCGGCGGCGACGTCATCAATATCGGCGTGGCGTCGACGCCGACCGTCGCCCGGAGCGTCGCGCCCCTCGAGGCCGATGCCGGCGTCGTGATCACGGCGTCGCACAACCCGCCGGAAGACAACGGAATTAAACTCTGGCAGCCCTCGGGACAGGCGTTCGACGAGGAGCGACGAAACGCGATCAGCGAGCGCGTCCGCGAGGAACGAGTGTCGCTCGTACCCTGGAACGAGATCGGTGAGCGGACCCGACACGACGCAGAACGGGCACGCCGTCGACATCGGGCGGCGATCCGCGAAAGCGTCACCGCCGCCGGTCTCGAGGAGCTCTCCGTGATCGTCGACGTCGGGAACGGGACGGGCGGGATCACCGCTGACGTGCTGTACGAGCTGGGGTGTTCGGTTCGGACGCTCAACGGTCAGCCGGACGGCCGGTTTCCCGCGCGTCCGAGCGAACCGAACGAGGAGACGCTCGAAACGCTCGAACGAACCGTCGGGGCGACGGATGCGGACCTGGGAATCGCCCACGACGGGGACGCAGACCGAATGGTTGCGGTCGACGAGCGGGGGGAGTTCGTTCCGAAGGACGTACTGCTCGCACTGCTGGCTCGCGAAACGGCAAGCGACGGGGACCGGGTCGCAGCGCCGTTGAATACGAGCCTCGCACTCGACGACGCACTCGAGACGGTCGGTGCATCCGTCACGCGGACGCCGGTCGGTGACGTCTACGTGGCCGAGCGAGCCACCGAGGCGGACGTGGTGTTCGGCGGCGAACCGAGCGGAGCCTGGATCTGGCCCAACGAAACGCTCTGTCCGGATGGACCGCTTGCCGCCTGCAAGCTGGCGTCGCTGGTCGCTCGCCGCGGATCGCTCGGCGAACTCGCGACCGCACTCGAGACGTATCCGATCAGACGCGACTCGGTCCGTGTCGACGATCGAGAGGTGGTGATGGCCGCCGTCGAGGCCGCCGTTCGAGAGCGAGGCGAAGCGTTCGACGCGATGGACGGCGTTCGTATCGATCGCGACGACGGCTGGATGTTGATCCGACCGAGCGGAACCGAACCCCTCGTCAGGATGACCGCCGAATCACGCGATCCCGCTCGCGCGGACGCACTCTTCGAGGAAGCCAAGGAGATCGTTCTCGAGTCGACCCGATAGCAAATCCTTCTCCGATACCGGGTATAATACCAAACTCAAGGATACTAGTATGTACAAATTTAAGTAGTGATAAAAACTCATAGGTACTACCATGGAGTCGCTCTCTGCAGTCGTACTTGCAGCCGGTGAAGGACGCCGACTTCGCCCGTTGACTCGGAGTCGACCGAAACCGATGCTCCCCGCCGCGACGACGCCGGTCCTCGAGCGCGTCCTCGACGAACTGATCGATGCCGGGGTGACGGATATCACGGTCGTCGTCGGATACCAGCGCGAGCGTGTACAGTCTCACTTCGGGCCAACGTACCGTAACGTTCCCCTTACCTACGTACACCAGCGGAGTCAACTCGGCACGGGAGACGCACTCCTGTCGATCCGCGGGGTCGTCGACGGCTCGATGCTCGTCATCAACGGCGACCAGATCGTTGACCGCCGAATCATAGCCGACGTCGTTTCGGCCCACGAGCGAAGCGATTCCGTCGCCACGCTCGGGCTGTTACAGCGAAGTGAGGTCAGCACCTACGGTGGCGTTCTCGTGGATCGGGCTACCGACGAGGAGACGCCGACAGCACCCGTCGTCGAACTCGTCGAGCGACCACGCGACGACCGCGAATACCGACTGAACGCGGGCGTGTACGGTCTCGAGCCCGAAATTTTCGAGGCGATTTCCGAGACAACGCCTCGAACCGGTGAACACTCGTTGATCGACGCGATCTCCTATCTACTCGAGACGGGAAGCGACGGTGTTCCCCCGGTTCGGGGCATCGAGTCGGGAGGGCTCTGGGTCGATGCGACCTATCCGTGGGACGTCCTCGAGGTCGCGATCGAACTGCTCGATCGGGGTCGCGGTGACCGAACCACCAACGGACGAGAACGGCGAACGATCAGCCCGTCGTCGTCCATCCACGGGACGGCGATCGTTCGCGGACCGGTCGTCGTCGACGACAACTGCGAGATCGGACCGGGCGCGATCGTCGGCCCCTATGCCTGCCTCGGTGAGAACGTCACCGTCGAATCAGGAGCAGTCGTCGAACGCAGCGTCCTCGACACCGATACGCGTGTCCGAACTAACGCGACAGTCCTCGAGTGTGTGACCGGTCAGGCCGTCGAGATCGGTGCCGGGACGACCATCCCCGGCGGACCCGGAGACGTTCGCGTCGGTGACCGGATCTTCGAGGAAGCCGCCCTCGGCGCGCTGCTCGCTGATCGCGTTCGCGATGACGGCGGTGTGACGTACACGCCCGGATCGATCGTTGGACCGAACGCGACCGTCCGCGCCGGCACAACCGTTCGCGGGTCCGTCGCGGAGGGAACGGAGGTCCGGTCCTGATGTGCGGGATTATCGGCTACGTCAGCGGGGGGACAGTGGAGACGGACGTCATCGATGTCCTGATGGACGGTCTTTCCGGACTCGAGTACCGTGGCTATGACTCCGCCGGCGTCGCCGTGGCCAACTCGACGATTTCGGTACAAAAGCGCGAGGGAGACATCTCGGCGCTCGAGGCCGCACTCTCGGACAGGACCGTCGGCGGTGCGGCGGGAATCGGGCACACGCGCTGGAGTACGCACGGCCCGCCGTCCGACGGTAATGCACACCCCCACACCGACGAGGACGACCGCGTCGCCGTTGTCCACAACGGGATCATCGAGAACTACCGGTCGCTCCGTGACGAACTCGAAGCGAACGGGTACGTCTTCGAAAGCGATACCGACACCGAGGTCGTCCCTCACCTGATCGCGGATGCGCTCGATGCCGGGGCCGGAGTCGAGGAGGCGTTCCGTCGGGCGGTCGATCGCCTCGACGGAAGCTATGCGATCGCGGCGGTTTACTCCGGCAGTGAGACGGTGTACGCCGCCAGACAGTCCTCACCGCTCGTCCTCGGAGTCGGTGACGACGGCCACTTTCTCGCGAGCGACGTCCCCGCGTTCATCGAGTATACGGACCGGGTGATCTACCTCGACGACGGCGAGTTTGCGACGATCGACTCGACCAACATCGTCGTCACCGAACGCGACGGGACCGTCGTCGACACGTCGATCGAGACGATCGAGTGGGATGCCGAAGACGCTGGCAAGAGCGGCTACGATCATTACATGCTCAAAGAGATCCACGAGCAACCGACGGCGGTCCGCCAGTGTCTCCACGAGCGCGTCACCGAACTCGAGCGACGGATCGACGTCGAGGCGCTCGAGATGCTGTCGGTTCCCACTCAAGTCCAGTTCGTCGCCTGTGGCACTTCGTACCACGCGGCGCTGTATGGAGTGCGGTTACTTCGCGACCGCGGCGTTCCAGCAACGGCGTTTCTCGCGAGTGAGTACGACGCCGGCTCGACCCCCGTCGGCGACGAGACGCTCGTCGTCGGCGTGACACAGAGCGGCGAAACCGCGGATACGATGGGGGCGCTCCGGGGCGCAAACAGCGCTGGTGCGACGACGATCGCCGTGACGAACGTCGTCGGCAGTTCCGCGGCGAGGGAGTGTGATCACGTTATGTACGTTCGTGCTGGACCGGAGATCGGCGTTGCGGCGACCAAGACGTTCGTTTCCCAGCAGATCGCGCTGGTGTTGCTCGCAAGCGAACTCACGGGCGAGTACGACGACGACCTGGCCGCGGCGCTGCGCGATCTTCCCGGACAGCTCCAGACGGTACTCGACGATTCGTCGGCTCGCGAGATCGCAACGGAGTACAGAGGGGCCGACGCCTACTTCTTCATCGGGCGCGGCTACAACGCGCCGGTTTCGCTCGAGGGGGCCCTGAAGATGAAAGAGATCACGTACAAACACGCCGAGGGGTTCGCAGCCGGTGAGTTAAAACACGGCCCGCTGGCGCTCGTGACCGACCGAACACCGGTGTTTGCGCTCGTAACCGGCGGATCGAATCCGACGAAGACGATCGGCAACGTCAAAGAGGTCGAAACGCGCGGTGCGCCGATCGTCGCCGTGACCGACGGCAGCGCCGACGCCGGCCGACACGCCGATCACGTCCTCGAGATCCCCGCCACGCACCCGGCGATTGCACCGGTTCTCGGGAACGTCCAGTTACAGCTGGTCTCGTACTGGGTTGCGAACGAACTCGGCCGATCGATCGACAAGCCACGAAACCTCGCAAAGAGCGTGACTGTCGAGTGATCTCGGGAGGTGGCTCGCGCGGATGACCCTCAGCCGCCGGGATCAGTTCGTTCACTGGCAACTCGCCTGGATGCTCGCGACGGTACTCGCACTCTCGCTTTTCGGAGAGAGTTCTCTCGAGTTGTTCTTCATCTGTTCGCTGATCGGGCTGTTGGTCGTCACCGAACTGACCGCTCCGTTCAACGTGTCGCCGGCCTGGCGGATGCGGTTGCCGTGGCTTATTCTGTTCGGGTTCGTCGTCTTCGGGGCACTCGTCGTCAGGCGGATACTGCTGATCGTTCCTCCGGAGGTGCTGCCGGCGTGAAATCCGGTCCACACGGCCAGTCACCGGGCACGGATGGGGACGAATCCGATTCGTGGCCGGCCGCTGATCTCGCTCTCGAGATCGACTGGTCGCGGGTGCTGGTCTACGCGCTTGGAGCCGCCGTGGTCGCGACGCTCGCCGTCGGTGCTACGGCCTCGACGACGGCGTTCGGGCCGTTCAACTCGGAGTGGGACGGTGGGAGCGAGTTCCGCGAGCGTGTCGCTGACGACCCCGAAACAGACGGCGAGATCCTTCTCAAAACTACCGAGTACGAAGCGCTTTCGGATAGCGAGACGGTCGCCGTTGTCGTCGCACCAGAGGAGGCTTACGCTGACGCCGAGGCGGATCGCGTCCGCGGGTTCGTTGAGCGAGGCGGGACACTCGTCGTCTTCGATGGCGTCGACCACCACGGATCGGATCTCCTCGTGAACGTCGGTGCCCACGCGCGATTCACCGGCCAGCACCTCCGTGACGAGTATCGGTACGACCGTGGGCCGATGATGCCCATCGCCACGCCCGCAACGAATCACACCCTGACCGACGGCGTCGACCGATTGACCCTCAATCACGCGACTGCCGTCGATCCAGACCCGTCCAGTGACTCGGATCGAGCGAGCCGGAACGTAACCGTCCTGTTCGAGACCAGCGAGTTCGCTCGGCTCGAGGAGTCGCGGATGGACCGTGCATCCGAGACGCGAGCGGTGGCCGAACGGAACGACGAGTCTGGGCCTGGCCCGGTTTCTTCCGTCGGATCGTACCCCGTTGCGACCGTCGAACCTGTGGGTGATGGCCGCGTCGTGGTCGTCGGTGACCCAAGCATCACGATCAACGCGATGATCGACCGGCCGGACAACGACGACTTCCTCTCGAACCTCCACACCGGTACAGATCGGGTCGCTCTCGACGTTTCTCACGGAGAGAGTTTGCCCCCGCTCTCGAGTGCCCTCGTCACGCTTCGTCAGTCGCCATCGTTGCAAGCGTTCGTCGGTATCCTTGCCGTCGTCGCCGTCGGACTCTCGAGCGATCGCCGCGTTCGTCTGGCGTTCGAACGCCTGCGGCTTCGGCTGAGAGGACTCATCGAGCGAATCGTCTGGAACGGCGTATCCGGATCACGGGGTGCCCATGGACAGGGAGTAGCATCGAATGAACGGACTGCACGCGATCATCAACCGAGTAATACAGACGAATGAACGAAACGAACGCACCGCGATCCGATCGAACCGAGACTGAACAACGAGCAACGCCGAAACGTGTTTCCGAGACCCTCTCCGAAGAAATCGGGCGCGTTCTCGTCGGAAACGAGTGGATCGTCGAACGGCTCACGATCGCCCTGTTGACCCGCGGCCACGTCCTTCTGGAAGGCGTCCCCGGAATCGCCAAGACGACGATCGCGAACCTCTTTGCGCGGACGACGGGTCTCGAGTACAGCCGAATCCAGATGACGCCGGACGTTCTTCCAGCGGACGTCACCGGAACGGCCATCTACCGCGAAAACCGAGGCGAGTTCGACGTTCATCGGGGGCCCATCTTCGCGAACGTGGTGGTTGCCGACGAGATCAACCGCGCGACGCCGAAGACGCAGTCGGCGCTACTCGAGGCGATGGCCGAACGCCAGGTCACGATCGAGGACGATACCTGTCCGTTGCCGACGCCGTTCCTCGTCGTCGCGACGCAGAACCCGATCGAGATGGAGGGTGTCTTCGAACTGCCCGAAGCCCAGCGCGACCGGTTCCTGTTCAAACTCGAGGTTCCGCTGCCCGACCGTTCGACCGAACGCACGCTGGTGGATCGGTTCGATTCGCTTCCCACTCTCGGCCCGGAAATGGCCGATCCAGTCGTCACGACGAACGAGATTTTGCTGGCGCGTGAGCACGTCCGTGACGTCCACGTCGCACCGTCGGTCAAGGAGTACGTCCTCGATCTGGTTCGAGCGACGCGCACGCACCCGAACGCGACTCATGGTGGATCGCCCCGTGCGACGCTCGCGTTCGTCGACGCGGCGAAAGCCTCCGCCGCCATCGCCGGCCGGGGCTACGTTATTCCCGACGACGTCAAGCGGCTCGCGGAACCGGTACTCGCTCATCGGATCGTGTTGAGTACCGATGCTGATATCGGTGGCGTCGAACCGGCGGCGGTCGTCGCGGACGTCGTCGATTCGATCGAGCCACCGGGCGCTGACGTGATCGACGCTGAATCCGACGCCACGACGGCCACCGACGAGGGTACGAGGAACGGTGAGAACGAGCCTCACTCGACGTCGTGAATCCGACCTACGCGCTCTCGTCGGTCGATGGTCCGTCTCCACCGCGGTCGTCCCCCCATCGGCAGGTCACGAGCCAGTCCGTTCGCTCGCCGGCGTCGGTCACCTCGAGTGAGACGGGCTGCTCGAGCCCGATTGCGAGCCCGGCTGCGAGAAACGAGGCGATCGGATGATCGAATCGGTCGACGTTCCCGAACGCGCTGTCGGTGATCGCGAACGTGACGCGCCTCGAGTCCACGTCCGGTTGGACGCTTCTCGCGAGTTCGAACCCTTCGACGAGAGCGTCGGACAGCTGTTCTGAAAGTCGCTCGGGATCGCTTTCGAGCTCCGTCGTTAGCCCGCGTTCGAACTCCGAAAACAGACGCCTTCCGGTCGGCTCGAGGACCAGTCCACGGGCGTCTTCGTCCGTGACGATCGGTCCGTCGTCCGATTCGGGGACGGCGTACTCTTGATATCGGGGGACGAACAACCGACAGCGTGGAACAGCGTGTTCGGCTGGTGGTTCCGACCGGTTCGGTTCCGGGACGTAGAGTCGCTCGTCTCCGAGACCCAGTGATCCGACCATCGCGCGGTGGTTGGACGCGAGCGCGCTGTAAATTCGTTCACCCACGTCGGCGGATACGACCGTTTCGGGTGCAAGCGTGTAGATCAACACCGCACCGAACAGCCCCGTCGCGCCGAGTGCGACGAGGATGCTCCGGACGTCGGAGAAGACGACCGCGCCGCCGACTGCGATGAGACCGATGGCGACGAGCCCGAGTGCTCGCGTTCGATGCTGGGTCCGTTTCAGGCGGACGTATTCGCGCCGAAGGCGGTCGTTCTCCGTTTCGAGGCGCTCGATTCGGCCGGCGAGTTCGATCCGATCCGAACCCGGAGAACGATCTTCGGTTTCGAGGCCCGATGCGTGGCTGTCGCTCGCTCGCTCGCTCGTGATCGATTCGTCGGTCAGATCGAAATCGTTCGTGCTCATGATCAGTGTTCGTGTTTACGTCCGGTCGGACTCGCGGTCAGAAGCCGTACGGAATCCGTTCGAGTCCCGATCCGTCGCGTCGGTCTCGCCGTTGTGATCCTCGAGCGTCGCTGTCAGGCCGAGCCTGAAGCGCTCGTACCGGTGGACGACGGACGAGACCGTGATCCCGAACACCAGCGTCGCGACGCCCGCGATCCACAGCGAATCGGGCGCGAAGGTGACCGCGAGCCATCCGACTCCGGCGAGTCCCGCGACGGTACCGGATACGGTACGTCCGAACCGAAGCGGCGTCGGAGTTCGATATCCCGCAGCGAGCACCAGAAGTCCATACGCCAGGACGGGGACCCGTACCGTCCCCAGCTCGGCCGTAGACCCGCCCGCGGTGACGGCTGTGAGTCCGACGAAGCCGGCTGCGAGTGCGTACGGAACGCCGAAAGCGTACCACAGCACCGCAGTACCGCCGCCGATCACGCCGCCGACAGGTCCGACGGCGAACCACAGTCCGCCGATACCGATGACGAGCGCTATCACCTCCGGAACCGACCGCACGGACGCGTTCTCGCGTCCGGTCGGTTCGGGTTCGAGACTCACGTTCGATCGCCTCGAGGGCCACCGGCGGAACAGACGCTTGCGAGTCGATCCGGGGGATCGATTTCCAGCGCGCTCACGTCGCTCATCTGCGCGAGATCACGGCGGACGCGTTCGAACTCGCGATAGCGCTCGACCGCGGACTCGCGTTCTAAGACGTCACCGTCTTCGGAGAGGACGCTGGATGCGAGAAAGACCAGCACCTCGGTACCGCGTTCGCGAGCGACCGACACGGTCTCCCGGAGTTCGCTGGGTCGCGAGGCATCCGTAAAGATCGCGATCCGCTGGCGTCGGTGTTTTGCTCTCCGGACTGCTCTTGCGCCGATCGAAAGAGACGTCGCTGCGATTCGGTCGGTTCCACTTGCCCGCGATTCGTAGAGCGGGGCAAGCGTCTCGACGAAGGGATCTTCGCGCGTCTGGGTCGTCGATCCGGTACTCACGAGGTCCGCGAGGCGCTGTCGTGCCTCGTCGCCAGTGAGCCGTCGGTTCGGTTGCGTTCCGACCGGCGTACCGTTCCCGTTTTCGTCCCCGTGTGTCGGCCCGGCTTCGATACCGCGTTCCGTGGCGACCTCGAGGTCGAGCAATCGTCGTCTGAGCGTCCGATACCCGGCTCCTTCGGTCGTCCGCTCTATGAGCGTGCTGATACCCTCGTCGTCGATACAGACGAGCCCGATCGGGTCGCCGCGGCTCACGGCGCGTTCGGCCAGCGAGAGTGCCACCTCGCGAACGTGGTCGAACTGTGTCGATCCGGCCGGTCCGGTGGCGAGCGTCGTTCGGTGGTCGACGATCAGCGTCGTCTGGTGATTCGTCTCCGTTTCGTACTCCCTGACGTGCGTCGTTCCGAGACGAGCCGTCGTTTTCCAGTCGATCGCACCGGCGGTGTCTCCGGGGACGTACTCACGGGGTTCCGCCGGCACCGCTCCCGATCCGAGTCGGCCACGCTCGTGTTCTCCGAGGGCCGTTCCGATCCGTTTGCCGCCGACTCCGATGTGGGTGTCATTGCCCTTCCGTGGCGTGACGGTTACCGTCACCGGATCGTCCACCGGAACGACCTCCCGAAACCGCTCGTCCATTGCAGTGACGGTCGGGTCGTCGAAGTCGTGCTCTCCCGAGATCGGCCATCCGATCGGACGCGAAATCGTCGCTTCCCGTGCGCCGGGCTCGAGCGTTACCGAGAGCGGCGTTGCCGATCGACTGTTGCCGGCGGACGCGACAGTCGGTACGCCCCCGTCTATCGTCAGCCGCAGTTCGGACGGCTGGTCGAGCGTTGCGGTGAGTTCGACCGAGACGGTGTCTCCGGCCTGAACTCCCGCCCGCTCGAGTCTCCGTGTGACTGACAGCGAATCGATCGTTCGCTCGAGTTCGGCCGCAAACGTAACCTGCCACGCGACGATCCACCCCCAGACTGCAATCGCACCGGCGAGTAACAGCGGCTCGTCGATGACGACCGCGAGAGCGACGAGGACGATGGAGAGCGCACCGCTCGACACGAGTGTGGGTCGTGGATACATGTGATCACTCCGTAGGCGGGGCCGACGTGCGGCCAACAGTGTACATGACTGAGTCATCGTTGGTTCGATTCAATAGCTTTTTGATTTTATAGAGAATAGATAAAATGTGAACACGGAGACGTCGGGACTAATACTGTGCGTCGTCGTTTCGGTCTGTCTCCTCGCGGGTGTCGGTCTCGCCGATCCGACAGCGGCGACATCGACGGGCACTCCCGAGGTGTCGTCCGACCGCCTCGTCCCCTCCTCGATCGCGCCGGCGGACTCGAGGTCGGGCGACGTAAACGGGACCACGTCAGAACCGGGGACCGAAACCGAGCCGCAACCGGACGCCCACGTCAACCCCGAGGAGTACGACGAGCCCGGCGACCGCGAGGAGATCCGAGCGTGGTTGGCGGAGTCCCTCTCGAACGAGTTGCGACAGTCCCTCGTTCACCTCGAGCGAGGGGAGTATGACGCCGCAACCGATCGCGTCGATGCCGAATATCGAGACCGCGCTGAGCAGTACGAAACGATCGTCGACGAGACCGGTGGCTCCGACCGTCACGAAGGGACGCTCGACGACTCGATGCCGCCATCCGACGCAGCGTTCGATCGAGCGGGAACGTCCCAGCGGGAGCTGATCGAGGCGGTCGAAACCTACGGCGAACTCGAGCGGGAGTACGAGCGATCGATCGACGCCGGTGACGAGGATGCGGCGCTCGAGTACGCACGCCAACTCGACGTTCTGGCGGCGAACGTCTCCGGGGCGAACGAGAGTTTGCACGTCCAGTTATCGGCTCTCGAAACCGTATCCGACGTCGATACCGAGGCGATGTCATCGCTCGCCGGAGCGATCGATCGGCAGATAGAACGCGATCAGGCCGACGTGAGATCGGATCAGTTCGTCCGGACGGCAGTGACGGCCGAGGCCGCCGACAATTCGGCTACTGTACTCGAACCGGTCGAGATAACCGGAACGGTCCACGTCGAAGACGGAAACGAGAGCGACGACACCGAATCTGGCACCGTCTCCTGGCCCGACGACGAGCCGATCAGAATCGACATCAACGGCGAGGAACACGTCGCCCGTGACCACGAAGACGGCAGATTCTCCGTCGACTACCGACCGGACCCGCTCGCACCGGCGGCCGACGAACTCGAGGTTCGGTACCGTCCGGCACCCGGCGTCGATCACCTCGGGAACGACACGACCGTGCCGGTCTCGGTCGAACCGATCGAGCCGTCGGTGGCCGAACTCGAGGTCGGCGACGAGGTCGCCTACGACGAATCGATCTCGGTCTCCGGCGAACTCCTCGCCGGGGACGTTCTCGTCGACGGCGCCCCAGTTATCGTCTCGATCGGTGGGACTGACCTCGAGACCATCGAGACGACCGACGGTCGCATAGATGGCGACGTCGAAATGCCCGCTTCAGTTCCGGACGGCGACCGCGAACTGACGCTCCGCGTTGACGTCGACGACCGTGCGATCGAATCGACGACCGACCACAGCCGAATCGTCGTCGCTGAGCGGGAGACGGTGCTTTCGATCAGGGCGACGCCGGACGACGACCCTCGTGTGGACGGCGTCCTGATGACTGCTGACGGAACGCCCGTGGCCGATCAGCCGATCGAACTGTCCGTCGGCGGCGAGACCGTCGTCGTAACGACCGCTCCCGACGGTCTGTTCTCCGAGACCGTCTCCACTTCACCGACCGACGAGGAGGTGACCGTCACCGCGACCTACCAGGGGGACGGCTCCAACCTGGCTTCGACAGCGGCGCGTACGACTGCCGGCGGGAACGCCGGTTCCATTTCGTTTCCCGTTTTCGACCGGCGAACGGCTCTGATCGGGTCGGTGGTCGCGCTCGCCCTCGGTGTCGTCTCCGTCGGCGCGTGGCGTCTTCGAGGACGCGTTCGTCGTTGCCGACCGGACCCGGGCTCCGTCCTCGAATCACGCTCACTGTCCGACTCTGACGGATCGTCAGTCGCCGACGGTGACGAACCTTCGTCGGGAGCCGTTTCCGACCGATCCGCGTCTCGTACTCGTTGTGTAGCCGACAGCTCCGGTTCGTTCGATGGTGATCCGGTGACCGAACTCCTCACGCGAGCTTCCGATCATCTCTCGGCCGGCCGACCGAACGACGCCGTCCAGTCGGCATACGTCGCGGTTCGACTGGAACTACAGCCGACTGTCGAGGACGGCCACACGCTCACCCACTGGGAGTTCCAGCGACGCTACACGGGCTCACAGACTGCCGATCTCGAGACCCTCACCGAAGGATACGAACGCGCAGCATTCGGCTACGAACCGTTCTCCGAGGAGACGGCTTCGGACCTACTCGTGGACGCCTACGCGCTGGTAACATTCGCTGACGAGGACGCTTCCGCCGATCTCGACGATATCGTCCTCGAAATCTGAGCATTCGTCTCGGTCACGCGCTGACTATTCTCCGAAGTATCGTACTTCCCATAATCACTTAATTTTTGTATTTGCGCGGAAAACTTTCCGAATATGAACGACGATAGATCTCCGTGGCAGATACTTCCTCGCAGCGTTCGGATCGTTCCTGCTGATCTCACAGCTGTTCTCGCGATAACGGTCGTAACGAACGTCGTCGTTTTCTTTCCGTTCGTCCGAGAATCTCCGCTTCGTCACCTCTGTGGTCTCGTCTTCCTTCTTTTCGTTCCTGGATATACACTCGTTTGCGCGCTGTTTCCAGAGGCGTCCAGGACGGCTGGAAACCTCCGGTCTGATCGATACCTGCGAGACGAGCGGGACGTCCCTCGAGGGGCGGGCGGGATCCGGTCACGGGCTGGAATCGACCTCGTTGAACGCATCGCGCTTTCGGTCGGCAGTAGCCTCATGATCGTTCCCGTGCTCGGATTACTCGTAGACGTCTCTCCGTGGCCACTCGGCCTCGAGTCGATCATGTTCAGCGTCACCGGATTCGTCGTCTGTTCCGGTGGCGCCGCTGCAGTTCGACGCCTGCAACTGCCGCCGGACGCTCGGTTTCGTCCCCGCCCGATCTCCTGGTCGGTAATCCGCCGGAGCAAGCAAGATGAACCCGAGACGAGAACGGATACGCTCCTGAACCTTCTGTTGATCGCCTCGATCGCGTTTGCGGTCGGAATCGTTACCGTTGCCGTCGTTGCACCGGCGGGCGGAGAAGAGTTCTCTTCGCTGACTCTCCTGACGGAAGACGACGACGGTGACCTCGTTGCCGGCGACTATCCGTCCGAGATCCAACGGGATGACGGCGCACCGTTCGTCACCGGTGTTACCAACCAGGAGCACAGAACGACGGCGTACACCGTCGTTGTCGTCGAGCAGCGGGCCCAGCGTACCGAATCGAACGGAACCGTCGTCACAGACCAACGGGAACTCGAGCGCTTCGAAACCGAACTCGGACACGGAGAATCGTGGTACCACGAACACGAGATCAGCCCGACGATGACTGGCGAGGTGCGCGTCGTCTGGTTGCTGTATCCGGGCGACGTGCCGGCCGAGCCCTCCATCGAGAACACCGAGTACCGCGTCCACCTGTGGCTGAATGCGCCCCCTTCTGACTGACCGGCTCCGTGTGATCGTTCACCGTCCTGCTCGTCGTCGAACCGCCCAGAGTACCGCGGCTGCCGTCAGAGTGGCGAGCGCGGGCCAGCGGTCGCTACTCCGAAAGAGACCACCCGACGGCGGCCGATACTCCGTAACCGGCCAGAGAACCGGGAACGCCTCGCCGGACCACGTGATTACCAGCAAATCCAGAAACAGATGGGACGTTGCACCGATCGCGAGGAGCGCGATTACCCGTCTCCGATGACCCGGCGCGACGAGCATCGATCCGAGAAGAATTATCACGACCGATCCACCGACGGTGTGGATCGCCATCCATCCCCACGGAATTCCGAGCAAATCCGAGACCGTTGCGTCGCTCACCAGAAGGTTGATCTTCTTGAAATCGGGAACGAGTGCTCCGATCATAACCATCGTCACGTGGGGCGATCCGGCCCATTCACACCGGAGAACGACGATCGTTCCAATGATGTAGCCGACCAGTACGTGCGTCAGCAGATCAGGCATCCTCGATCCCACGACCGGTCGTGTTCCGCTCCTCCTGTGCAGATCCGGCGGTTTCGGCTTCGCGCTCCGATTCGCTCGCGACGGTTGCTCGTCTGAAAACCCCCGCCGGGGCACACTGGTCTGATCGCGGAACGAACGCGACCCGCTCCCGGTCGAACCGCCAGCCCAGCACGAACCGACTGGCGACCCAGATCCCGGCGACACCGGAGATACCGTACATGTAGTACCGTTCCCACGGCTCCCGCGAACCCGGCCACTCGTCGACCGGAAACGCGTCCTCGAGAACCGGCGTTAGCTGATCGGAGCCTCCGCTCGAGACAACCCCTCCGATCGACGGTCTGCTCGATCCGAACCAGAGGGGAAGACAGACGAACGTCCCGATCAGCACTGCGACGACGAGGAGCCTACCTCGCTGACCGAGCGGTTCCGTTGTCGACATCAATTCACATTACTTTCCGTACGATTATGTGCCATTCGATATCGATCACGAGACAGAATGCGATAATTTAATGACTACTGCTTCCGACCAATACGTCGATATCCGATCGAGTCTCTGGTACCGGTCAGCGGTCGCTCCCGCTCTCGAATCCGGCTGCTCTCTCGCTCGCGCGAGAACGAACTATTCAAACAATAGGAAAAGAAATAAATATTTATACCCGAATAATGTATTCCACACTACTGGAGAAACTATGTCCGAACAGATGCTTTCTGATTCGATGACGGTCGTCGCAACCGACGACCACCTTGCAACGAGCATCGAGTGTGAGACCGTCATTTTGCAACTCGAGTCGGGTACGTACTACGGACTCAACGAGGTCGCATCACACCTCTGGGATCTGCTTCAGGAGCCACGAACCGTCGCGGAACTCCACGACGAACTCTGTACGACGTACGACGTCTCTGCCGAGCGATGTCGCCGGGACGTCGAATCCACGCTGACCAATCTGGCCGATATCGACCTCGTCGAGCTCGAACCGGAACGCAGTGTCTAGCACGTCCTATCAATGGGTCGCTTATCCGGATTCCTGTCGATTTCCGCCGGGGACAAAGTCAGAGTCGTGGTGGCGGCGACGCTCCTCCTGATCGTCCAGTTTGGCTTCGCCTTCGTTTCGTTTTCCTCTCTCAGACGCGTGTTACTCGGTGTGTCAACCACTCTCTCACGGATCGTTCCCGGAATTCCAGCGCCGATTCGCATCGCGTGGGCAGTCGAGGCGACGGACCGAAACGTGCCCGGGAAACGAACCTGCCTGATGCGTTCGCTGACGTCGGAGACGATGCATCGGCTGTACCACCACGATATTATCCACCGCATCGGCGTCGACCCGTCCGGGACCGACGCCGACGATCTCGAGACCGTGACCGTTTCTCGTGGTACGTTCGAGGCTCACAGCTGGATCGAACACGAGGGTGAGATCCTCCTCGGTGATCTCGAGGATCTGTCCCGGTTCGAGCCGTTGCCGCCGTTGAACGGAGCCGATGATCGATGAGTGCGATCGTTGGCCTGTTCGATCGAACGGACGGTCGCGTCGACGTCGAGACGGTCGTACCGATGCACGACCGGCTCTCTCATCGGGGAGCGGACGGCGGCGGACGCTGGGCCGACGACTGCGTCGGGCTCGGACACCAGCTGCTGGCCACGACGCCGGAGGCCGCGTTCGACGACCAGCCAGCTCGGGACGGACGGCTCGTCGTCACTGCCGACGCTCGCCTCGACAACCGCTCTGAGTTACTGGACGCACTTCCCGTTTCGAAGCCTCCGGCAACGATTCCCGATAGCGAATTGCTACGCTCGGCTTACCGACGCTGGGGAGAACGGTGCGTCGAACAACTCGTCGGCGCGTTTGCGTTCGCGATCTGGGATATCGAGAACCGCTCTCTGTTTTGCGCTCGCGATCACGTCGGCGTCAAACCGTTTTACTACTGCCTGACGGACGAGCTGTTCGCTTTCGCAACGGAGCTCAAGGGGTTGTTTCCGGTACCCGGCGTCGGAGCCATCGACGAAACGAAGATCGGCGATTTTCTGGTCGGATCGTTCGACGACGAGACGCGATCGTTCTACGAGTCGATCGAGCGACTTCCCCCCGCTCATGCGATGACCGTTGGAACTGAGTCGGGCGACGTCGACGTTCGCCGGTACTGGGACCTCGACCCCACGCGGACGATCACGCTCGAGTCGGATGCGGCCTACGAGCGGCGATTTCGAGAGCTGCTCGAGGATGCCGTTCGCTGTCGACTTCGAACCGACGGAACCGTCGGCTCCGACCTCAGCGGCGGACTCGACTCCTCGTCGGTTACGGTCGTCGCCAGGGATTTGCTCGATGCCGAGATCGAACGGAACGGAGGTGTATCCCGGTCGCTACACACGTTCTCGAACGTTTATGAAGACGCACCCTCGAGCGACGAGCGTGACTTCATCGAGACGGTGATCGACCGGTTCGAAATCACACCGCACTACATCTTCGACGGTGCGGGTGCACTCGTCGACTATGAGACGATGTGGTCGTATTTCGACCGTCCCCCACACAATACGTTACACTTTGCGCGATGGGAGAAAACCAAACGCGCCAGCGAGATCGGCGTCGACGTGATGCTCGGCGGCGAACTCGGTGACAGCGCGGTCGGATACGGGCTCGGCCTCCTCCCCCAATTGCTACGAACCGGTCGGTTTCGACACCTTCACCGCGAACTCTCCTCGATGGGAACGCTCGTCGGTGCACCGGTGCGCCACCTCCTCGTTCGACACGCCCTGTTCCCTCTGATTCCGGATCCCATTCGGCGTCAGTACCGCCGACTTCGAGGGCGACCAGTACTCGAGGAGGCGTCTAATCCCACGCTCGACCCCGAGTTCGTCGATCGTATCGGTCTGCGGGCTCGATCCAGGCGACACGCAACAACCTCGACCGCGATCAGACGGATCGATCGTGAATGGCAGTATCGGTCCATCACCTCCGGGATGAACGCTGCTAACTTCGAAACGAGCGACCTGATCGCCGGCACGTTCGGAATCGAACCGCGCTACCCGTTTACCGACAGACGGCTACTCGAGTTTTCGCTCGCGATTCCACCCACACAGCGGCTTGCGGACGGGATGACCAGGTCGATCCTTCGACGGTCCGTCTCCGATCTGCTCCCCGCAAAAATCCGCGACCGCCCCTGGAAGACGATGATGAACGAGGCGTTCTACGATGCGCTCGCCACGGAAGACGCCCGGCTTCGAACGCTCGTTACCGATCCAGGACCGCTCGAGGAATACCTAGACGTCACCGCGATGGCGGCTTCCCTGGAACGCTTCGAGGCCGCACCCGCAAGTCGGGACGCCCGCGCGCTCTGGCGAGCCCTCTCGCTTGCGGCGTGGCTCGAGAATCACAGCTGAACAGGTGTGCCGACCGACGTAGAACCTAATAAAATATATTAAACAAGGAAAAATTTATATAATATAGAATTGTATGTTTAGTAGATGTCCGAAGAATCAAACAGCACGTACGAAAGTCCAGCTGTCACCGAATACGGTTCGGTCGAATCGATCACTGAGAACGACAAGCACGGAAACGGCGACGACCAGTACTCGTCCGCGACGTCGCTGACCGGTTCGATCGTATAGACCGATCGACGTTCGAACGACACACCACAATTTCACATATTTTGGGCCGAAATCACCGTGAGGATCTCGAATCGATGGAATCTACCGGCCGATCCGACTCGATCACGAACTCTCGGTAATCGGTGCCTTTTCGAGCGAGCGCAGATCCGCGACGACGAGATCGACCACCTCCGACAGCGAGCGATGCGTTTTCGGTCGTCGAAGCACGCGAAACGGCACCGTTTCCGCAACGGTCGAGCACTGTCGAAAGTTGACCCCCGTGGCGTCGGTTTCCCCGAGCATCCCACCTGTGTACGTCCGTGAGATTAACTGGAACACCCGATCCGGCGGTTCGAGTCGCCCGAATTCGAGGTGGTCCGCTTCCTCGAGGAGGTAACATGCCCCCAGCGGTATCGGCTCGGGGGCCACGTCGAGGTGTTTGTACCGTTTTTTCGAATCAGTATCGGTCTCCGGTTGCGTCGTTCCCGTCACACCGAGCGCATCCACCGCGTCGGGCAGCAATCGAAGCTGTGGAACCCCCGGCAACACGGTCGGCTGTGACTCCTCGAATCGGATTCCAACGACATCGTCTTCGAGGATGGTTCGGCCCGCCGCGTGAAAGGCGGCGGCAGTCGTCGACTTTCCAGCACCCCGTGGTCCGAGAAAGACTGCGCCCGTTCCCTCCACGCTGACTGCACTCGCGTGGAGGACCAGCGCGTTTCGTTGATGTAAGAGCACCCCCATCATCTCGTTTTGCAAGAGTCGTCGGACCACTTTCGGCGGACGTTCTCCCGGCCGTCTTTCGAAGGCTGGACTCGGATCGAACAGGACCCGTTTCCCTTCTTCGACCAGAAACGTCCCGATGGTTTCGTACGACAGTCGACAGACACTCGAATCCGCCTCGATCCGTCTTCCTCCCTCGCCGGGAACGGACGACGGAACCGGGTCGACGTCTCCGAACCGGATGACGACGTCGACCGAGGAATCGCCTCGAGCGCTGATCGGTAACTCCGGGAGGTCGAACGCCGACCGTATCGTCAGTCCGTACGCTGTGTAACAGGTCATCGGCCGATCTATCCACTAATTCATGCTCTTATTACAATTAGTTATCTATTTACAACTATCGCTCGGCTGAGTCGGCTCTCAGTCCGTCGGCGGGGCGATGAGTCGAGCAGGCTGCTACGTCGAGGGCGGCGTCTCGAGCTGTGATTCGTACAGGGATGCGTAGTGTGAGTCGGTGTCGATCAGTTCCCGGTGCGTTCCCGATTCGACGATCTCGCCGTCAACGACGGTGTAAATCCGGTCCGCGTCGCTGATAGCCGACAGCCAGTGTCCGATGACGACTGTCGCGTACTCACGCCCCGTCGCTTGGATTTTCGACCGGATCGCCGCCGCCGTCGGTGAATCGAGTTCACTCGTCGCTTCGTCGAGAATCAGGACGTCCGCTCCCGTTAGCAGCGCCCGTGCGATCGCGACGCGTTGACGTTGACCACCGGAAAGCCGAACCCCGTCGTCACCGAGCCAGGTGTCGAGTCCGTTCGGCAGATCCTCGAGGAACGGTGACACCTGACTGATCTCACAGACCCGTTCGATCGCGGCGTCGGTCGCCTCGGGGTTCCCGATCGCGACGTTGTACCGAAGCGTTCCGGTGAACAGGTACGGATGCTGTGGAACGACTGCCACACGCTCTTGCCAGGACCCGCGATCGATTTCAGCGAGCGACACACCGTTCGCGTAGCGCGCTCCATCGTCGGGTTCGTACGCGCCGGTCAACAACGACACGATCGTCGACTTTCCGGCTCCCGACGGACCGACGAGTGCGACCGTCTCGCCACGCTCGAGATGCAAGCTGACGTCGCTAACGCCGCTCGACCGATCCTCGTTTCCGTCCGCGTTTTCGTCTCCGTGACCGTAGCGAAAACTCACGCCGTCGAACTCGACGCTCGTGACCGGACTGGGTGCCTGCGCGCCGTCTCTGGGCTCGCTGTGTCGCTCGAGCGAGTCGATGAGCGTCAGCGTTCGAACGAGATGCGGGAGTGAGCCGTCGATCGAGTACAGCGTATTGTTGAGCCGGCTAATCAGCGGTGAGAGACGGAACATCGCGAACAGAAAGACACCGAGCGCGGCGAGTGAAAGCGAGAGGAACGAAACCGCGAGATAGACCAGGACGAATACCACGAACGCGTTGAGGAGTTGGTTGATCTTTCCCAACGCGACCCGATTTCGCTCGAGTCTGACCCTGGTATCGACGAGCCGATCGTGTGACCGTCGGTATCGGTCGGTCAGATCCCCGTTCATCGAGAACAGCTTCACCTCGCGGCGTCCTCGAACACCCGCGTTGATGAGCGACTGGATCTCCTCGTTGGCCGTCGCGATTTCGTCTCCGATCCGGTACCCTGGCGTGAGCACGTAGCGCGTGAGGAAGACGACGATTCCGAGCACGACGATCGTCGCCAGAGTCAACGATGGTGAGAGTATCAGCGCGACCGATGCGTAGGCGATCGCGAAGAACACGTTCTCGATTGCACCGAGTACGTCGGTGAGAACGCGTGCGGACCGCTGTGTCTCCGTGACAATCGTGTTCACGACTTCGTCGCCGTCGACGGCATCGACGTGGGAGACTTCCGCCGACAGCAGCGCTTCGTAGGACTGTCGCCTGAGTTCTGCCATGTACCCGGTGGTGAGCGATGCCTGCATCCACCCGAGGAGAAAACTCGTCCCGTACCGGATCGTCATCACGACGGCGAGACCGAAAAGCAGCGTCTCGAGGGTTGCGCTAACGCCGATCACGGCGTACGTGCGAACGAAGACGGCAACCGGACCCGTCCCTTCGCCCGTGAGTTCGCCGTCGGTCTGTGCCGTCTCGATGATCGGGAGGAGAAACGTCAACCCGATTCCCTCGAAGAGTGCAGCGAACAGCTTCAACAGGAGAATAACCGCGGCATACTTCGGTCGATAGCGGATCACCTCTTCTAGGGCGTGGAGCTTTTCCTCTAGTCCTACCTGGTTTTCGCTCATTCGAGTCTCGACCGTTCGTCTTCGAACCCGCGTTCGATCGTTCGTTCGACGATACCGGTGGCATCCTCACTCATTGCGTTTCTCTCCGCACTTCGTCGGAGTTAGAAGCCGATTCAGCGTCGCTCGCCCGATTCGAAAGCACCGAACGAGGGAGTAGAGCGGTACGAGTGGTCGTGGGAGCGAAAGGAGCTCTATCTCTCCCCGGTCGGGTTCGATCGCTCCTTTGATCCAGAACGCAACTCTGTCCCGACGTCGATCGAGCGTCCGCGCTTGATACCGTTTCGTGTCCAGATGCCAGTACGTGGCCTCGTCGAACAGACGATTACGAACGTGGCTGGTAAGCGAATCGATTACCGGGTCCCTGTCGATCGCTCGACGGACGGTCTCTGGAAGCCCGACGCCGAGCAGTTCGTCGGCGACCGCGAGTCCGAGGTATAGCATTCGTTCGCGGCTGTGCCGCCTGGCGCGCTCGAGAACGGTATCCCAGTCGAACGACTGCGTGTTTATATATGCACAGACGTCACACAGCCACATCAGCCGCTCCCATCGATGCCGGGTTCCGTGGACACAGAGCATCAGCAACCGGTCTTCGTGACCGAGGACGGGAACGTCCGTTCCTGCGACCGGAAGCGTCGACCGACGCTCCCAGACGGTGCCGAGGTCGATCGTCGACGGAAACCGCCGTGAAACCACGCGCCAATGTAGTTCAACCTCAAACGGTTCGGTCCGGTGAACGAAGGCGTAGTCGCGGCTGAAACGTGCGTAGGCCCACCGCTGATTCTCGGTCAGGTCGCCTGTCGTCTCGAGAACGTACTGGTGGTCGTATCCGCGCTCCAGAAGAACCGACCTGAGGTCCGGTATCGACTCGCGCGAGACGAGAAAGTCGAGATCACCGAACTCGCGTCGACCGACGGATCCGAAGATAACCTCGCCGGCGACCGGGCCCCGGTAGGGTATCGCGCTTATTCCCTCGTTCTGAAACGCAGCCGAGAGCGTCGCGACTTCCTGAAACAGTCGAAGGTTCCGTTGAGACACGTATTTGGTCCGGTTTTCCAACGTTTGAAGATGACTGTCGGGAACGTTCTGTACCGAGTGCGTCTCGATCGCTGAGACGATCAGAGAGCTGACCCCATGCTTCGTTGCAAGTGCCACGACTCGATCCCATTCCAGGTCGGCGTCGACCCAGTCGAAGCGGCCTCTTCGGTTCCCGATCGCCGCGCGCACACAGTCCACGACGAATCGCTCGGCCGTCCGACCCCGCTCATCTCTCGACCGGTGTTCCGTTTTGCGCTGATCCATGTGGTCGTTCTCACCACTCGCGCTGGGACGCTCGCGAGTCGGCAGCGAACCCCCTTAGTTTGGTTCTCTTTCGTCGATTCATCGAGAATCAGAAACTGGGTACGATACGACCCGTGGAACCCCACACTGTCGACAAACGAGTGCAGGCCGGTCCTTGTGGTGTCCGCGTTCCAACGGTGCGTCACAGTCCGGACAGACCGTTCCATCGCGTATCCTATCTATGTTCACTGTTTCACAACTAGCGCGCGCCAAAATAAATACACCGATAATTCTATTGAATCTACTATACAAAACCTTCTATCAATAACTATTTAGAAACATGCTATAGGAGTAAGTATTAGTGCAACCATAATATCTATAAAACAAAGAGGGGTTCTATCTCGTATGGACCTCTCTGATCGAACGATCCTCCTGACTGGTGGTGCAGGCCTCGTCGGTTCCGAGCTCGCTCGAGAACTCACCGCCGAAAACGACGTTCTCGTAGTCGATGACCTTTCGAACGGGGTTCGAGGATGCGTTCCGTCGTCTGCCGAATTCGTCGAAGGTGACATCTCCGCGGCCGAGACGCTCGAAGGTGTCGTTACATCCGATATCGACGTCGTCATACACTGTGCAGCCGCGGATAAGTACGTAAACAGCGACGAACCTCGTCGACAGTTCGAGTCGAACGTTGGAATGACGCACTCCCTTCTCGAGCAAGTGGACGACGTCGGTATTACTGACGTCGTCTTCACCTCTTCATCGACGGTGTACGGTGAGGCACCGCGACCGACGCCCGAGGATTACGCTCCGCTCGAGCCGATCAGCGCCTACGGTGCAGCGAAACTCGCGGAAGAATCGATACTCTCCGTGTACGCACACACTCGAGACCTCTCCGTCTGGAACTTCAGATTCGCGAACGTCGTTGCTCCTCGGTCCGGTGCTGGCGTTATTCCGGATTTCGTCGAAAAGCTCGAACGTGATCCGGACACCCTCACTATCCTTGGAAACGGTCGTCAGGAGAAGTCGTACATGCACGTCGAAGATTGCGTGGATGCGATTCGGCACGTGACCGAACGTGCACCCCACTCGGCGGGGCCAATGCAGACGTACAACCTCGGGACGAAGACGACGACGTCCGTCGATCGAATCGCCGATATCGTCAGCGAGGAGATGACGCTCGATCCCGCCTACGAGTATACGGGCGGAGACCGTGGCTGGGCCGGCGACGTCCCGAAGATGCGACTCTCGGTCGAGAAGCTTTCTGCGCTCGGCTGGCAGCCGGAATACAGCAGCGATCAAGCGGTTCGCCAGGTTGCGCGAGAGCTCGCCACTGCGCCCTAGCCCAGATACACGGGTTACACTGTCTATGATTCAAACAGTCCGTCGGTCGCTCCGGTTCGATCGATGACCGGAACCGGAACGTTGGTTTCGCGGTTCAAAATCGAGCTCCTCGGTCAACTAGTGGCCGCCGTTTCCGGCGCCCTGCTGTTGGTCTCTCTCGCACGGTTCCTCGAGCCGGAAGCCTATGGTCTGTTGTTCCTTTCGATTTCGATATTCACGATACTGATGGTCGCTACGAAACTCGGAATCGGTCGGTCCGCGGGTCGCTATCTCTCCGAGTACAAAGACACTGATCCAGCGCAGATCCAACACATTATTCTGACGTCGCTTCTGTTGAACCTCTCTACCGTCGTCGTCGTCGGACTCGGACTCCTTCTGGGATACCGTCTTCTCGCCGAACTTCTCGGGGAGCCGGAGTTAGCTCCACTTCTCGCACTCGGTGTCTTGTACGTGGTGTTTGGTACGCTCACGAAGTACGTTCGGTTGGTGCTTCAGGGCTTCGAGGCCATCGAATCGGCCGCGGCTATTCATGCAATCGATCGCGGCGGACGGCTACTGTTTGCTATCGGGCTCGTCCTGCTAGGTTACGGTTCGATCGGTGCACTTGGCGGATACATCCTCAGCTACGTAGTTGCAACGCTAGTTGGACTCGCCTGGATTTACAGCCGCTACTATCGCCCTTTCCGACGGGATGTTCCGATTGAATCCGGGCTTCGACGACGGATCGCGGAGTATACTCTTCCGCTGACGGCGACCAGCACGGCAAACGTTATCGAAAAGCAGGTGGATACGGTGCTGGTTGGGTTTTTCCTCACACCGGTCGCAGTCAGCTACTACGTGATCAGCAAGCAGATCGTCGAGTTCGTAGAAAAGCCGGCGACTGCGCTCGGATTTACGCTGTCACCGACACTCGGTGCCGAAAAAGCGGACGACAATCTCGATCACGCTCGAGACATCATCGAAGTGGCGCTCGAAAAATCCCTGTTACTGTACATTCCCGCCGCGGCCGGGTTGATCGTAGTCGCTGAGCCGACTGTTCTCCACCTTTTCGGAGAAAAATACGCAGATGCGATTCCCGTCCTTCAAATACTGGGTATCTATACTGTCTTTCGAGTCATCACAAATACCGTCGGTCACGGCCTCGACTTCATGGGCCGCGCTCGCGAGCGGGCGATCGTCAAGGGGATTACCGCTGCTCTCAATTTCGTATTAAATATCCTGTTGATCCCGCGTATCGGCGTCGTCGGAGCCGCAATCGCAACGGTCTCGACGTACGGTCTGTTTACTGTTGCGAATCTGTATCTCGTCCATACGGAACTCGGTCTCCGAACCGGCTACCTTCTGAAACAGTTTGTACTTATTAGCAGTATAACGCTCGTTATGAGCGCTATCGTCTTTTTTTCTCTCGCGTACGTCTCCGGGTTGCTAACGCTTTTATCCGTCATCGCTTTCGGCACGTTCGTCTGGGGAACGTTGTCGATCTCAGTTGGTCTTCTCTCTTCCAGAGAGATCCGTTCGCTGTACTAGTCAATACGCGCCTAAAGGACATACACGCCTACTGTCGTACCAACTGTAACGGTTTACATACCCCTCGCGTAGCCGTCGTGCGATCAGATATGCATCGACTATCAGGTGCTTGCTCCGTGCGAAATGAACTGACCTCTCGGATCTGATCTTCACCAATTCCGTAAAATTTACGATCTATAGAGTACGAACAATTGTATGAACTATCGTGGATTAGGGGATGACGAACTCTACAAAACACTAGTTGCGATTTGTTTTGTCCTCAGCGGAGTTGCCGCACTGCTTGCCGTTCGATATCCGGCGACCGGCTATGAACTCAGCGTTTACCGTTCGACCCCCCGCTCGTTCTGGATCCTCCTTTCGCTATCCGTTGTACTTTCTACGTATGTCTCTTTTTCACGCGTAGAGTCGAGCAAACAGAATCGATTGGGGCTCTTCGCGACGACGTATTCTGCCTCCCTCGTCGTTTTCCTCCCTCTCCTTCGCAACTATCACTTTCTCGGGGAGGGTGATATGTTAACCCATCTTGGCTGGACGCGCGAATTGCTGGCTGGAGGCAGAGCGTCGACCGATCTGCTCTATCCCGCAGTTCACCTTCTCGCGAGTATGATAACGCGGACTTCGAACCTGTCCGTTCGAACGTCTCTTATGCTTCTATCACCGATCTTCGTCGGTTTATTCGTTACCTTTGTCTCGCTTTTCGTACGACGAATAGACCACGAAACCGGGGCGACGACGCTGGGTGTTTTTTTTGCGCTTTTTTTGCTCCCGATCAACCACGTCACTTTGCACGTCGAACCCTCTCCCCGAAATCTCGCGTTGTTTGCGGTACCGTTCGTCCTCTTCGCCGTTTATCTCGTTCTGATCGAACAGACGATCCGTACTCGTCTGATCGCTCTGCTTGCATTTTTTGGCTTGCTCGTTTTTCATCCGATGTTCGCGGTCGTTCTGACCGCCTTCCTTTCGGTTGTCGCCGTCGCGATCTGGGTCTTCCAGCACCTGACATCGACCGACGAGTACCGTGCCGGGACGGTATTCCTCCAATCGCTCGTTCTCGGGGTCTGTACGTGGGCCTGGATCCGGTTCGAAAACGTCTTCACCACCTTCGTTTCCGGACTGATCTTCTACGCCCTCGAGGGCGCCGAAACTGCGGGTGACGTCTCTCAGCGCGGAGCTTCGGTCGCTGAAGTCGGCGGAACCCTCGGATCGCTCTTTGTGAAACTCTTCGTCGTCAGTTTGATCGTCAGTATCGTCGTCGCCGCGTACACCTCCGATCGAGCGGTCGCGTTGGTACGTCGAGGACGATCGATCGAGACACCCCACATTTCACGAGAAATCTTGTCGCTGAGTTTCGTATTCGCCCTCGTTCCGATCGGTGCGATGATGTTGCTTTTTCTCGTCACCAACCGAACGACCATGTTTTTCCGATTCGCCGGTTTTGTGATGGTGATTTTCACCATCGTCGGTGCCGTTGCAACGAGACGGTACGCCGTCACGGTCGTTCGATTGGACTCTCGGCTGGTTCTCCTTCCCTGTATTATCCTCCTTTTGGGACTGTCGCTTCTCATCGTTCACCCCTCTGGATACATCCACCAGGATACGGAGCACGTGACTGACGCGGATATGACTGGATACGAGTCGCTCTTCGAGTACGAACAGTTCGACGTTCGACACGATCACGTTCGTTCACATGCGAGTCGGTACGGACATGCGATCAACGGTCCTGCTGAACGCGACCGCCGAGAGTACTATCACGACGGATGGCGACGTGGGGGAGCGCCAGACAACTTTGCGTCCCAGGACCTCCCGACGGAATATCCCTCTGATACGTATCTCACCATCAGTAGTGCTGATGAACGACGCGAGAGTGACCTCTACAGCGGATTCCGATTCACCGACGACGATTTCGAATATCTCGATCGGGACACGGATATCCACAGGGTGCATACCACGGGCGAGTTCAGAACGTACTACGTAACCACCAGCAGGGCCGATTAATGATCAGCCGTAATTTCGGGCGCAATGTCAGTTAGATCCGGATGATCGAGGTAGTCGCGTGTCGATTCGGGCAGCGCTTGCACCGACGAACTATCCGCGATCTCTTTTCGTCGATTCATCCATTCTTCGTGTCTCACCAGTACCCGAACCGGGATCTCGTTCAACGAGAGCACTTTCGCTATGAACAGTCGATGGTTTCCGTTGCCGTTGAAAATAATCTCACCGTCCCTTCCGATGTTTACGCAGACCTGGTCGAGAGAATCGTCTTCACTGTACCCGTCCCCTTCAATGCTGGTATACAGTTCGTCTATCTCTTTGTACCGCCGACTGACGTCTGCTCTCGTCGTACAGCCATCGTAACTTCCGCCACGCTCGGCTAACTCCAGTATCCGATCGTATATTCCGGTTTCGTCCCAGGGGATCCCTTTTTCATACCTGTCAACGACCGCGGTATACTTCGGGAGATCCGTGACGCTCTTTTTGGCGTTGTCCCACCGTCCACCTCGAACCGTCGCCCCCGCGTAGTACGCGACGCTGAACGTTCCACCGTATCGAAACGGGTTGTTCGTAAACTGTCCGCCGTAATACTCGATCTCCGATGGATCAACGTCGATCGTTCTGTACGGATGAGGATAGTGGTCTTTCCAGAGGGAGACGCCGAGACGGACGTATCTGAGACTGTACATCGCCGCGATCGCCACGATCGCGGTACCGATCCGGAGGACCTCATTTTTCAACGTACCGGTATACATCGTATACCTCTTCGGCTATCTCGTTCCAGGTGTACCGTGTTCCGTACTCTAAGATCGTCTCTCGCTGCCACGTTTTCGAGAGCCCCTTTTGAAGTACCTCCACGAGCGCGTTTTCATCGTTCGGTTGACAGAGTAGCCCGTACTCATCACTGGTGATGATCTCGCTTACGCCACCGACGTTCGTTCCGACGTACGGTTTTCCACATCCTAATGCCTCGAACATGACCGTCGGATTGCCCTCCGACTCGCTAGCGAGTGCGAAAATGTCGCATGCGTTCAGCCAGTTCGCGAGCTCCTCGTCCGATATGAAACCGAGAACACGAATCTCGACCGATCCGTCGCTGTATCGCCTCGCCAGACGCTCCAGCTTCTTTCTCTCTTTCCCCCGCCCTCCAATCGCACAGACGATCGGCTCGTCGTGTTCTACGGCCGAGATCGCTCGAATCAATAACTTGAACCGCTTTCGCGGAATCAATCCCCCGAGCGAAAAGACGATTTTTGCGCCTTCGGAGATACCGATCTCTTCGCGAGCATTCGCGGCCTTTTTCAGCGGCAATCGATCCCGATCGTACCCGTTTGGAATCGCATACACGCTCTCGTTGAACTCGGAGAGCGTTTCACAGTCCTTTTCGTTTACTCTGATTATCGCATCGACGTTTCTCCACGTCCAGTAGAGCTCTTCGTTTCCCGACTGGAGTTCTTCTCTGAGTCGATCTTCGTTCTCGTGAACAGTCAGTACGGTGGATAGTCCGAACTCCTCTCCCAGTCTCGTCGCAACGTATCCTGCCGTCCAGCTAAAGTGTGCGTGGATGATATCGAACGATTCTATTCGCCCCCTGAGTTTGGCTTTCGTTGCCCAGTAGTGATGTTTTCCGAGCCGTTTGTACCACTGTTCGATGGGTGCATACGTAAGCGCCAATGGTACGATTTCGACGTTCTCCGGCGCGGAATCCGCTATCTTGAAATCCCGACCGTATTTTTTCAACGTGTCCCACTCGAGTATCCCGGAGAGATCGGTGACTCTGTTGTACCGGACGAGAACAAGTATTTCCTCGAAGGTATCTGCAATCGCGTCTATCTGTCCTTTGGTAAAGTTGCTGTAGTTGTGGGTGATAACGAGGAGTTTTTTGCCACTGGCGTACTGTTCCGCTGTCGTTGAGTTCCTTTCCGGAACGTCAGTTACTGTGTTACTCATGCTTTGTGATCTCTTGAATCATGTACTCCGTCGTGTCCACCTTCTCCGAAAGCAACCGCTCTCTTTTCCGCTCCCAGGTCTGTGCTGACGTATTCCGAAGTATCTCGAGCGCTTTCTCAATGCTCTTTGACTGCCTGTCCGCTCCGTTGTACTCGAATATCAGCCCGTACTGTTCACTGAGTTCGGTGACGTATCCGAGCTCGATCGAGGATGCGTATATCGCGGGCGTCCCGAGCACCGCACTTTCCGTTGCCATCGTCGGACTTTCACCGACGAACAGCTCCGAGTAGTACATCAGGTCGTGTATCTGACACGGCGAGATGTCGATCCGGTGTTGCTCGAGCGAGTTCGGGAGCGGACTTTCCGACGTAAGTAACACGCGTGCTCCCGTTCGTTCCAGTCGTGACACGACCTCCTGCGTCCGATCGAAACCGCTGTTTCCAACGTCGTGGGCTGCATCCCACGAAACGAGACGCATGACGACGAGCGACTCATCTTCTCGAGCGTCAATATCCGCTAAAACGTCCGGATTCGGTTCGAATCGATCCGGGTGGAGGTATGCAAGCTCATGGTACCCGGAATATCTGATCTGCTTTTCACCGATCTCGTTTCGGTAACACGTCGGCGTATACACTGCATCACAGAACGGAAATGCCAGTTTGTTCTGTAGCGTCGCGTGTTCCGTATCGGTAAAGATCAATCCGGTGCTCCCGACCACTGTGGCGACGTGAGCGACCCCAGGTTCGGCTATCGCGGCCATTACATCCGGTTCGATCTCCCTCGCTCTTCGCAGTAGCCGACTCTCGTAGATCAGTTGCGTATACGCCAACTCGAGAAACGAGTTCGTTGGTCCGGCTAACGTTTCGTACGGAATGCCGTACCCCTCGAGTAGTTCGGTCGCAACGTCTTTTTCTCTCACGAAGACCGTGACCTGATGGTGCTCCGAAAGCTGTCTCACTGCGTTTTTAAAGAAATGAACGTGAGCGGGATGTTGGATCGTAACTACGATCTTCATTCGAACACCGCCATCTCATCGTCTTCGCTTTCTTTCAGGTCGAACACCATCGCGAGCGTGATGAACATGCTGCCAATCGAAACGAGTAGCAAACTGGATGCTGTTCGCACGAACAACGGGTCGTTCAGGGCGTATTTTGCATAGAGGGTCCACGAGAATCCCAGCGCACCGACTCCGATCGTTCCCGCACCCAACAGATAAAATAGCGCTAACGGATGGAAGTCCAGAACGAGATACTTTGCTTTCAATCGCCAGAGGAAGTTTCGAAACAACATCGCGGAAACGTTCGGAACGTACCTCGTATAGGTTATGCTCGACTCTTCGTCACCGTAGACTGCCGGCATCGCCACGTCTGCTACCCGCATTCCGTTCACGTTCAGCTTGACGAGCAGATCGTTGCAGTAGCCGTAGTACTCGTACATGTTCTCTACGCCCACGGTGGCCAGCGCTTGATGAGATATCGCCGTATATCCGTTCTGGGGATCCATCGTCTTCCAGTAGCCGCTGGCGATCTTCGTCAGGAACGTCAGGATAGTGTTTCCGACGAAGCGAAACGTCGGCATCGCTCCCCGGTACTCGGGGTACAGCAGCCGGTTTCCCTTCGAATAATCGGCATCGTCGTCCACGATCGGATCGAGCAACCGGGACAGCTGTGAAAGATCCATCTGGCCGTCGCCATCGACGGTTGCCGTGACGTCCAGTCCGTCCTCCAGTGCCGCCAGATATCCCGTTTTGATCGCCCCGCCAGCGCCGAGGTTCTCGTGGTGTTGAATCGGCGTGACGCGACCGACCGCATCGTGTACCGTTGCCCGCCGCGCGAGCACCGATCCGCTCCCGTCCGTCGCAAGCGGTACGTCGCTCGATTGGGTGTCCCGTGGTGGCTGGCCGTCGTGCTGGTTGGAATCCACCCGAGCCGCCTCGAGAACGTCGTCCCAGGTGGTGTCGCTAGAGCAATCGTCGACCACGAAAACCGAATCCACGTACGCAGGCATCTCTCGAATGACGTCGCCGATGAACCCCGCTTCGTTGTACGCTGGAACGACGACGCCGATCGAGTGGTCCCTGTACATTAGAGCCTCCGATAAACGAACCCGTGTTCGGCCGCCTGGGATTCGAATACGCCGTCGATGTCGACCAGTACGGGATCGTCGCTCATCTCGAAAGCGAGGTCACCGAAGCTCAGCCCGTAGAACTCGTCGTGGACGGTCCCGATCAGAATTCCGTCAAACCCCACAGCGGAGAGTTCCTCCTGGATGTCGATGTTGAACTCGTCTTCCGTGACCACCGTTTCAGCACGCGGATCGAATCCCGAAACTGAGACGCCGTAGTCCTGTAGCGAATCGATCACGCCACCGATTTTGGACGTTCTGATGTCCGCGACGTTTGGTTTGTACGTCAGCCCAGCGACCAGCACACGACTGTCCCGTAATACGTTTCCGGCTTCGTTGAGTGCCTTGACCGTCATCTCCGCGACGTGGCTCGGAACGTACTCGTTGACCTCGCGAGCGGTTCGCATCAGTTCCGGTGAGAAGTCGTTTCGTTCGCTCTGGTAGATCAGGTAAAACGGATCGACTGGAATGCAGTGGCCGCCCACGAGACCGGGGCGATACTCGTGGAAGTTCCACTTCGTTCCGGCGGCTTCGAGCACCGCTCGAGTGTCGACATCGAGGTGATCACAGGCAACAGCCAGTTCGTTGACCAGCGCAATGTTGAGATCGCGCTGAGTGTTCTCCACGCACTTTGCGGCCTCTGCGGTTTCGATCGTCGGGGCTCGATGGACGCCCGCGTCGACGACGCTCTCGTAGAGCGAGGCGATTTCCGTGAGTGTCTCGTCGGTCAGCGCACTGACGATCTTGACGACGTTTCGCAGATCGTGTTTCTCGTCGCCGGGGACCATACGCTCTGGCGAGTATCCGACGCCGAACGATTCGCCAGCGGTCATCTCGGCGGTCGATTCGATCGCCGGAACGAATACCTCCTTGGTCGCACCGGGATAGACCGTCGACTCGAGTACGACAGCCGTACCGTCCTCGAGATGGGTGCCGACGGTCCGACCGACCGACTCGACGAGATCGAGGTTCGGTTTTTCGAGATCGTCGACTGGAGTCGGAACGGCGACGATAACGTACTCCGCGCTCGCGATCGCTTCGGCATCGCTCGTGAACTCGATCGAGCTTCCGTCGATCGCATCGTCACCGACGTCGCCCGTCGGATCGACTCCCGACTCGAGGCGAGCGATTTTGCTCGAATCGACGTCGTAGCCGCTGACCTCGTGTCCCGCCTCGCTAAATTCGTAGGCGAGGGGGAGGCCGACGTAGCCTAGCCCGACGACGCAGATACGGACGTGATCGATCGAGCGGTCCAATTCGGACTCGTGTTCGGATTCTGAATACAGTCGTTCGTGTTCCTTCATGAGTTTGTTGCGTAGCTGACTGGGGGTGTGCGTGCCGAGCCGGATGTGACATCAGCCGTCGTCGAACACCGCGGCTCGACGTCGAAGTGATTCACCTCGGTGTGTTCACCCGACTTCTCGGGAGATAATTTCACACTAATAGTAATATATCTATCGACTTGAAAAAACCATTCAATCACAAAATAAGTAACTACGATGACGAAGTCTATGAATATTATTCCGTGAGACCTATTAGCAGGATTGAACGGCTTCTACCGCTGCGCTCCCGTTCGAAGTCCGCTCCCCCAGCATCGCGGACACGTCGTCCTGAATCCCGGCTGACGTTCCACTCACACGTCTGTTCGTCGAAAATACGGGCCGGGCGCGATTTGAACACACGGTCGGAGCAAAGCTCCTCCCTGCGTTCAAATCGCAGAGCCGTTTTGTCACTCGCGAGTTTGCTCGTGGCAAAAGCGGGCCGGGCGCGATTTGAACACGCGACCGTCTGGTTAAAAGCCAGACGCTCTGCCGAACTGAGCTACCGGCCCTGTGACTCCTACTATCGGTGAGTGGTGGTTAAACGTTTTCTTTCGGTCGTCGAGAACCGTGTCCCTGTGCTGACGCGAGATGACGGAGCCGTCACTCGGTTTCGATGTACTCTTCGAGTGCGTCGGTGATGATCTCACCGGGTTCGATACCCTCGATCGACGCCTGCCGCCGGAGATCGCGGTACGCCGGCGGAGAGAGCGTGACCTCGAGTTGGCCTAGCGTGACGTCGAACTCAGCGAGGGCACGATGGATCGGAACGTCGTCGTTAATCGAACTCGCGACGCTTCTGACTTCCCGAACGGTGAGGCCGCCGTCGATGGCGGCCCAGGCGAGCAAGAGCCGGGCCTCGCCCGCAACGCGCGCGATGTGCTTTGCAGCGGTCGGTGCGATCGCTCCGAGCGCCACCTGCTTTCGCACCGAGCGGGGCAGATCGTGGACGCGCGCCCACTTTCGGATGAACGATACCGTAGCATCACTTCCCGCGCGCTCGGCTGCGGCTTTGTACGATCCCTCCCCACGAACGAGGGCGGCGCACGCGGCCGCCCCCCGAAGCATGTAGAGGTGATCGTCGTCGACCGCCCCTCCTGCGAACTGTCGGACCGTCTCCGCCGCCTCCTCGAGGCTTTCGGGGTCGTCGGGATCGAACTGGACCGCTTCGCGAGCGCGGGTACCGGTGACTGATTCGTCGCCCCGGATAACCGGCGCACCGACGGGGGATTCACGATCCGTCGGGATCGATCGATTGTCCGTCATGGCACCCGATAGGGGCCTCGGTATGAAAAAACTCGCTACTGAGCGATCACATTCATACGGACAACAACACGTCAGTTCCGTCTCACTCCTCGCGCTGTTCAGCGAGGTGCTCCCAGATTTCCGTACAGCCCGCACCCTCCTCGATGTCGTCGAAGTGTGCGTCGTCCCGTTCGTCGTCCTGCTCGTTCGTCGTGGCTCTACACTTGGCCGAGTCGGTCATTATCCTGCCTTTGAACCCTATCTGTATAAGTACCGCTTCGGCTGCAATGGCTACCACTGCTCTGTTTTACCGGATAGTGTCTCCGACATCTCTGACGAACGAATATCGGATGATCGTCCCTCCGTCGGACGATTTCACGCAAAACGTGTGTCACGAAACACCGGTCGAACGTCGAGCCTCGGCTCGAAGTGCGTCCGCGTGCAGTTGTGCGATGACCACGAGTCGACCTGAAATCGGGTCTGTCCCGTCGTCTGAGCGCCACTGACGTTCATCGCGCACAAAAATCGCGTCGGACAATGCGATTCGATCGACACCGATCCGTTCGCTGTCGGCGACGTTCACTCGCTCGAGATTGCCAAATTCGGTGGATAGGTCGAAGATAACCGATCGTCTCTCGCCGGAGATCCTGCAAAAATAGCCGGTACATGGTGCACGCCATCGCCTCCTCGTGTTCGAATGCAACGACGGTACTCCTTTTAGCATCGGTGACCAATCCTACGGTGTGACGACGGACGCGTCACCGGACCGCAAGCGCGACGTATCGATCCGACGCGCAGAGCGTGTCGATCTGCTGGCGGTCGTCCGTATCGAAGACGAGTCGTTCTCCCAGCCCTGGCCGTACGACGCGTTCGATCGGTTTCTGGGTGATCCCGGTTTTCTCGTCGCCGAACACGGCGGCGAGATCGCCGGCTACGTCGTCGCTGACGTGAGCCACCGGTTCGGCCGACGGCTCGGTCACGTCAAGGATATCGCCGTTCACCCGGACCGCCGAGGTGCTGGCGTCGGTTCCACGTTACTGTCTCGAGTGACCGCCGTGCTCGCAGCCCAGGGTGCCGATTCGATTCGACTTGAGGTCCGGCGTTCGAACGACGATGCCAAACGTCTCTATCGTCAGTTCGGCTTCGAACCGCTCCGGCGCGTCTCTGGCTACTACGACGACGGCGAGGACGCGATCGTCATGGTCCGAAAACTCGAGTAGCCCGCGACGGCGGCCACGCTTCTGTGATATCCGGTGTCCGTTGCGTGGACGTTTTATCGGGGGCCGCCTACCACTACACATGGGATACGCCTGCCCGGTCTGTGACGCCGAACAGGCCGACGCTGTTCACCTCGCGAACCACCTCGCAGTCACCGCCTCGGTCGGTCGAGAGGATCACCTCGAGTGGCTCGACGACCACGCCCCGGACTGGGCTGATCGTAGCCCAGCGGAGCTCGGAGCGATCGTCAGCGCCGAGGCACCCGAAATCGAGACGCCGTCGTTCGACGACTCCGGCCACGCTCACGGAGCTACTCACGAGCCTGGTCGACCGTCCGGCTTCGAGGACGGGCTCGCCGGTCAGCGCCGCGCGACCGAACGCGGCGATCTGACGACGGAGGCCGCCGGTGTCCTCGAGGAGGCTCGACGGCTGACTCGACGGATGGCGGCTTCGAGTGGATCCGACGATGGCGATCACGGCGAGTCGGAGACGGGCCGATCGACGGACGAGCCCAGCGAGGGGGACGGAAACGAAAACGCGTAACTATCCGCCCCTCGAGCGTCTCCGTATGCATACGGTGGGAACGTTCGATTTCGAGTCGCCCGAAGACGCACGCGCCGCCTACGAATCGATCGGACCCGCGGCCCAGACGGTCGTTCGGGAGGTCGCGCGGACGATGGAGTTCGACCGAGAAGAGTACGACGAGCGAGTGACGAGCGACGTCGTCGAGACCGCTCGAGACGCGCTCTTTGCCAGCCTGCTCGAAGTGACGGTGGGAAGCCGCGCGGAGTACGAGTCCTGGCTCGAGTCCACCGATCACGATATCACCGAGGTCGGCAACGAGAACGTCGACAACGTCGTCTGGCACGCCGGGCCCGACGAACGGGGGGTCGCGGCAACGTTTCAGGACGAGGAAGACGCGGCGGTGGCGACGCTTCGCCGGCAAGCGTTCGGACGACTGTATCGGGACGTTCTGTAGAGTCCGCGCTCGAGCAAAACGCCAGCTATTATCGACCCGCGCGTCCAGCATTCCGGTATGACCGAGTCGACGGAGTGGACCCTCCTCGAGGAAGTGACCGAGTACGAGACGGGCTGGTACGACGGCGGCTACGACCTGCTGGAACAGCCCGACGGAACGGAGAAACGCTACTACTGGGCGTCGTTACCGCCCGCGGTCGTCGTCGTTGCCCGCGTCGATGGTGATCTCGTTCCGTCGGTCGACGGTGCTGTGAAAGACAGCGGCGACCCGGTGGACGGCGACCGTCTCCTGTTCGTCGAGCAGTATCGTCCGCCGATCCGGGAAACTCACCTCGAACTCCCCGCTGGCATCGTCGAGGACGGCGAGTCCTACACGACGGCTGCGGCGCGCGAACTCGAGGAAGAAACCGGCTTTCGTCCCTCGAGCACCGCGCTGTTACAGGAGTATGCCGTCGCAACCGGCGTGCTTCGTCACGACCGGGGAGTCGTCTACGCCGAGGATCTCGGACCCGGTCAGCGGCAACTTGATTCGAACGAGTTCCTCGACGTGACCACTGTTCCGGTCGCGGAGGCGCTCGAGCGCGCTCGAGCGCTGCCGGCGAACGACTCGACGCTCTCGGCACTGTTACTCGCAAAAGAGGACGGGCTGCTGGACGTGTAGCCGTCGATCACCCCGGTGTCAGACCGCTTATTCGTTCGTCCCTCGAACACGCTCGAGGACCGCGAGCGTCCCGTCTGCGTGGGACTGCTCGACGACCTCGTCGGCACCGGCCCGGGCGTCCTCGTCGGCGTTCGAAACGGCGAAACTACTGCCGACCACCTCGAACGTCGAGACGTCGTTGATCGAATCCCCGACGGCCACGGCGTCGCCCAGTTCGAACCCGACGTGGGCGGCGAGCCGGGAGACGCCGTCGCCTTTGTTGGGTTCCGGTTCCTTGACGTGGTAGGCGTAGCCGGTGTCGACGACCTCGAGTCCGTACTCGGCCGCGATCGCACGGAGGGGCTCGAGGGGCTGGTCGCGATTGACGGCGACTTCGCTCTCGCGCCAGCGGTTTACGGTATCGTCCGCGGGCCAGCCGAGCGAGTAGCCGGCCGCGCGGTACTCGTCTGTCACGGCCCTGGCTGCGTCCCGGTCGGCGGTAACGAAGACGTTCTCGCCGGTGTAGACGACGCCGCCGTTTTCAGCGACGACCAGTTCCGGAATCCCGGTAAAGTGACAGAGTGCGACCGGATAGGGAAACGCTTTGCCGGTTGCGATTACGACCGGGCTATCCCACTCGCGAATCGGATCGAGAACTCTCGGATCGAGCCCCCAGCGATCCGGGCGAGTCAGCGTTCCATCGATGTCGAGGACGATCGGCGGATCGGAACTCATACCCGGTCGTCTGCGGCCGTCGGCCTAAAGCGGTCGGATCTGTCCGAGGGGGTCTCGCCTCGAGCGCCGCTCGAGGATGGAATTTCTCTCCGAGTTCGGTTCTCCTGGTTGCTGATCGCTGTCCCGAACGGATCCGCTGTTTCTTGCAATCGGTGCGTTATCCCTCGCCAGCGACGTCGGTCACGGGGTATTCTCGGGGTGACAAACTGAGTTGAACGAGCATACCACAAACAAAAGTTCATAATTACGATATTCTTGTTGGGCACTCACGAAGACTTCCTTCCCGAAGTAGACAAGCTTAACACGCGAAAGCAGTAACTGTTGAGCAATGCCTGGCTCCGACCAAGACTGGTGGCCGAATCAGTTGAACCTGAAGGTCCTCGATCAGAACGCTCGCCCGGTCGATCCGATGGGCGAGGAGTTCGACTACGCCGAGGAGTTCGAACAGCTCGATCTCGAGGAAGTAAAAGCGGACATCGCAGAGGTGTTGACGACGTCGCAGGAGTGGTGGCCGGCTGACTACGGCCACTACGGGCCGCTCATTATTCGGATGGCGTGGCACAGCGCGGGCACCTACCGAACCAGCGACGGCCGCGGCGGCGCGTCCGGCGGTAGACAGCGTTTTGCCCCCCTCAACAGCTGGCCGGACAACATCAACCTGGACAAGGCACGCCGAGTGCTCTGGCCGGTCAAGCAGAAGTACGGCCGCAAACTCTCGTGGTCCGACCTGCTGGTCCTGTCCGGGAACGTCGCCCTGGAGTCGATGGGCTTCGAGACGTACGGCTTCGCCGGCGGGCGCGAGGACGATTTCGAACCCGACGAAGCCGTCGACTGGGGTCCCGAGGAGGAGTGGCTCGGATCCGACCGCCACGACGAGGAGGGCGACCTCGAGGGGGACCTCGCAGCCGACCACATGGGCCTCATCTACGTGAATCCGGAGGGGCCGGACGGAAACCCGGATCCGGAGGAGGCGGCGGACTACATCCGACAGACGTTCAGTCGCATGGCGATGAACGACGAGGAAACGGTCGCGCTCATCGCCGGCGGGCACGAGTTCGGGAAGGTCCACGGTGCTGCTCCCGACGATAATCTCGGTCCGGATCCGGAAGGCGCTCCTATCGAGCAGCAGGGCCTCGGCTGGGAGAACGAGTACGGCTCCGGCAAGGGTAACGACACGATCACCAGCGGTCTCGAGGGGCCGTGGACCGAGTCACCGATCGAGTGGAACCACGACTTCCTCGACAACCTGTTCACCTACGAGTGGGAACTTGACGAGAGTCCCGCCGGTGCGTCTCAGTGGTCGCCAACGAACGAGGAAGCGCAGGAAGCCGCGCCGGACCCACACGGTCCGGACGGCGGCCAGACGCCGATGATGCTCACGACGGATCTCTCTCTGAAGAAGGATCCGGACTATCGTGAAATCTCGAAGCGCTTCCACGAGAACCCGGAGGAACTCGAAGAGGCCTTCGCGAAGGCCTGGTACAAGCTGATTCACCGCGATCTGGGTCCGTCGGAGCGGTTCCTCGGTCCCGAGGTCCCCGACGAGGAGTTCCTGTGGCAGGATCCCGTCCCCGACGTCGATCACGACCTGATCGGGGAGGAAGCGATCGCCGACCTCAAACGGACGATCCTCGAGTCTGAGCTGTCCGTCTCCCAGCTGGTCAAAACCGCCTGGGCGTCGGCATCGACCTACCGCGACAGCGACAAACGCGGTGGTGCGAACGGCGCTCGCATCCGTCTCGAGCCCCAGAAGAGCTGGGAGGTGAACGAGCCGGACGAGCTGGCGACGGTGCTTTCGACTTTAGAAGCGATCCGAGCGGAGTTCAACGGCTCGCGATCCGATGGGACGAGAGTCTCGCTCGCAGATCTGATCGTGCTGGGCGGCTGTGCAGCCGTCGAGAAGGCTGCGTCGGACGCCGGATACGACGTTGACGTTCCGTTCGAGCCGGGTCGGACCGACGCGGAGCAAGACCAGACCGACGTCGAGTCCTTCGAGTGGCTCGAGCCGGACGCCGACGGGTTCCGCAACTACCTCACCGACGGTGACGAGCAGGATCGATCGGCGGAGGAGCTGCTGGTGGACAAAGCGGATCTCCTGACGCTATCGACCGACGAGATGACGGCGCTCGTCGGTGGCATGCGCGCGCTGAACGCGAACTACCAGAACTCGGACCACGGCGTCTTCACGGACGAGCCGGAGACGTTGACCAACGACTTCTTCGAGGTCCTGCTCGACATGGGGTACGAGTGGGAAGCGATCGACGAGGACGAAACGGTCTTCGAGTTGCGCGACCATGACACGGGCGAGGTCGAATGGACGGGAACTCGCGTGGACCTCCTCTTCGGCTCGAACGCTCGACTTCGGGCCATCGCGGAAGTCTACGGAGCCACGGACGGCGAGGAGCAATTCGTACGCGACTTCGTCGATGCCTGGAGCAAAGTGATGACGCTCGATCGCTTCGATATCGAGTGAAAATCCGTCAGCGCTCGTCTCGAGCCCAGTCGCGCGATCGGTCGACGGCGTCCGTCCAGCGCTCGTGACGCTCGTCGGCGGCGACAGCATCCAGTTCCGGATCGAACTCGCGGTCGACACGCCAGTTGCTTCGTAGTTCCTCGAGGTCGTCCCAGTAGCCGACGGCGAGGCCGGCGGCGTAGGCCGATCCCAGTGCGGTCGTTTCGTCGACGACCGGTCGGACGATCCGCGTGCCGATAATATCGGACTGGAGCTGACAGAGGAAGTTGTTCTTGACGGCACCGCCGTCGACTCTCAGAGCGGTCATCTCGATTCCCGAGTCGCCCTCCATGGCCTCCGCGACGTCTCTTGTCTGGAACGCGATCGACTCGAGCGTCGCCCGGACGATGTGCTCTCGACGAGTGCCACGCGTCATGCCGACGATCGTGCCGCGTGCGCGCTGATCCCAGTGGGGTGCGCCGAGTCCGGTGAACGCGGGAACGACGTAGACGCCGTCGGTCGACTCGACGCTTCTGGCGAGCTCGGCCGTCTGCGCTGGGCTTTCGATCAGTGAGACGTCCTCGAGCCATTCGATGGCGGCTCCGGTGACGAAAATCGACCCCTCGAGGGCGTACTGAACGTCTTCACCCGACCGCTGGAAGCCGATCGTGGTGAGCAGGCCGTGATCCGACGTGACCGCCTCGTCGCCGGTGTTCATCAGGAAGAACGATCCGGTTCCGTAGGTGTTCTTGGCGTCGCCGGCGTCGAAACAGGTCTGGCCGAAGAGTGCGGCCTGCTGGTCACCGAGAGCTCCCGCGATGGGGACCTCGGCACCGAGAAATCCGTCGGGATCGGTCGTTCCGTAGGTCTCGTCGTCGCTCGAGGGGCGGACTTCGGGCAGCATTGCCCGTGGGACCGAGAACGTCTCGAGGAGGTCGTCGTCCCACTCGAGGTCGTGGATGTTGTAGAGCATCGTCCGCGAGGCGTTCGTGACTTCGGTGACGTGCTCGCCGGTGAGGTTATCGATGAGCCAGCTGTCGATCGTTCCGAACCGAATCTCGCCACGTTCGGCACGGTCGCGGACGTCTGCGGGACGAGCGCGCTCCATCTTGATCGGATCGGCCTCTTCGAGCAACCACTCCGCTTTGGTCGCGGAGAAGTACGCGTCGGGCTCGAGGCCGGTCTTTTCGCGAATGGTTTCGATCGCACCGTTTCGCTCGAGCTGTTCGATCCGATCGGTCGTTCGTCGGTCCTGCCAGACGATCGCGTTGTAGACTGGCGTTCCGGACTCCGCGTCCCACAGCACCGTCGTCTCGCGCTGGTTCGTCACGCCGATCGCCTCGAGCTGTTCGGGACCGATGCTCGCCTGACCGAGCGCTCGAGTGATTGCCGTTTTCGTGTTCTCCCAGATCTCGATGGGATCGTGTTCGACCCAGCCGGGTTCCGGATAGTACTGCTCGTGTTTCTCGTAGGCGTTGGAAACGACCCGGCCGCCGTGGTCGAACACGATGAACCGGGTGCCGGTCGTCCCCTGGTCGACGGCACCGACGTACGTCCGGTCCGTCATCCCCGATCACCCCTGGAGTCGACTCGAGGTATAGTTACTATCGGTCCCATATTACTGGTAAATGACTTCTACGATCGTTATAAACGTTGGCATACTGGCGACCCGGATGTCCTGACTCGAGCGAAGACGCCGATGTCGTCCACTATCCGTCACTCGGGCCGATCGTACCTGTACCTGACCGACCAACCGACCGGTCGTCCGAACTCGACCACTGATCCACCCGTTCCAGTTAATTATTATGGGTGGTCGTCCACCACCGATAAAATAAAGGACGGGGGCATCCAGGTATCGATAACGGGATGGCAACCGACACGGACGTCCTCGTCCTCGGCGGCGGCTCCACCGGCTGCGGTATCGCCCGTGATCTGGCGATGCGCGGCCTCGAGGTAACCCTCGTCGAGCGGGGCAATCTAACTGATGGAACTACTGGCCGAATGCACGGCCTCTTGCACAGCGGGGGACGATATGCGGTATCCGATCGGGCGAGTGCAACCGAGTGTATCGAGGAGAACGAGATCCTCCGGGAGATCGCCGGTCACTGCGTCGAGATGACCGGGGGGCTGTTCGTCCAGCGACCCGAGGACAGCGACGAGTACTTCCGGGAGAAACTCGAGGGGTGTCGCGCGTGTGACATCCCGGCTCGCGTTCTCTCCGGACGGGAGGCGCGGGAACGCGAGCCGTATCTCGCCAGCGACATCGAGCGCGCAATCTCCGTTCCCGACGGCGCTGTCGATCCGTTCCGACTCTGCGTCGCGAACGCGATCGACGCCGAGAACCACGGCGCACGAATCGAGACGCACGCCGAGGTGATCGACCTGTTGCGCGAGGGCGAGGACGTCTACGGTGTCCGGGTTCGACACGACTCCGGGCCCGGAAAACGCGTCCATCAATCGCCCGGCAGTACCGAAGCGATCACCGCCGAGTACGTCGTCAACGCGACGGGGGCCTGGGCCGGCCAGATCGGAGCGATGGCCGACCTCGACGTCGCAGTTCGCCCGTCGAAGGGAGTTATGACGATCATGAACGTCCGGCAGGTCGACACCGTCATCAATCGCTGTCGGCCGAAGGGCGACGCCGACATCATCGTCCCGCACGAAACGACGGCGATCCTCGGTACCACCGACGAGGAGGTCACCGACCCGGACGACTACCCGGAAGCCGAGTGGGAGGTCGATATGATGATCGATACCCTCTCCGATCTCGTTCCGATTCTCGAGGACGCACGCACGATTCGGTCGTTCTGGGGCGTCAGGCCGCTGTATGAACCCCCCGAAACGGGCACTCGGGATCCGACGGACATCACGCGGGATTTCTTCTTGATCGATCACGAAGACCGCGACGGCGTCACCGGCGTGAGCAGTATCGTCGGCGGCAAGTTCACCACGTATCGCGCGATGGCCGAGGAGATTTCGGATCACGTCTGTGAGAAACTCGGTGTGACCGCTCACTGTTCGACCGCCGATCGACCGCTGCCGGGGAGCGAGAACATCGCCGCGCTCGAGGAGGGAATGGACCGGTTCGGTCTTCGCTCCCCGGTCGCCCGTCGCAGCACGAAGCGACTGGGGAGTCGCTCTCGAGAGGTCCTCGAGACCGACGATCCGAATCCCGTTATCTGTGCGTGTGAAGGGGTCACCCGCGCGGAGGTTCGCGACGCCGTCTCGCAGTCCGGCTCGGACCTGAACGCGGTCCGAATCCGAACGCGCGCGTCGATGGGCAACTGCCAGGGCGGCTTTTGTTGCGTCGGGATGGCGAACGAACTCCACCCCGACCACGACGAAGCGACGGCTCGAGCGGCGCTCGACGAACTGTTTCAGGAGCGCTGGAAGGGGCAACGACACGCCCTCTGGGGGGAGCAACTCTCGCAAGCGATGCTCAACTACGCGTTGCACGCGACGACGATGAACCGGGATTACGATCCCGCGAGGTCGGAAGCCGATCGGGACGTCCGTCCCGGAGCGATCGGGTCGGGATCGACCGCAGCCGACCTCGAGTACGACGCATTCGACCAGGGGGATCGATAGATGGCAATCGAGGACGACGTCCTCGTCGTCGGCGGCGGGATCGCGGGAGCGACCGCTGCACTCGCCGCCCTCGAGACCGATCCCGACGCGCGGGTTCGACTGGTTACGCACAGACAGAGCACGCTCCGTCACGCGAGCGGGTTGATCGACGTGCTCGGTTATACGCCGGCGGGAGAGGGACCGCTCGCAGACCCGTTCGACGCGCTCGAGGCGCTCCCGACGGGTCATCCGTACGAGCGCGTCGGCACCGACGCCGTCCGCGAGGCGCTCGCGTTTTTCGATCGCGTCGTCGACGGGGCGTACGAGGGCGGCCACACCGACCGCAACGCGCTCGTTCCGACCTACGGCGGGACCGTCAAACCGACGGCCAGATATCCCGCCTCGACGGCACCGGGACTTGCGAGCGATACCCGCGAGACGCTGTTGGTCGGCTTCGAAACGCTGCCCGACTTCGACGCACCGCTCGCCGCGCGTCACCTCGAGGCAGCCGGCGTCCCCTTCGACGCTCGCGGCGTGACGCTCTCGTTCCCCGGAATCCGCAGAGACGATGCGAAGATCACGCGGTACGCCCACCTGCTCGACCGAGACGAGGTCGTCGACGCGGATTCCGGAGAGCGGTCCGCACGCGACGCGCTCGCCGCGAGCGTCGATACTCATCTCGAGGACGAATCCCGGGTCGGATTCCCCGCGATACTGGGAGACGACCGCGTCGAGACGGTCCGTGAGGAACTCGCGGAGGCGCTCGGCGTCGACGTCTTCGAGGTGCCGATGGGACCGCCGAGTCTCCCCGGAATGCGACTCGAGGGGCTGCTGTACGACGCACTCGAGGACGCCGGCGTTCGGCTGACGTCTGGCGTTCCGGTGGTCGACTACGAGACGACGGCCGAAACGGCGGGCGGGACGACCGATCGGATCGACCACGTCGTCGTCGATCGGAACGGGGCCGAGGTCCCTCATCGGGCGGACCAGTACGTCCTCGCGACGGGCGGGCTGGTCGGCAAGGGTGTCGACTCGAATCGAGAGCGGGTCTACGAACCGATCTTCGACTGTCACGTCTCACATCCCGCGGACCGCTACGACTGGTTCGTCGACGACGTTTTCGGTGACCAGCCCTACGCACGGTTCGGACTGGAAGTCGACCGTGACCTTCGTCCGCTCGCGGCGGACGGTGTCCCGGAGTTCTCGAACCTGTCCGCCGCCGGTGCCGTCCTCGGTGGCTACGACTTCGCGGCCGAGAAGTCGGGATCCGGCGTCTCGCTTGCGACCGGCTACGTCGCCGGAACGCGTGCGGCCGAGGTGGGTGGCCGATGAGCGACGACTCGCCGATGAGCGACGAACTGCCGGCGAGCGTCGATTCGACGACGCACGAACTCGCGGGCAAGCGACTGTTACGGGTGATATCATGAGTGACGCAGAGCAACCGATCGACGGCGGCGCACCGGACGAGGGAGACGACGAGTTCGAGCCGATCCAGGTCTTCCCCGAAGCCGAGGAGATGGATCTCAGGCCGGGTGCGGACGACTGTTACAAGTGTTCGACGTGCGATACGAACTGCCCGGTCGCCGCGGTCGACGACGAGTTTCCCGGACCGAAGTTCCAGGGACCCGAACAGTGGCGGCTCAAGCGCCAGGACGACCACGACATCGACGACTCGGTGATGAAGTGTTCGAACTGTATGCGCTGTGATAGCGCCTGCCCGTCTTCCGTGCCCCTTTCACAGATGCACAACACGGCTCGAGGCGAGTACGTCGAGCAGACCATGAGCAAACTTTCCCGGGAGTACCTTCGAAATCGGATGCTGGCGAACTACCGGCGGTTCGCTCCACTCGGTGCCACGTTCCCCCGAACGGCGAACTTCGTACTGGGGCTGTCGATAACCAAGTGGCTCGGTGAGAAGACCCTCGGGATCACGAGCGAGCGCGAGTTGCCCGCGTTCGCGACGGAAACGTTCCGTGAGTGGTGGGAAAAGCGAGGCGGCAACGCGGCCTCGAAACGGAGAGCGCAGGATGCGCGGGAAAAGCGAGGCGGCAACGCGGCCTCGAAACGGAGAGCGCAGGATGCGCGAGAAAAGCGAGGCGACAACGCGGCCTCGAAACGGCGAGGCGAGTCGAACCAACCGAGCGAAGACAAACGAATCGCGTACTTCCACGGCTGTTACTCGAACTACAACACGCCCGAGGTCGGAAAAGCGCTCGTGCGCGTCTACGAACGCTTCGGCTACGAGGTGTTGGTCCCGGACCAGCACTGTTCGGGCACGCCGATGTTCGCAAACGGCATGCTGGAGGACGCTCGACGGGCCGCAGAGACCAACGTCGCGGAACTCGCGGACGCGATCGAGAACGGCGCAGATATCATCGCCTCCTGTAGCTCCTGTTCGATGTCGATTCGCCAGGAGTATCCCGAACTGTTCGACTTCGAGGGAACCGAGGACGTCTCCGCGAACACCTGGGACGCAGTCGAGTACCTCCGCGTTCACGAGGATCTCGAGGCCGAACTCGAGGGAACGTCCGTCGGAGCGGAGTTCGACGACTTCGTCTATCACGCACCGTGTCATTCACGTAATCAGGGTCTCAATGGACAGACGATCGAAGTGATGGACGCAATCGACGGGATCGACGTACACGACGTGGGGGACTCCTGTTCCGGCATTTCGGGGACCTACGGCTGGAAGGCGGAGAACTACGAAACGTCCATGAAGATCGGCGAGGAGATGTTCGAACACATGGCCGACGCCGACGCTCGAACCGGTCTCACCGAGTGTCCGACCTGTTCCATGCAGATGGAACACGGGACGGGATACGAGATCACACACACTCTCGAGGTCCTCGAGGCGGCACTCGTCGGGGACTCCTCGGAAACGGACGGATGACCGCAGCCACGATTTCGGAGACGAACGAATGAACTTACACGAACGAATCGCTCGACGGCGGTCCGCCCACAAGGGACAGGGAATCGTCGTCGACCACGATCACCTCAGCCCCGTCGTCCACCGGCCGGAACCGGTTGGCCGCGGCCCCGTTCTCGAGCAGTTGCTCGATGCCCTCGAACCGGTGTTCGACGGTGACCTGCCCTCGCCCGTCGCGGTGGTCGGTCCCCCCGGTTCGGGCACGTCGGCTATCGTCGTCGCCCTCTTCGATGCGATGAACGACCGCCTCGGTGAATCGAGTCAGTCGATCCGGACGACGACGCGAGCGGGCAGTACCGAACCGACGACGTGGTTCGTCTACGTCGATGCTCGCCGCGTCCAGAGCGAGTTCGCGTTCTACCGGGCCGTGCTCTCGGTACTCTCATCGGAATCCGTTCCCGAGAGCGGTATCGGAACCGGAGCGCTTCACGATCGGCTTCGAGACCGTCTCGCTCGTCACGATCGCCAGGCTGTCGTCGCGATCGACCACCACCACGAGCCGGAGACGCTCGAGTACGAGCGAGTCTGCGAGTTGCTCGAACCCGTCGACTCGAGCGTCTCCACCGTGGCCGTTGGAAGCGCTGCGCCGACTGACTGGGCCGGCACGACGGTTTCCGTCCCGCCCTATCGACATCACGAACTCGTCGACGTCATTACGGACCGAACGTCGACCGCTCTCGCGCCGGGCGTCATCGATCACGAGTCCCTGAGAGATCTGGCGATGTGGGCCGACGGAAACGCACACGACGCGCTCGCGGCGCTGTTCGAGGCGGCGGCCTACGCCCGTCAGGACGAAAGCGACCGGATCGACCACCAGCACCTAGAGCGCGCCAAAGCGGACGTTCCCGAAGACGGGGTTCACGTCGACCGAGCTCTCGCCCTCTCGGAGACGCGCCAGCAAGTCCTCTCGCACCTCGTCTCTCTCGAGTCGGACGGACAGCCGATTCGCGACGTCGCCGAAGAGATCGCGACTCATTCGTCGCTGACGGCGGGAACGGTCAAGCGGTTCCTCTACGAACTCGCTGACAGGGGCGTGATCGAGCGGGTTCCGTTACCCGCGAACGGAACCGGCCGTCGGCCCAGTGCGATCGAAGCCCGGTTCCCGCCGATCACGTTCCAGTCGCTCTCCTCGACGACCGATGTGGACCTCTCCTGAAACTCTCGCTTCGTACGATGTGTCGTACCACTGTAGCGGCACAACCGCCGGGCAGTCGCTGGTGTACCGAACTAACCGGCAACGACCCGCATCGGCGGACGATTCGATGCGATCCTTTTAGTCAATGGAACCGTATTGGACAGTCAGCGACGCGAGGAGACATGACGATCGAACTCCAAGCAACGACCACCCCCACCGGATTCGAGGTTCACGACTCGATCGAGCAACGACACCTCCACGTCGGCACGTCGGGACCGGTCTCGCTCGATCCGACCGACACTGACGAGTTCCCGTTCCCGGTCGACACGTCGTCTCCGATCGAAACGGCCGAACTGCGCTTCGATCAGCACTACGCCGTGACCCTCCACGACAGCACGGGACAGGCGGCCGCCAACTTCGACGTGGGCGAGACGGCGACGCTCGAGGACGGAACCCAGTTCGTCGGACTGAGCGCCCCGATCAAACTCTACTTTCGAATCGACTCGGCGGGAACGATCGACATCGGGCTCACCTCCGTCCGGATCTCGCTCGAGGAGGAGACGACGGTCCAGCTCGGCGCTCGATCCCCGCACGACCGACCGGTCGGAACGATCACGACGCCGCCAGACATCGAATCGATGGCCGAGGCCGTCTCGATGCTTCCGTCGGCGCTGAAGACGACCTCTCCGGAACGAACGTGGCCGACGCTACGGGGACACCCGCCCCTGATCGAACTGGGTGACAGCTTCGACGTTCCCTCGGAGATCGATCCGCCGGACAGCGACGTCACGCTCACCGTCCCGCCGACGTACCGCTCTCTCTATCAGGCTGCGCCGCTCGCGTTCTTCCTCGGAGGGACGATCCGTCTCGGCCGGGAACCGACGCTCGAGACGCCGCGATTCGAACGATCGTTGACGGATCGCGGCGGGTTCAGCAACGAGGTCGCCAGCCTGTTGAAGCGATTTTTCTTGCTCGATTGTCTGGCCCGAACGGAGGGCATCTTTCAGTACGACTTGCTCGAGCGTTCGGTACTGGAGCGGACGCTCCCGTTCGATCTCGAAACGATCTACGACGAGCCGCTCTCCGCCCGACTGGAACAGTATCTCTCCGTCCCGTACGAGCGCCTGGAACCCCACGTTCCGCGGTGGCCGTTGACCGCACACGTTCCCGACGAATCGGAGGGAATCGAGGTGGTCCCGTTCGTCGTCAACGAACTCGGTATCGTTCGCGAGTCACGCGGACGGTCCCCGACGTCGGTTCCGCAACCGAACACTGGCGGCGCACAACTCGTTCGATCGGCAACGGAGTACCGTTCGTCGTCGTCGATCCGGAGCGAGTCGGCGTTCGTCGTCCCCGACGTCACCGACGAGTCGGTCGAACACGCCTGGTTCGGAGACTCCGTTCCACAGAAGGCGTCCAAGGCGACGATCGAGGCCTACCGGAGCCAACTCGACCGCGACGCCCGGAACGAATCGATCGAGATCCTGCTCGTCTGTAACGACGTCCGGATGATCGACGAACACGACCTGCTCGACGAGACGTACGGGAATCGCGACCAACTCCCCTTCGAGATCCACTCCGAGTTCGGCGTCGAGACGGATCAGTTCGCCTCGTTGCTCACCGACGGCGGCTACGACTTCCTCCATTACATCGGCCACGCGACCGAAGACGGCATCCGCTGTCCCGACGGCGATCTCGACGTCCGCACGCTCGAGTCGGTCGACCTTGGCGTCTTCTTCCTGAACGCCTGTCGGTCCTACGAGCAAGGTCTCGCGCTTACTCGTCTCGGAGCGTTCGGCGGCGTCGGCACGTACAGCGACGTCGTCAACGAGGACGCCGTCGAAGCCGGTGAGACGATCGCCAGGTTACTCAACCGCGGCTTCCCGCTCCGGGGAGCGCTCGAGATCGCCCAGGAGAACACCGCACTCGGTGACCAGTACCTCATCGTCGGTGACGGATCCGCGGATATCGCCCAGTCGGACGGCGGCGCACCCGGCGTCGTCGAACTCGATCCGTGCCCGGACGGTGAGTACGGGTTCTCCGTTCGAACATATTCCACCAAGGAGTACAAACTCGGAACAGCAAGCGCGTCGAACCTCGAATGTGTTGCGGACCGCCATCTCTCACCGGGAGTCACCCCGTCCTCGTTCGTCGACGGGGAGTCGATTCAGGAGTACTTGACGTGGACGGAGCTTCCGATACTGATCGACGACGGCCTTCACTGGAACGACGGCATCGGCCCCGCTATCCTCGAGTAGTCGGAGTTCGGATACGCCAGCGAGAAGAACAGTGTTGTTTCGCGTCGAATTTTCGCGTCGAACTATCGCGTGGATTCTGCCGCGTCGTTCACGGTCCCATCTGACTGTTGATTCCTGCCGCCGCCGTGCCCGCCTGACTGAGCAGGACGAACATGGTGAACAGGACGCCGATCATTCGTGGGTGCTTTGCGAGGTAATCTTTCATGCTGTCTTTGTCGGACATCACAATCCAATGGATGTACCCATTAGTAATATAATTATCTTATATTTACATAGGTATTTTTATTAAAAGATAGGGATGTAATTGAACAGATATAGCCCGAATCTAAGAAAATACTCACACTGGGGTACGATAGCACGCAAAATGTCGGATATATAACTACTATTGCTACTCGTTTGGAATTACGAGAAGTTCGGGGCGAAGCCCGCGCGTGGCGTTGACTGGTGAGCGGGTGGATCGAAAAACCGTTCTCACCGCCCGGGAACGATCGGAAGCCGTTATCAGCCCCGACTCACTAGCTGAGACTGGCCTTCGAAATCGACGACGCGGTCGGTTTCACCGAACGATCTCACATGAACGACACTCGAGGACAGATCAGAGCTCACGTCCGGGCGAACGCCGGCATTCACTTCAACGAACTGGTCAGGGAGTCGGAGTTCGCACCGGGACAGATTCAGTATCACGTCCGTCGATTGATCGACGACGACGATCTCGTGCGGCGCGAGTTCTACGGACGAACGCACTACTATCCGCCGACGTACGACGAGTGGGAACGAGCCGCACTCGCGTTGTTTCGCCGTGAAACCGCTCGCGAAATCGTGGTTTACTTGCTCGAGTCACCCTCGAGCGACCCCGGATCGATCTCCGCCGACCTCGGTATCGCTCGCAGCACGCTCGAGTACCACCTCGAGCGACTGGTCGGACAGGAAATCGTCGAAAAATCGTACGACGACCGAAATCGCGTCTCGCTCCGGCTCGTGGCCCCCGAACGAACGGCGACGCTGTTGTCCGTCGTCGAGCCGACCGTTCCCGATCGGTTGGTCGATCGATTTACCCGACTCGTCGACAGCGTTCTCGAGAGCAGTCCGGATCCCGACTGATCGATTCTGGTACCGAACCCGGGTGACTGCGGAGCGTCCTGAATATCTTTTCGACGAATGAACCAGAAATATAAAGCGTGGGAAAAACGTCGATCAGAACGTGACCACACCCGTCAAACGACGGCGTTTCGTACAGACTCTCGGTACCGGGACCGTCATCGCCGGTGCTGGCTGTCTCGGTGGAAGCGGAGACGGCAACGGAGACGGTAACGGGAACGGAAACGACGACCACGATCACGGCGATCACGAGAACGGAGACGACGACCCGGAGGGAGATGCCGAGGGAAGCGAGGGACTCGCCTACGCGTTCGCTCCGAATACGATTGCGATCATCGATCCGGAAACGGGCGACGTCGTCGACGAGATAACCGACGGAATCGACGGTAACGAGTGGGGCGATCCACAGATCACCCACGACCTCACACAGATCTTCGTCATCGAGGGATCGCTCAATCAGGTGCTCGTTATCGACACCGACTCGCGCGAGATCGTCTCCGAGGTGGATATCGGACCCGGTGCGACCCACATCTACCATCCGAACGACGACGAAATCTGGGCCCACGCGGACGACGAGGGAACCTTCTATGTCATCGATACCGACTCCCACGACGTCGTCGAGACGGTCGAGGCCGGGCTCGAGGGAGAGGGTCACGGAAAGCTCCTCTATCACGAGGACTTCGGCTCAATGGGCTATGCGACGAACGTCAACGACCCCGTGGCACACGTCATCGATCTCGGGGAGTACGACCGACCCGACTCGATCGAACTCGGTGAGGACGGCGGGACGCACTACAAAGCCTACGCCCCGCAAAACGGTCTCGCGTACTTCGAGTACAGTGACGTGACCGCGGCCGTCGACGTCGACGCCGACGAGGTCGTCGACGAACTCGAGTTCTCCGGCGGCATGTATCTCACGCCCGACGAAGAGCGAATGGGCGTATTGGACGGCGACGAGATCCGGTTCATCGACGTCACCGACGAGGAGAACGAAGAGATCGGTTCCGTCACGGTCGACGGCGGTCCCGACGCTTTGCGCTACTACGAATCCGACGGAACCCTCTACGGTTTCACGGCCAACACGATGACGCCCGAGTCGGTCGTCATCGACGTCGACGAACTCGAGGAGGTCGGTCGACTCGACGCGGGCGATATCGAACGCCCGGACGGTGCACACCACCTCCATCGCTCGGGCGTCTCGGGCGACGAGTACTTCTTTACTCCCGCCGAAGCGGACGGAACCGTTGCGGTGATCGATATGGCCGAACGGGAGCTGATCGGAACCGTCGAAGTCGAAGACGGCGTCGGTACGGTCCAGTACGTCGGCGATACCGGAACCGGCTACACCGGCGGCATCAGATAGTCCTATGACCGCGCGTGCGCCTCGATCGACGGATCGTCGCCCCGAGACGCCCACCCGGTCCCGAGCGGTACGACTGGCGTTTTGGCTCGTTCTCATCGTCGCTGCTGCCGGACTCGTCCTCGGCGCGCTCGCGACGCCGGTCGACGCACACGCCTATCTGAGCGACTCGGATCCGTCGAACGCCGAACAACTCGAGGACCGTCCCGAGCAGGTTACGCTCTCGTTCTCCGGTGATGGGGTACAGGTCGCCGACGTGACCGTCACGAATCCCGACGGCGAGGTCGTCAGCGGTGAGTCAGAGATCGATCCCGACGACACACGAACCGTCCGGATTCCGCTGGAGGAGACGGCCGACGGAAGCGACGGCATGTACAGCGTCGACTGGGAGGTGCTTGCCGACGACGGTCACACGACGAGCGGGTCCTTTTTCTTCAGCGTCGGAGACGAACCGCTCGACAGAGACGCGGTTCTCGAGGCGTACGAGGACGGAACCGACGAACCCGACGAGGAAATCCCACCGATCGAAACGATCGCCAAGGGGCTGGTGCTCGTCGCACTCGTTGCACTCGTCGGCGCGCCGGTGACGGCCGCAGTCGCCGTTTATCCGCCCGTGGGTCGTACCGGTCCGGACACGCGGTCGGTCGACAGGTGCCTGAGTCGACTGCTCGTCGGTGCGACTCTCCTCCTCGTCGGTGCGGTCATCGCGCTCGGCCTGGCCCGAGCAGCGTCGCTCGGGCGGCTCTCGGCCGAGACACTGGCCCAGTACGCAGAGACCCCGCTCGGGCGCGCGTGGCTCGTCCAGATTGTCCTCGTTTCGCTTCTCGGCGGCGTTCTCGCCGTCCGCCGTCTGGGTATTCTCTCCCGCCGGCTCTGGCTGGCTGGGGTCGTTCTTGGATCGATCGCCGTCGCCGGTAGCGTGAGCTGGACCAGTCACTCCGCGACCGCGATCGACCGACTTCGGGGCGTCATCGTCGACTTCGGCCACATCGCCGGGGCCGGTCTCTGGATCGGCGGCTTGCTCGTCCTCGCGGTCGTCGTTCCGGCCGCACTCCGTCGGACCGATCCGGCAGCGCGATCCGCGGTCGCAGCCGGCGTCGTCCGCCGGTACTCGTTTCTCGCACTCGCCGGGGCTACGCTCGCCGGCGCGACCGGCCTCCTTCTCGCGGCCTGGCACGTGCCCACGCTGTCGGCCCTCTCCGAGACGCTCTACGGTGTGTCGCTCTCCGCGAAGACGCTACTGGTCTTGCTGGCGCTCGGCCTCGGCGGGCTCACCCGGTTCGCCCTCCTGCGCCGTCTCGAGTCTGAGCCGGGAGATCGAAATGAGCGGTCCAACGGTAGTGACCGAGACGAGCCGTCCGACGACTCGGTCTCGACGTTCGTCCGTGCGGTCCGTCTCGAGGTCGCCCTCCTCGTCGTGGTTGTGCTTCTCTCCGGACTGCTCACGTCCGTTCCGACGGCCGCAGTAGTCGGGGGCGGAGGCGACGACGGGCCCGGAGTCGCGTCGATCGAACGCGAGGGCGACCCGACCGTCGAACTGTTCGCGATCCCGGCCGAAACGGCGGAAACGGCCGACGATGACCGCTTGCTCGTCAGTGAGGGTGATCCGATCGTTTTCGAAGTCGGCTTCTCGAGTGAGTCCACAGCCGGCGAAGACACCGGCGATCGGATCGCTTCCGAGCGGACGGTTCGGATACTCGCGACCGCCGTCGACGGTGACACGACGATCGAGTTCGAACTCGAGGAAACCGCGGACGGGACGTACGCGACGGTCCAGACGCTGCCCGAAGACGGCCCGTGGGAGCTTCGGGTGACGGGTTCGCCCGACGGAAGCTTCCTCAGCGAGTGGTTCGATGCGACGGTCGTTCCGGCCGAAAGCGCCGATCACGACCACGACGACCACGATCACGGCGATGGTCACGGCCACGACGATCACGAGACGGACCCCGATTCACCGTTCGCCGTGTTCCTCCAGTTCGGTGCCGTCGCGGTGGCGGTCGTTGGCTCCGTCGCCGTCGCCGTCGAGGCTACTCGTTTCGGTCGGTCCGACTGACGCGAACTCGACCGCCGTTCCTTCGAATCGGACCCGAAAATCGCGAAAACTTAGTATGGTGGATTGCAACACACTCGATAATGGGATTCGACGAGATGGACGTCGACACGATCTGGATGGACGGCGAGTTCGTCGACTGGGACGACGCGCAGGTCCACGTTCTCACACACGGACTACACTACGGAAGCGGCGTCTTCGAAGGTGCACGCTGTTACGACACCGAGCAGGGCCCTGCGATCTTCCGCTGGGAAGAACACCTAGAGCGGCTCTACCAGTCGGCAAAGCCCTACGAGATGGAGATCGATCACACCATGGCAGAGCTCACCGACGCCACGCTCGAGCTCATCCACCGCCAGGAGCTCCCCTCGTGTTACATCCGGCCGATCGCGTTCTACGGCTACAACAGCCTCGGCGTGAGTCCCGCCGACTGTCCGACGAAAACCGTGATCGCCGTCTGGCCGTGGGGCGCGTACCTCGGTGAGGAGGCCTTAGAGCAGGGGATCGACGTGATGATCTCCTCGTGGCGCAAGCACGCCTCGAGCCAGATTCCGACGAACGCGAAGACGACGGGGCTCTACGTCAACAGCATGCTCGCGGGCGAGGAAGCTCGTCGGAACGGCTACGCCGAGGCGATCGTGTTGAACAAGGAGGGCAACGTCGCGGAGGGTCCCGGCGAGAACATCTTTCTCGTGCGCGACGGCGAGATCTACACCCCCGGTCTCTCCGAATCGATCCTCGACGGCATCACGCGCGACACCGTGATCACGCTCGCTGAAGATCTCGGCTATACGGTTCACGACAACGTGTCTATCTCTCGAGGAGAACTCAACACGGCCGACGAGTTGTTCTTTACCGGCTCCGCCGCGGAGGTGACGCCGATTCGCAAGATCAATAACGTCGTCATCGGTGACGGCTCTCGCGGACCGATCACCGAAGACGTTCAGTCACGCTTTTTCGAGGTCGTCGAGCGCCAGACCGACGAGTACGACGAGTGGTTCACCTACGTCTAGTCGCTCCTTTCGAGCGAACGCTCACTCCGATTCCAATCCCGGTTCAGCGCCGCTCGAGTCCGCGTTCACGTCAACCGAGCGACTGTCTGTCAGTTCCGTCGACCCAACCGGTGGCGATCACCGTCCCCCGAGCGATTCGCCTCAGTCGTCGTCGGCGTCCGCCTTCTCGCTTTTCGTTCCGGCGGTCGCCTCGTCGATGACGTCGATGGAGACGCCCGCGTCCATTCCACGCTGTCTGTCCGCGTCGCCGAACCCGGCGCTCAGGACGCGCGTGAGTGCGTCTTCGACGTCTTCATCCAGCTCTTCGACCCGGTCCGACTCCACTTCGATGACGAACCCCGTCGTGATATTCGGTGACGTCGGTAAGAACAGAACCTCCCGGCCGTCCTCCGTGACTTTCCCCGTTTTGAACGCCGTCATCCGAAGCCCCTCCCAGACCTCGAGTTTGACGGGCGTCTGGAGCGATTCCTGTTCACCGAAGGCGGTTTCGGCGGCCATCTTGGAGGCGTTGTAGACCACCCGCATCACGGGAACGCGGTTCGCGACGTTGTCGACCAGCCGTTCGACCAGGCCGCCGACCGTCGTCCGCATGAGGTAACCGACCGAGAGCGTGAGGATCGTAAAGACGGTCAGCGTGACGACGACCCGGAGGAACTGCGCGAGCTGTACGCGGGTCTGTTGGGCCTGGTCGCTGTCGCCCGGAACGAACGGCTCGAGCGCTTCGGCCTCGAGGATCAGCCCTGGCGTGACTCCGGCGACGAGCCCGTAGATCCAGTAGATGACGTAGAGAGTAATGAGAATCGGGCCGAGGACGATCAGCCCGCTGGCGAAATCCCGCTTCCACGATGCCATATTCAGTGACTCACACTATGGGCTAATGAGCCCTTCCCTTTACCGTCCGAGAACGGCACGCAGGGTGAACCGAGGGGTAGCCGTCCGTTCCGTCGCACGCCCGTAGACGTACGCGGATATTCGATTCGCCCGGTTCTCCCGCCCGATGCGAGTTCAATATCTGTATATTCTGTGTATGGATACTGTGGACAAGTTATTAGTATCTGTTTCGCCTGGGCCTAGTCATGACGGCAGGACCGCCGATAGCGGAACTCCACTACGAGGATGCACCGAACGTCGACTCCGTTCCCGGACCGAACACCCGAGCGCTGCTCGAGAAACAGCGCGAGATCGACAGCAGCGCCGTTGCCTATCCGGAGGACATTCCGATCGCGTTCGATGAGGGCAAGGGTGCGACCGTCCGGGACGCGGACGGCAACACGTTCATCGACATGTTCGCCGGTATCGGTGTTCTGAACGTCGGACACGCCAACCCATACGTTCTCGAGGCCGTTCACGAGCAGGCGGATAAGTTCGTCCACTCCGTGGACTTTCCGACCGAAGCCCGTCTCGAATTGATCGAGAAACTCGACGAGATCGCACCCGACGGACTCGCGGGCGAAAACCGCGTCGTCTTCGGCGGCCCGACCGGCAGCGACGCGATCGAGGCGTCCATCAAACTCGCGAAGTACAACACCGGCGGAACCGGCCTCGTCGCCTTCCGGGGCGGCTACCACGGCCCGACGTCGGGTGCGATGAGTCTCACCTCGAACAAGAGCTTCAAGGAACACTACACGCCGTTACTGCCCGACGTCGTCCACGCGCCGTACCCGCACCCGTTCCGACAGGATAAATCGCCCGCGGACGCCGTCGATCACGCACTCGAGGAAGTGCAGGCGATCCTCGAGGACCCCTACGGCGGGCTGGCCAATCCGGCCGGAATCGTCGTCGAGCCGATTCAGGGCGAGGGGGGAATCGTCACGCCACCGGAGGGCTTTCTGCAGGGACTTCGCGACATCGCGGACGACAACGACGTTCCGCTCGTCTTCGACGAGATCCAGAGCGGGCTCGGCCGCACCGGCGAGTGGTGGGCGGCGGATTGGGCGGGCGTCACGCCGGATATCATGACCTCCGCGAAGGCGCTCGGCGGTATTGGCTTTCCGCTCTCAGCGACAATCTATCACGAGGATCTCGACACCTGGGGACCGGGCGATCACGCCGGAACCTATCGCGGTCACGTCGTCGGCATGCGCGCGGGAACCCGGGCCATCGAGTACATCCAGGAACACGACCTGCTCGCTCACGCCCGGGATCTCGGTGAGTACATCCGGCGGCGACTCCGGGAGGCACCCACCGACCGGCTGGGCGACGTTCGCGGAACCGGCCTGTTCATCGGTGCCGAGTTCGTCGACGAGGACGGCGAACCGGGCGGTGACTTCGTCGACGCCGTCCAACAGTATTGCTTCGAGCACGGCGTCCTCGTCTGGACCGCCGGCCGTCACGGCAACGTCCTTCGATTCCTCCCTCCGCTCGTGCTCACCCACGACCTCGCGGAGACGGCTCTGGACGTCGTCCTCGAGGCGATCGAGCACGCTGACGGTGCGGTATAACGACTCGCGAGACTCATGTCAGATACGCATCCTATCGAAACCGACGACGCACCGAGCGGCGACAACCCCTACTCTCAGGGAGTTCGGACCGACGGTACGCTCTACGTGTCCGGCTACGGACCGGTCGATCCCAAAACCGACGAGCCCGTCGACGGCGATATTCGATCTCAGACCGAGCAGGTCCTCGAGAACGTCGCCGCCGTCGTCGCGGCGGCCGGCGGTGACGGGCTGACGGACGTCGTCAAGGTAACCGTCTATCTCACCGACCTCGAGACGTACGATCGGGTTAACGAGGCCTACGGTGAGTGCTTCGAGGACGACCCACCGGCCCGCGTCTGCGTCGAGGTCTCGAGGCTTCCCGGAGACGTCCGCGTGGAAATGGACGCCATCGCCTCTCTCGATTAATTCGACCCGTCTCTATCCTGGTCCGACCGTTCCTTCGGCGCGAAAATAAACCGATCGTGACCGTCGAATACACGAATATCGACCATCGTTAAGTAGTTCCTCTCCATAGCTCCGGGACGAATGTCCGACGTCCGACACAGGTTGAGCGAGCTCAGACGGGAATTTCACCGCCATCCCGAACCAGGTTGGCGCGAGTTTCGGACGACCGGCCGAATCGTCTCCGAACTCGAGCGTATCGGCGTCGACGAGATCGCGATCGGTCGGGACGCACTCGAGACCGACGCGCGAATGGCCGTCCCCGACCCCGAGGAACTCGATCCGTGGCTCAATCGCGCACGCGAGGCGGGCGTTCGACCGGACGTCCTCGAGAAAACCGCGGACGGCCACACGGGTGTCGTCGCCGTCCTCGAACGCGGTGAAGGTCCCCGTGTCGGTCTGCGCGTCGATATGGACGGTATCTCGATGCGCGAATCTGCGGACCCAGACCACCGACCGACAGCCGAGGGGTTCCGATCGGAACACGACGGCTACATGCACGCCTGCGGTCACGACGGTCACATCGCGATCGGTCTCGGAACGCTCGAGGCGATCAAAAACAGCGAGTTCACGGGAACGTTCGTCGTCTTCTTCCAGCCCGCAGAAGAAATTTCCGGTGGCGGGAAGGCGATGGCCGAGGGTGGTTATCTCGACGGCGTCGACTACCTGTTCGCCGCACACCTCGGGTTAGATAACCCGACCGGGACCGTCGTCGCCGGCATCGAGAAACCACTCGCGATGGCGCACCTGACGGTGACGTTCGAGGGCGCAAGCGCGCACGCGGGAAAAGCGCCGAACGAGGGAGCAAACGCGATGCAGGCGGCCGCGACCGCGATACAGAACGCCTACGCGATCCCTCGCCACAGCGACGGAATGACTCGCGTCAACGTCGGACGCATCGAGGGCGGAACCGCCAGCAACGTCATCGCCGAGGAGATCACGCTCGAGGGCGAGGTTCGCGGCGAGACGACGGCGCTCATGGAGTACACGCGAACCGAACTCGAGCGCGTACTCTACGCCGCAGCGGAGATGCACGACTGCGACGTCACGCCGCGAGTCATCAGCGAATCCCCGCGCGTCGACAGCGATCCCGCACTCAGAGATCTCGTCGGAGCGGTCGCACGAGGTCTCAACGGCGTCGACAGCGTCGTCGAAAGCGTCGAGTTCGGCGTCAGCGAGGACGTCACCTACCTCATGGAGCGCGTCCAGGAGGACGGCGGCCTGGCGTCGTACCTCCTCGTCGGCACCGATCACCCGACCAATCACCACACTCCGACGTTCGACATCGACGACGAGAGCCTCGAGATCGGTGTCTCCGTGTTGAGCGATGCCGTCCTCGAGTGCTCCCGGCGACGACCGTAAATCGCTCGCCGGCGTTCGTTCGCGGTCCCTCGGGACGCTATTCCGACGGACCAATTACCAGAACGAAATCACGTCTTCCGGATCAGAAGCGTTAATTTCGGGGCTCCCCGTGTACCCTGTATGAGCCAGGACGACGTGCCGGAGTCCCTTCGCGCCGCAGCGGACGCTGACCGGCCGCGCGGAATTTTGACACCCTCCGATCGCGACTTTCTGCTCGGTCGGAAGACGGACTACACCGATCACTCGAAAAAGCAAAAGCGAAATCGCATCCGTCGTCGCGTTCGAAACGCGGTCCTCGATTTCAGTATCCTCTTTGAGTACATGGAAGAACGGGACCGAAACACCGTTTTCGACCCTGACGACGACGAACGCGACGCCTACACTCAGGGGATCACCGACATGCTCGCTTTTCTCCATCTCGGGACGATGGGCTATCACACGCCGTTCAAGGACATGCTTTCGGAAGGCGTCGGCAAGGCCGAACAGCGACTCGCGGGCTCGAACTACCGGATGGTCAACGTCGAGTTCAACGTCGATCCCGTCGGCCAGATCGACGTCGACGAGGTCGTCGCGAAACTCGAGAACGAGGAGTTCGCACAGCTCACCGACGAAGAACTCCGAGCGTTCGTTCGGCTGCTCACGATGTCCGACGAGTTCTCGCCCGAAGCCAGTCGCGAGGAGATCAAAGACCGAGTCGACGAATACACGGAGCGCGTCACCGAAAGCGAAGCGACTCGCGATCGTAAACTCGAGGAACTGACGAACTGACGGCTCCATCCAGTCGTCCTCTTCTCCCGTCGCTCTCGGCCGACTGCGCCGATATCCGAACGACCTGTCAGGGAAAATCTATTACCTGATAGAAGTTGAACACAGTCTATGTTTTCCATTTGTATTTGGACCTTATCCTATAATATCCAAATATAATGGTTTATGTACATATGTGTCGTGTCACCATCCATCGAGAACCTATAAACACAATCTGTGTATATCGGTTACGAAAAAGAAATATTTATACTGGTTCCTCACAACGAGTTCGGTATGCCATTGCAACGCATGGCAGAAGACGGACGGGGTTGGTGTAGTCAGAAAACGTTCGAACGGTCGAGCACTGAAATCGATACGCAATCTTCGATCAACGGTGGTGTTCGCTCGTGAGCGACGGCGAACACGGAATGGTCGAGCGATTTTTCGACGAACTGGATCCCGTGGTTTTCCTGTTCGGGGCGTTGCTGTCGGTCGGCGTGATCGTGGCGTTCTTCGTCGACCGCCAGGCCGTGGCGAGCGGAATCAGCACCGTTCACGACCAGACGCTCAGCTATCTGAGCTGGGCGTTACTGGTGATCGTGTTCCTGATCGTCGTCTTCCTGTTGTTCCTGATCGTCGGGCCCTGGGGCAAGATCAAACTGGGCGACGAGGATCCCGAGTACAGCTTCCTCTCGTTTTTCGCGATGCTATATTCGGCCGGATTCGCCGCCGGTGTCGTGTTCTGGGGACCAACGGAGGGGTTGTTCTACTACGACGACCCGAATCCTCTGTTCGGCGTGGCTGGCGGCTCGAGCGAGGCGATGTCGATCGCCGTCCAGCAGACGCTGTTTCACTGGGCGCTGCCCCAGCTGGCGGTGTTTACGATCATGGGGCTGGCGATCGGCTACTTCGCGTACAACTACGATAACGTTCCGTTGCGCGTGTCCTCGGCACTGACGCCGATTCTCGGCGCGGAGAACCTGGACGGACCGGTCGCGAAGGTGATCGACATCCTCGCGGTCTTTGCGACCATCGGCGGCGTCGCGACGTCGCTCGGCTTCATCGGAAGTCAGTTCGTTACCGGACTCAACTACCAGTGGGGGATCGACTTCGGTGATACCGGTATCCTGCTGGTCGTGACGACGATGACGATCCTGTTTACGATATCGATGGTACTCGGAATCGACAAGGGAATTCGCCGACTTTCGAACTTCAACATGGGGCTGTTCGTCGTCCTCATGCTCGCGACGTTCATCGTGGGTCCCACGATGTTCCTGTTGTTGCTCGGCTCACAGGCGATGGGCGGCATGATAAGCGATTTCGTCTCGATGAGCCTCTACACCGGCGCGGGTGACGAAGGTGGAACCGCGTGGGTCGAAGGCTGGACGGTCTTCTACTGGGCGTGGGCCCTCTCGTGGTCCCCGTTCGCCGGCCTGTTCATCGCCCGAATCTCGAAGGGGCGCACCGTTCGGGAGGTCGCTTTCACCGGAATCGTGGCTACCTCCGCTGCGACCATTCCGTGGTTTACCTTCGTCGGCGGATCCGCCATCTGGGCACAGCACAACGGGGTCGCAGACTTCGGTGAGGTCATCGCGTTCGAGGTCGGTGCCGAGGTGACCGGCTTCATCCTCTTCGATGCCTTCCCCGGCGGAACGGTATTCATGCTCGCGTTCCTCGTCCTCGTGACGACGTTCTTCATCACGTCGGCCGACTCCTCGACGCTCGCCGTCTCGATGATGACTACCGGGGGCAAGGAGAGTCCCTCGACGATCAACCGCCTCTTCTGGGGGATCGTCCTCGGACTGACCGCCGCGATCCTCATGATCCTCGGCGGCGAAGGCGGGACCGACGCACTCCAGCAAGCGGTCATCATTACCGGCGCACCGTTCGCGTTCGTCTGTCTCTTCGCTATGCTCTCGCTTATTCGACGGTTCGGCGTAGACCACGGCAAGGTGTTGCTCCAGGACGAGACGGTGCTCATCGGCTCGAGCGACGGACCAACCGACGACGAACCGACTGCCGCCGTCGATCCGGGCGACGACTGATCGGTTCCGATCGTCGGTCCCGGTCTCTATTCCGAGAACCACCCTCCCCCTCGTTTTTCGCGTCCGATTTCCGTACGGAACGCCCATCTATAACAAGTTTTAATGTACAACGTATACATTATCTGTGTATGGATAGGGACACGGCGGAACCCGACGTGGGGACGTTTCCCGGCCCGAACGGGCGCGAGTGGGTCGAGTTCCACGGGGCCAACGCGGCACCCAGCGAATACTCTCACGAGTTCGTCTGGGACATCACCCGCGAAGCCGACGGACCGTTCGTCACCGACGTCGACGGCAACGTTCTCCTCGATTTCACCTGTCACATCGGTGCGGCACCGCTCGGTTACAACAACGAGAAGATCCTCGGTAAGCTTCGGGAGTTCGACCTCGTCGAGCCGATGAAGATCGCCGGTCAGGACATGTACTTCGGGGCCGGACCGACGCCCGAGGAATCGTCCGTTCCCGGCTCGAGTCACCTGATGGAGAAACTGGTCTCGGTCTCGAGTCAGTACGGCATGGATACGGTCTTTCTCTCGAACTCCGGCGCGGAAGCCGTCGAGAACGCGATGAAGATCACCAACGACCACCGGGCACCGGCGAAGTACGGCGTCGCCTTCTCGGGGAGCTTTCACGGCCGCACGCTCGGAACGCTCTCGGTGACGAAATCGAAGGAGGTCTACACTCGACGCTACCCCGAAATCAGCGGAATCGAGACGGTTCCGTTCTGTGCGGATCGGACGTGCGATCCCGGCAGCTGTGACTGCGGATTCTTCGCGAGCGGCGGCTCGCAGCTTCGAAACGCGCTCTCACCGGAGGGCGGCTACGTCGACCCCGACGAAATCGCGTTCGTCGTCCTCGAGCCGATCCAGGGCGTCGGCGGCTACCGGTTCCCGAGCGAGGCGTTCATGCGGGAAGTCGGGGACGTCGCCGACGAGTACGACATTCCGCTGGTCGTCGACGAGATTCAGGCCGGAGTCGGACGAACGGGAGAGATCTGGGCGTCGGACCACTACCCGATCGAACCCGACGTCATCGCCAGCGCCAAGGCGCTTCGAGTCGGTGCGACCATCTCGCGTTCGGAGGTGTTCCCGACCGAAAAGAACCGGCTGGGATCGACGTTCGGCGGCGGCGATCTGCTCGGATCGATGATCGGCGCGTTCACGCTCGAGGCGATTCAGGAGTACGACCTGCTCGAGAACGCGACGAGCCGTGGTACGCAGGCAAAAGAGCTCCTCAGAGACGACGCACCCGAGTACGTCGAGGACGTTCGCGGAAAGGGGCTGATGCTCGCGGTCACGTTCGACACGGCCGAGCGACGCGACGCCGTCGTGGCGGAATCGATCGATCGCGGCCTGCTCACGCTGGGTTGTGGCGCGAAAACGATTCGCTTGCTCCCGCCGCTCGACTCGAGCGAGCGCGAGATCGAACTCGGCGTCGGAATCTTCCTCGAGGCGATCGAAGCGGCGATCACGACTGCGACTCAGCGCACTCCTCGGTGACGCCGGCCATCTCGACGGTGGTGCCGTTATCCGGGCCGAACCGGGATCGAAAACCGCGTCGTCCTGATCCGCTTACCAGGGCTCGTTTTTCAATCCCAACTTGTACGCGATTACGTTCGTCGTCACGTGCAGGATCGGCGTGAGCACGACGACGACGAGGATCACGCCCCAGGTGAACACCTCGAGGAACCAGCCGGTGGCGATCAGCGCGGTCAGCGGAAGCGAGACGACGACGAAATCGAGTTGATCGAGGCCGGGGAACATCGCACCGCGCTGTCTCCCCGTTCTGCGTTTGAGAAACGACGCGAAGATGTCACCGAGCATCGCCCCGGCCGCGAGCCCGAGCGCGGCGAGCGGCGTGAACGCGGGAACGTCGATCCCGATAGCGGCGCTGACGTCGTCGGCCACCAGCGTCAGGACGGCCGCGAGCGCGAGGCCGGCCGCGATCCCGGCGGCCGTTCCTCGCCAGGTCTTTCCATCACCGAGGAGCCGCGAACCGCCCCACGTGCGACCGCCGTCGATCGGCCGTCCGCCCCCGGCCAGCACCGCCGCGTTGTTGGGGACGTACGCCGGTAACATCGCCCAGAACGCGATCACGACTGTCTCGAGTACTGCCATATCGGCCCGAACGGACCGGCGTCTCTTAACCGCGCGGGTTCGCGGTCGCCGTGGTGATACACACTATCTGTTATCATTGTATACGAAGATTTTTGCAACTGGTGACCGATCGTTTCCACGGAGGTCCTGGTATCATGTCACGACACGTCTTCGACGAGGCGGAGTACGAACGGCGGGTTCGCAGGACGACAGAACGGTTGCGCGAGGCGGAACTCGACGCGATCGTCGTTGCCGATCCGGCGAACATGAACTACCTGACGGGGTACGACGGCTGGTCGTTTTACGTCCACCAGGCCGTCGTCGTCACCGCAGAGCGCGACGAACCGGTCTGGATCGGTCGGGAGATGGACGCAAACGGCGCGCGGGCAACGACTCGACTCGAGGACGCGAGCATCCGATCGTACAGCGACGATCACGTTCACTCGCCGTACGATCTGCATCCGATGGACTACGTCGCGGGCGTTCTCGAGGAACTCGACGTCGCGGACGGCCGGATCGGTCTCGAGATGGACGCCTCTTATTTCACCGCCAAATCCTATACGCGACTGCAACGGAACCTTCCCGAGGCAGACTTCGAGGACGCGACGCTGCTCGTCAACTGGGTTCGCATCGAGAAGTCGGACGCGGAACTCGAGTACATGCGCCAGGCCGCCCGAATCTCCGAGAACGCCATGCGAGCAGGTCTCGAGGCGATCGAGGAGGGCGTGCCGGAGTACGAGGCCGCGGCCGCGATTTACGACGCCCTCATCACCGGAACCGACGAGTACGGCGGGGATTACCCCGCGATAGTTCCGTTGATGCCCTCCGGCGATCACACCGGCACTCCCCACCTGACGTGGACGGACCGTCCATTCGAAGCGGGCGACCCGGTCATCATCGAGCTGTCGGGCTGTCGAAACCGGTATCACTCCCCGCTGGCGCGCACGACGTTCGTCGGTGACCCGCCCGCCGAACTCGAGCGAAACGCCGAGATCGTCGTCGAGGGGATCGAGGCCGCACTCGAGGCCGTAGAGCCGGGCGTCACCTGCGAAGCGGTCGAGGAGGCCTGGCGCGAGACGATCGCACAGTACGGCCTCGAGAAGGAAGATCGCATCGGCTACTCGATGGGACTCGGCTATCCGCCCGACTGGGGCGAGCACACCGCGAGTATTCGACCCGGCGACGAGACCGTTCTCGAAGAGAATATGACGTTCCACATGATACCCGGTATCTGGACGGAAGACATCGGCGTCGAGATCAGCGAAACGTTTCACGTAACCGGGCGTGGGGCGGAGCCACTCGCTGACGTTCCTCGTCGACTGTTCACCAGTTGAGTTCCACTGTGACGACGATTTACCCTTTCCATGACAACGAATTCGACGGACGACGCGACCGGTACTGACGCACCGACCGAAGCAACGACCGACACCGCCGACGTCGACTCGGCGCTCGTCACCGCCCGTCGCCAGCTCGAGCGTGCCGCGACCCACGCGGACGTCGATTCGGGCGTCGTCGAGCGACTCAAGCATCCGACGCGCGTCCAGCGGGTGTCGGTCCCGCTCGAGCGAGACGACGGGACTGTCGAGGTGTTTACCGGCTACCGCTCACAGCACGACGACGTTCGCGGCCCATACAAAGGCGGCCTCCGCTATCATCCTCACGTCAACGCCGAGGAGTGTATCGGTCTCTCGATGTGGATGACCTGGAAGTGTGCCGTCATGGACCTCCCCTTCGGCGGCGGTAAGGGCGGGATCGCGGTCGATCCGAAGGCGCTGAGCGCCGACGAGATCGAGCGCCTCACCCGCCGGTTCGCCGAGGAACTTCGTGACATCGTCGGTCCGACGCGGGACGTCCCCGCACCGGACATGGGGACCGACGCCCAGACGATGGCCTGGTTCATGGACGCCTACTCGATGCAACAGGGCGAGACGATCCCCGGCGTGGTCACCGGAAAGCCACCCGTCATCGGGGGCAGTTTCGGACGCGAGGAGGCACCCGGTCGATCCACGGCGATCATCACCCGCGAGGCCGTCGATCACTACGGTCGTGACCTCTCCGAGACGACCGTCGCAATTCAGGGCTTCGGCAGCGTGGGTGCAAACGCCGCCCGGCTGCTCGAGGACTGGGGTGCAACCGTCGTCTCCGTCAGCGACGTCAACGGCGCGATCTACGACCCCGACGGGCTCGACGTCCAGTCGATCCCGACGCACGACGAAGAACCCGAGGCCGTCCTCGAACAGGACGCACCCGAGACGCTTTCCAACGACGAGATCCTCGAACTCGACGTCGACGTCCTCATTCCGGCCGCGATCGGGAACGTTCTCACCGCCGACAACGCCGACGACGTCGGCGCGGATCTCGTCGTCGAGGGCGCGAACGGTCCGACCACCTTCGCCGCGGATGCGATCTTCGAGGAGCGCGGGGTTCCGGTGATTCCGGACATCCTCGCCAACGCCGGCGGCGTGACGGTCAGCTACTTCGAGTGGCTCCAGGACATCAACCGCCGCCAGTGGACGCTCGAGGAGGTCAACGACGAACTCGAATCGAAGATGCTCGACGCCTGGAACGACGTTCGGTCCGAGGTCGAATCGAAGGACCTGTCGTGGCGCGATGCGGCCTACGTTGTCGCGCTCTCTCGCATTGCCGAGGCGAAGGCGGTTCGCGGCCTCTGGCCCTGAAACTGCCGGGTGCGTCGTCTCGGATCAATACTCGTCCGCGTTGATCGTGACGACCGGAACCGGCGACGATCGGACGACTCGCTCGGCAACGCTTCCGATCAGTTCTCGAGACGTCCCCGTCCGGCCGGCGGTTGCCATGACGATCATGTCCACGTCGGTTCGACGACATACTCGAGGACTTCTTCGTGAGGAACGCCGCGATCGATCGACGTCCCGACGTCGTCCAGTCCGGACCGCTCGGCACGGTCCGCCGCGTCCGCGACTGCCCGGCGACCGTCCTCGAACAGCGAGCCGTGGATTTTCTCGGACATATCGGCGAGAAGAAACGAGATGGCGAAGAGGTTATTTCGAGAGCGCGGCGGCGACGCTCTCGATTGGATGTGGCGGCGCTCCACAGCCGTCGTACTCCGAGAGCTGCGCCCGACAGGAGGCACCCGGTGCCACGACCGTTTCGCCGTTGCTCGCTTCGACCTGCTCGAAGAGGAGTCGTCCGATCGCCCGGCTCAACGAGTGGTGTTCCGCCTCGTAGCCAAAGGAGCCGGCCATCCCACAACAGCCGGAGTCGAGCGCATCGACCTCGTACCCCGCCGCCTCGAGTACGGTGGCCGCGTGGCCCTCCTTCTTCGTCGCTTTCTGGTGGCAGTGGCCGTGATACGTCAGTCGCTCGTCCGGGGCCGACAGCGGGAGTTTCGAGGTCAGATCGAATCGGTCGAGGTACTCCATGACTCCGTAGGTGTTCGCGGCGACCGATTCGACATCGTCGCCGGTCAGCAGGTCCAGATAGTCGGACTGGAACATGACCGCGTCGGAGGGCTCGACCAGGACGACGTCCCAGCCGTCGTCGACGGACGGAGCCAGCGCTTCGACGTTCGTTCGCGCACGCTCGCGCGAGACGTCGAGAAAGCCCTTCGAGTGCGCCGGCCGCCCCGTCGACGTCACGCCGTCGGGAATCCGGACGTGGACGCCGGCCGTCTCGAGCACCTGAACCGTGGCTTTCCCCGCCCGCGGATGATTGTAGTTCGTCGACGTATCCGGTACGAGCAGGACCTGTCGGGTGGATTCTCCGAGCGGGATGCGCGAGCCGCGGGAGTCGAACCAGTCTTCGAAGCTCTCGCCTGCGAACGTCGGAAGGTCGCGCTCGCGAGCGATGCCGATGGTTTTCTCCGCGAGCAGTCCGGATCCCGGCAGGGAGGCCATCCAGTTCGAGACAGGTGCGAGCGCCGAACCGATCGCGTTCAGTCGGTCGACGTTCGCAAAGAGCCGATCCCGGAGGGTCGCACCGTGTTCTCGATGGTGTGCATGCTCGACTTCGGCTTTCAGTTTCGCCACGTCCACCTCGCTCGGACAGTCCCGCGCACAGCCCTTGCAGCCGATACAGAGCTCGAGCACCTCCGCCATGAACTCCGTCTCGAGGGCGTCGGCCTCGAGGTCGCCGGCCATCGCGGCCCGGAGCATGTTCGCCCGGCCTCGAGTGGCGGTACTCTCCTCGCCGGCCGCCCGATAGGTCGGACACATAACGCCGCCGGTGGTCTCCTGGGAGCCGCGACAGCCGCCACAGCCGTGACAGAGCTCGACCATTCCCTGAAAGCCGTTCTCGTTTTCCCACTCGAGAGCGGGCTCGAAACCGGGGTCGTGGTGATAGTCGGGATCGAACCGCAGCCCTTCGGTCATGTCGTGATCGCCACAGACCGTTCCCGGGTTGAGCACCCAGTCGGGATCGAACGCGGTCTTGACCTCGCGAAAGAGCGACCAGACGTCCTCGCCGTAGAGCTTGCGGTTCCACTGAGTTCGCGCGCGTCCGTCGCCGTGCTCGCCGGAGACCGAGCCGCCGTACTCGACGACGAGGTCCGTTACCGCGTCTGCGATCCCCTCGAACGCCGCGAGGCCGCCGGCCGTCTTCGTGTCGACCAGCGGCCGCATGTGCATACAGCCCGGTCCTGCGTGGGCGTAAAAGCTCGCGAACGTGTCGTAGGACTCGAGAACCTCCCGAAAGTCCGCGACGTAGTCCGCGAGGTGTTCGGTCGGGACGGCCGTATCCTCGATGAACGAGATGTGCTTTACGTCGCTGGTTCGCGAGAGGAGGATCGGCGCGGCGCTCTTGCGTAGCTTCCAGAGCCGGGCGCGCTCGTCCGGGTCGTACGCTTCGAGGGCGTCGAACGCGCGGATCGGATCGTTACCACTCGAGCCGTCCGCTCCGTCGACCCAATCGACTTCACCGTCGTGATCCGGCTCGCTCGAGGGGAGCCGATCCGCCACCAGCGTCTCGACCTGTTCCCGGGCGTCGTCTTCGCCGTCGGCGTAGAACTCGACCAACAGTGCCGTTTCCGTTCCGTCGGGTAACATCGCCGCGACGTCGGCAAACTCCTCGGTGTCACGCGCCAGCGCCAGCAGGACGTCGTCGATGGCCTCGATCGCCGCCGGATCGTGGTGACGAACGATCGTGTCCACGTCGGCCATCGCCTCGAGCAGGTCGTCGTAGGTCAACAGCGCGACCGCTTTCGTCTCGGGAACGGGCTCGAGCGAGACGGTGGCTTCGGTGACGATCCCGAGAGTACCCTCGCTGCCGGCGAGAACGCGTGCGAGGTTGACCGTCGCCTCCGGATCCGGTTCGGCCTCGACCGTCACGGGGCTCCCGGCGCTCTTGTCGAACGCGTCCGGATCGCCGGACGCTTCCGCGACCAGCCGGTCTAAGTTGTAGCCCGAGACGTTTCGCTTGAGCTGGGGATACGCCTCGCGAATCGACTTCGCGTTCTCGTCGATCACCCGTCGAAGCGCCTCGTGAATTCGCTCGAGGCGATCGCCGTCGGGATCGACGCGTTCGCGCATTTCGGCAACGGTCGTCTCGCCGAACTGGGCGACGGTTCCGTCCGCGAGGACGACCTCGCAGGAGTCGATGTAGGCGTCGGTCTTACCGTAGGCCAGCGAGTGTGCACCCGTCGAGTTGTTGCCGATCGCGCCGCCGACGGTGCTGCGGTCGCCCGCCGCTGGGTCGGGCGCGAACTTCAGATCGTGCGAATCGGCCGCGGCGTTCAGGTCCGCGAGAACGGCTCCGGCCTGCACCGTCGCGAGCCCGGCATCGGGGTCGATTTCGACGACGTCGTCCATGTGGGCGGTAAAATCGAGCACGACCGCTTCGTTGACCGCCTGTCCCGCCAGACTCGTTCCGCCACCCCGCGGGAGCACCGGAACGTCGTTTTCGGCGCAGTAGCTGACGACAGCGACGACGTCCGCGGTCGACCGCGGCAGGACGACGCCGATCGGCGTCACCTCGTAGGCGCTTGCGTCCGTCGCGTACAGCTGTCTCGAGTACGAATCGAAGCGAACCTCGCCGTCGATGCGCGTCCGGAGGTCGTCGACGAGGTCGGGTCGGTCGACGTCGCCGCCGACGTAGTCGTAGTCCGTCCGCGGATCGACTGCAGGGTCGGCCGCCGGCGGATCGCTCGGGGATCGATCGGCGGCGGCCGAATCGGCTCCGTCGGCGGGAGCGTCGTTGGTTGTCATCGTCGAGATCAGCTCGAGTCGGGTGTGAGGACGACGTTTTCGAGGTCGCCGCCGCTTCCGAGGACATCGACGTTGTGGGCGACGATATCGGCGAGCCGATCCCAGTGATTTGGGGTGTATCCGCCGGTGTGTGGCGTAATCAGGCAGTTCTCGAGATCCCAGAGCGGGTGATCCGCGGGGAGCGGTTCGGGGTCGCTGACGTCGAGGGCGGCACCGCGAATCCCCTCGAACTGTAGCGCGGAGACGAGCGCGTCGGTGTCGATAATACCGCCGCGGGCGGCGTTGACAACCACCGCGTTCGGTGGCAGCGTCGCGAGTTCGGCTTCACCGACGAGACCGCGGGTGAGGTCGGTGAGCGGACAGGCGAGGACGACGTAATCGCTCCGGGAGAACGCCTCGTGGATGTCTTCGTCGTCGAACCCGAGCACCTCGTCGGTCGGACCGCCTTTCGATGGAGTGTAACGGATACCGATCGTCTCGACCTCGAAGCCCGCGAGTCGCTGGGCGGTCGCCCGACCGATCGAGCCGAGACCGACGATCGTGACGGTGCTGTCGGTAAACTCGAACGAAGGGAAGTGACGCCATTCGTCGTTTTGCTTGCGGCGCCACCCTTCGTGGAGGCGACGCGCGAAGACGAGCATGTTGCCGATCGCCTGTTCAGCGATGCCGGGGGCGTGAATGCCGCCGGCGTTGGTCACCATAACGCCGTGATCGGCCAGAGCGTCCATCGGAACGTGATCCGTCCCCGCGAAGGTACAGGCGAACAGCTCGAGGCGACCGGCGCGCTCTATGAGGTCTTCGTCGATCGTGATACCGGTGACGACGCGAGCGCTGGACGCGAGTTCGCGTTCGTCCTGCGGGGTCCGCGCGAGTTCGACGGTCGCGTCGGGGAGGCGCTCGCGGAGGGTTTCGGCGTACGATTCCATCGACAGCCCTTCCGTCCCCTCTCGGAGGACGACGACGTCTGGATCGGTCATCTCTCGATCGTTGATCGACGATTGTCACGGGATGACTTATCCCTTTTGTGTACCCGTCGTAAACGGCAATTGTGTATAATTAAGTCGGTGGAGTGCGTCAGTAACTCGCATGACCGAACCGATACGCGATCGCCTCGTGACGGTCCGACGACACCTCCACCGTCACCCCGAGCCCGCCTGGCGTGAGTTCTACACGACCGCCCGACTCGTCGAAGAAATTCGCGCGATCGGCGTCAACGAACTCGCTGTCGGCCCCGACGCCTACGATCCGGCCGATCGGATGGCCGTTCCGTCCGACGACGAGATCGACTTTTGGCTCGAGCGAGCCCGCGATCGTGGAGCCGACGACGCGCTCCTCGAGCGAATGAGCGGCGGCAATACGGGTGCCGTTGCCGTCCTCGAGCGTGGAGACGGGCCGGCGATCGGCCTGCGGGTCGACATCGACGGCCTGTTCGTCGAGGAGGCGACGGGTGATGGCCACGTGCCCGACGCGGAGGGGTTCCGATCGGAAATCGAGGGAACGATGCACGCCTGTGGCCACGACGTCCACATGACCTGGGGGCTCGCCGTCCTCGAAGCCATCGCCGAATCCGACTTCGCGGGACGGCTGGTCGTTTTCTTCCAGCCCGCAGAGGAAGTCGGCGGCGGCGGTTGTCCGATGGCGAGGAGTCGCTTCGTCGACGATCTCGATTACCTGCTGGCGGTACACGTCGGCCTCGATCATCCGAGCGGCGAGGTCGTCGCCGGCATCGAGAAACCGCTGGCGATGTGTCACGTCGACGTGACCATCGAGGGAACCTCCGCCCACGCCGGAAAATCACCGAACGAGGGCGACAACGCGATGCACGCGATGGGAACCGCGATCGAGAACGCCTACGGTATTCCGCGTCACGCCGACGGGATGACTCGCGTCAACGTCGGCCGAGCGGAGGCCGGAACCGCGAGCAACGTCATCGCAGAGCGCGCCCACCTGGAGGCCGAAGCCCGCGGCGAGACGACCGAACTGATGGAGTACGTAAAGGGGCGACTCGAGCGCGTCGTTCGGTCGGCCGCGCGGATGCACGGCTGTGACGCCGTCTTCGACGTGATAAGCGAGTCGCCTCGGGCCGACAGCGATCCGGAACTGGTGGACGTCGTCGTCGACGTCGCCACCGGCCTCCACGGAACCGATCGGGTCGTACCGACGGCCGACTTCGGCGCGAGCGAGGACGCCACGTTCCTGATGAACCGCGTCCAGGAGTCGGGCGGACTCGCTTCGTACCTGATCGTTGGCACCGATCACCCGACCAGCCACCACACGCCGACGTTCGACGTCGACGAGGACGCTCTCGATCACGGCGTCTCGGTGCTCGTCGAGACGATCGGAGAGCTCGAGCGCCGTCACCCCGTTTCGAACGCCGAAAACGCGGCGGAGGACGGATGAGCGGGAACGCCACGGCCGCCCCCGTCACGCTTTCGGACGTCGAACGCGCGCGCGAGCGACTCGACGGCGTGGTCCACCGGACGCCACTCGAGACGTCGCGTACGTTCGCGGAACTGACCGGTGCGACCTCCGTGGGGCTCAAACTCGAGAACCTCCAGCGAACGGGATCGTTCAAAATCCGCGGCGCGTATAACCGGATGGCTCAGCTGTCCGATTCGGAACGCGACGCGGGCGTTATCGCCTCGAGTGCGGGCAATCACGCACAGGGCGTCGCGCTCGCGGGCGATCTTCTGAGAATCGAGACGACCATCGTCGTCCCCGAGGTGACGCCGGCGGCGAAGATCGAGGCGACTCGCGGGTACGGTGCCGAGGTCGTCGTCGAGGGCGACATCTACGAGCGGTCCTACGAGTACGCCCTCGAGCGGGCAAAGAACACCGGAGAGACGTTCGTCCACCCCTTCGACGACGAGGCGATCGTCGCCGGTCAGGGTACGATCGGGCTCGAACTCGTAGAGCAGTACCCAGACCTCGATACCGTCCTCGTCTCGATCGGCGGCGGCGGGCTCATTTCGGGGATCGGAACCGCCCTCGAGGCCCGCGATTCCGATAGACGGGTCATCGGCGTCCAACCGGCGGGTGCACTCCACGCGAAACCGTCTCTCGAGCGCGACGAAATCGTCGAACTCGAAGACGTCGACACCGTCGCTGAGGGAATCGCGGACACCCGACTGCTCGAGACGACGTTCGCTGTCGCTCGCGAGGTCGTCGACGACGTCGTCGGCGTCACCGATCGAGAGATCGCGACGGCCGTCACGCTGCTTGCAGAGCGTGCCAAAACCGTCTCCGAGGGCGCGGGGGCGGCCCCGCTCGCGGCCGCACTCTCGGAGACGACGGACCTCGATCTGGCGGGCGAGCGCGTCGCGGTCCTCGTTTCCGGTGGCAACGTCGACCTCACCGAGCACGCGGAACTGACCCGGACCGGACTCGAGTGTCTCGGTCGCTACACCGAGCTTCGACTGGAGATCGCCGGATGGCCGTCGACCGTCGGGGACGTCGTCGCGGTGATCGAGTCACAGGGTGGCGAGCTCGACGTCCTCGAGCGGGCTCGGCGGCGTGGACTCGATCACCCGAACCGCGTTCCGATGACGATCGCGTTCGAAGGCAGCGGTCCGGAGCACCTCGAGCGAATCCGCGAGTCGCTGTCCGACCTTTCCGGCGTGACCGTTCTCGAAGACGAGACCGCTTCGACAGGGACGCGACGATAGTCCGTCGTCACCGACGCCAAACGGAGAGACGGATCCGGCCGACGCTCCGGCAGTATATAAGTCCACGCGGTGAGAACCCTCGTTCGATGACGACGCTTTCGATCACCGGCGGACGGGTGTTACTTCCCTCCGGGACGGTCACGAACGCGGACGTACTGGTCGACCAGGACAGCGGTCTGATCCTCGAGATCGGGGACGACCTCGCGGGCGACGAACCGCTCGACGCCTCGGGGTCGCTCGTCACGCCCGGCTTCGTTAACGGCCACTGCCACGTCGCGATGACGCTGTTGCGCGGCTACGCCGACGACAAACCCCTCGAGTCCTGGCTCCGCGAGGATATCTGGCCCGCCGAGGCCGAACTGAATCCGGGAGATATCCGCGTCGGCACCGAACTCGGCTTGCTCGAGATGATCAAATCCGGCACGACGGCGTTCGCGGACATGTACTTCGAGGTTCCGGAGATCGCCGCCGCGGTCGAGCAAGCGGGACTTCGCGCACGACTCGGCCACGGCGTGATCTCCGTCGCGAAAGACGACGAGGCCGCGCGCGAGGACGCACGGACGGGCCTCGAGGTGGCTCGAGAGTACGACGGCGCGGCCGACGGGCGAATCTCGACGGCGTTTATGCCCCACTCGCTGACGACCGTCGACGGCGAGTACCTCGCGGAGTTCGTCCCGGAGGCGCGCGAACTCGACGTTCCGGTCCACTACCACGCAAACGAGACGACCGACGAGGTCGATCCGATCGTCGACGAACACGGCGTTCGTCCGCTCGCCTACGCCGCAGAGAAGGGGATGCTCGAGCCCGGGGATTTCGTTGCCCACGGCGTCCACCTCGACGAAAGCGAGATCACCGCCCTGGCCGAGGCGGGGACCAGCGTGATCCACTGTCCCGCATCGAACATGAAGCTCGCGAGCGGGATGACACCCGTCCAGCGGCTGCTCGAGGCCGGCGTCACCGTCGGGCTGGGAACCGACGGCGCAGCCTCGAACAACGATCTCTCGATGCTCGACGAGGCCCGCGACGCCGCGATGATCGGCAAGCTGGCGGCCGATGACGCGAGCGCCGTTCCCGCGAGCGCCGTCGTCGAGATGATGACTCGGGGAAGCGCCGAGGCGATCGGCCTCGATTCCGGTCGACTCGAGGCGGGTGCTCCCGCCGATCTCGCGGTGATCGACGTCGACCGGCCGCATCTGACGCCGCATCACGACCTCGTGAGCCACCTCGCGTACGCCGCGGCGGCGGCCGACGTACGACACACCGTCTGTGACGGACGAGTCCTCATGCGCGATCGCGAGGTCAAAACGCTCGATGAGCCGTCGGTTCTCGAACGAGCGAGTCGGACGGCGGCGTCACTCGTCGACCGCGCCGACGATTGAAGACGCTATTTCCGTGCCGGATGAACGATTCCTAAACGCTCTGTACGGTCGGTAAACCGTAAAAACGATTCTGGCACCGTTTCTCTGTGAACAAACCGTCGAGAACTGCTGCCGGGGTTTATTCACCGTATTCTGAATGTCTCGACCGGATGACGAGGAAGACACTACTCGCGGCGATACTGGCCGCAGCGATGATCCTGTCCGCGTTCGCCCCGCTGGGCGTCGCGGCAGCGAACAGTGACGAACCCACCGACGAGCTGTCGCTGGTGGTCTCCGGGGACGGAGTCGTCACGGTAACGGCAAACGAGAGTCCGATCGAAAACGTGACCGTCGGAGTCTCGACAGATGACAACGAATCTTACGCGGGAACGGGCGAGTACTCGACCGACGTGAACGGAACGGTCGAACTCCCCGAGTCGAACGAGTCGGTTACGGTGACGATCACCGCTTCGACCTCGACCGATACCGTCGAGGCGACGGCCACGCTCGAGCCGGCCGACGAGAACGATGAGATCGACGACGGAGACGACGCTCCGTTCGGATCGCTCGTCTCCGCCTACGTCGACGAACAGCGAAACGAATCGAGCGGCCCGCTCGGCGTGCTGGTCGCGAACTTCGTTCTCGAGAACAACCCCGGAAACGCGTCCGATCACGCCGGTCCGCCGGACCACGCTGGTGGTCAGTCGAGCGATGACGAACACGATCAGGGACCACCGGATCACGCTGGTGGTCCGTCCGATGACGACGAACACGATCGGGGACCACCGGACCACGCTGGTGGTCCGTCCGATGACGACGACGGCGGACCGCCCGGTCAGGCCGGCCCACCGTAGCACCGACGACCTCTCATCCCACGTCTCGAGGGTCGACGCCGGTGGACGCGACGAACGACGTGTGTCAGAGGCACGGACCGTCCCCGGCGTCGAAGACGAGACCCCACGAACCACCCCGAACCGGCCGCTCGGACTCCGCTGGCGCATTCTCTCGAATCGGCCGAACGATCGTCGCGACGATCGATCCCCGGCGGGAATTCGCGGGTCCACTCGAATCGATGGACAGTTCGGACGACGAACCACCGCGTTCTCGGGGCCCGAACTCGAGGCGTGAGCGGCTTTTCTCGACACCGGTTCGGTAGCCTGTGGGTTCGGTGCGGTGGGCACTGTGGGATCGCTTCGGTAGCGTTTTGGCGGCGGTCCCTCTCTATCGATGTATGACCGACAGTTCGTATCCACCGATCAGCGAACAGCTGGACGATCTGGACGAGGCTCGAACGAAGGGCCGCCGGAAGATGGACTGGGCTGCCCAGCACATGCCGATCCTGGAACACGTTCGCGAGGAGTTCCTCGCGGACCAGCCCTTCGAGGGCGAGCGGATCGCGATGGCGATGCACGTCGAAGCGAAGACCGCGATCCTCGTCGAAACGCTTGCGGAGGGCGGCGCGGAAGTCGCCGTCACCGGCTGCAACCCACTGTCGACGCACGACGACGTGAGCGCGGCCCTCGACACACACGAGAGTATCACCAGTTACGCCAAACGCGGCGTCAACGACGAAGCGTACTACGACGCCATCGAGGCCGTCATCGCCCACGAGCCGACCGTAACGGTCGACGACGGGATGGACCTCGTCGCGGCGATCCACGAGGAGTACCCCGAGCTGATCGACGGCATCGTCGGGGGTGCAGAGGAGACCACGACCGGCGTTCACCGACTGCGCGCGATGGACGACGACGGCGCACTCGAGTATCCCGTCTTCGCGGTCAACGACACACCGATGAAACGACTGTTCGACAACGTTCACGGCACCGGCGAATCCTCGCTGGCGTCGATCGCCATGACTACGAACCTCTCGTGGGCCGGCAAGAACGTCGTCGTCGCCGGCTTTGGCTACTGCGGCAAGGGTGTCGCCCGGAAGGCGTCGGGTCAGAACGCGAACGTCGTCGTCACCGAGGTCGAGCCGCGACGAGCGCTCGAGGCACACATGGAGGGCTACGACGTGATGCCGATGGCCGAGGCCGCCGAGATCGGCGACGTCTTCCTCACGACGACGGGCAACCGCGACGTCGTCGTCCGCGAGCACTTCGAGGAGATGCAAGACGGCGTCCTGCTCGCGAACGCGGGCCACTTCGACATCGAGATCGATCTGGAGGCCCTCGACGACCTCGCGGTCGACCGCTACGAGGCCCGCGACGGTGTCGAAGCCTACGAGATGGCCGACGGCCGACGGCTCAACGTCGTTGCCGAGGGTCGACTGGTCAATCTCGCCGCCCCCGTCTCGCTCGGCCATCCCGTCGAGGTGATGGACCAGTCCTTCGGCGTTCAGGCCGTCTGCGTGCGCGAGATGCTCGAGAACAGCGACGCGTACGACGCGGGCGTCCACGACGTCCCGGACGAACTCGACGAGGAGATCGCCGAGATCAAACTCGCAGCCGAGGGCGTCGAGTTCGATTCGTTGACCGAGACCCAGCGCGAGTACATGGGTAGCTGGGATCACGGAACGTAGGACGAAAACGAACGGCCGTCGTCAGTACCGATTGACGGCGAATCGGCCGTTACGCTCAACTCGAGCGGCCGTAATAGTCGGGTATTCAATGTGTTTCTCGCCAGACGACGCGAGTCACGACGGCGACCATCCGATCGCGCCGCTTCTCGAGCGATCCCGGATCGATTCCGACGCCGAACTCGAGATCGCCGTCTCCGTCTCCGGAACCGCCGACATCGAGGAGAACGAACTCGACGTCTTTCTCGGAACGGATCGCGTCGATCCCGGCGGGCGGATCGAACTGGGGGTGTTCGTCTCCGGCACCGGTCGCGTCACCGAGAACGACCTGAGCGTGTTCTACGACGGTGACGAACTGATCGATCTCGAGGACCCGGGCGTCGTTCGCCGAAATTCGGGACCCGGATCGGCCGAGTCAACGGAGGCAACGGCCGACGCGGGCATCGAGGCCGTTCGAGCGGGGCAGACTGGAAGACGGATCGACGGCCGCCGGTCGACCCTGTTTCGACGCGACTCGAGCGACGCCGGCGGGGCACTACGGTGGAAACCCCTCGACGGAAACCGGACCGGTGAACCGGCATACCTCCTCGAGATCAACACGCGGAAGGCGACCCCGCCGGGCGAGTACGTGATTCCGGTGGTGTTCACCTACCGCTCCGACAGCGGGATCAGGCAGGTCGAGCGCGTGCCACGGGTCCGCGTGACAACTCGGCGCGAGCGCCTCGAGCCGTGGCTCGCTCGCGGACTGATGGCTGCCGTCGTTCTCGGTGCGTTCGTTGCGTTCGCCGCGTGGGGACCGCTTCTCTGGTTTTGACGAGCGAGAGCGCGTTCGGAGCCTACCGAGCGCCGTCGTTTCGGCTCGAGAGTGAAGTATATTCGTTTGTAATATGCGCCCACAACCGGCTTGAAATTATGATTCGACGAACGCTCTGTTCCGAGATGGTCGCCGCGTGTCTCGGCCTCGCGGGATGTACACTCCCGACGCGGTCGGAACAGTCGACGGAGGTGAACGGATCGGCTGATGCGTCGGGCGAACTGACCGCAGCGTCGACCGACGACGCACGAATCGTCGACTCGAGGGGACCGACGTTCGCCGCGACGCCGCTCGAGGACCTCCCGTCCTACGACGACCGCGATAGCGAGCAGCCGACGGACTGGTACTTCGAGCACCGAGATCGGCCGTTCGTGATAGCGTACTACCAGCCCTGGTGAACGGCGAAATCGTACCAATCGATCTCGTTCGAGCGCTTTCGACTCCCCTCGCGTTCCTCCCGGGGAGCACCGTCCGCTTCGTGCTCGAACTGTCGACTTCCATTGCGGCGTCCGCTCGACGGTGACTTTTTCTTCTCGCGCACACAGTAGCAACAGTATGAACTATCGAGCCGTCGAAACCACGGGCGAGTACGTCGCTCGTCTCGAGACGGGTGCTGACTGGCGCGCGGAGATCGAGTCGCTTGCCGCGGCGGTCGAGGCCGACGCCGCGTGGTTCAGCGCGCTGGGGGCCGTCCAGGACGCGGAGTGTTGGTTCTACGATCAGGACGACTGCGAGTACGACGCCATCGAGTTCGACGAACCGCTCGAGGTCGCAAGCTGCGTCGGGAACGTCTCCTGGCTCGACGGCGACCGGTTCGCACACACCCACGCCGTGCTCTCCGATCCCGAGGGCAACGCGGTCGCAGGCCACCTGAACGAGGCGACGGTCTGGGCCGGCGAAGTCTACATGCGCGTCTTCGAAGAGGCTCTCGAGCGCGAGTACGACGAGACGACCGAACTCGACCTCTGGCTCTGAGATGCGCGAAGAAGACGAACGGTACTTCGATCGGCTCGAATCCGGACTCGAGGAGGCGTTCGACGTCGCAGAGCGGGCCAAAGAACGCGGCGGCGATCCCGAACCCGACGTCGAGATTCCGGTCGCAAAGGACATGGCCGACCGCGTCGAGAACATTCTCGGCATCGACGGCGTCGCAGAGCGCGTTCGCGAACTCGAGGGTGAGATGTCACGCGAGGAGGCCGCCCTCGAGTTGGCGGAGGATTTCGCGGAGGGTCGCGTCGGGGACTACGAGTCGAAAGCCGGCAAGGTCGAAGGGGCCGTCCGAACCGCGGTCGCGCTGCTGACCGAGGGGGTCGTCGCCGCGCCGATCGAGGGGATCGATCGGGTCGAAATTCTGACGAACGACGACGGGACGGAGTTCGTCAACGTCTACTACGCGGGTCCGATTCGCTCTGCGGGCGGGACCGCACAGGCGCTCTCGGTGCTGGTCGCGGATTACACGCGTGCGCTCGTGGGAATCGAGCAATACAGCGTCCGCCAGGAGGAAGTCGAACGCTACGCGGAGGAGATCGCCCTGTACGACAACGAGACCGGTCTCCAGTATACGCCCAAGGCGAAAGAGGCGAAGTTCATCGCCAAACACCTCCCGATCATGCTCGACGGGGAGGCGACCGGTGACGAGGAAGTTTCGGGCTTTCGGGACCTAGATCGGGTGGATACGAACAGCGCCCGCGGCGGCATGTGTCTCGTCCTCGGTGAGGGTATCGCGCTGAAAGCGCCCAAAATTCAGCGCTACACCCGAAATCTCGACGAGATCGACTGGCCCTGGCTACAGGATCTCATCGACGGCAACTACGCCGACGGTGCCGACGCGGAGGACGCGGCCGACGAGGGCGAAACCGAAGTCGGCGAGGAAGACGCAGCCGGCGAGGAGACCGTAGACGAGGACGAATCGTCCGCACCGGTCGACGTCGACTCCGAACCGGTCGACGACTCCGCTGGCCCGCCACGAGCCGAGTCCTCGACGAAGTTCCTTCGAGACCTGATCGCCGGCCGTCCGGTTTTCTCACATCCCAGCGCGAAGGGCGGCTTTCGTCTCCGCTACGGCCGCGCTCGAAACCACGGCTTTGCGACCGGTGGCGTCCATCCCGCCACGATGCATCTGGTCGATGACTTCCTCGCGACCGGGACCCAGATCAAGACCGAGCGGCCGGGAAAGGCCCACGGAATCGTCCCCGTCGACAGCATCGACGGTCCCACGGTCAAGCTGGCGAACGGCGACGTTCGTCGGATCGACGACCCGGAGGAGGCACTCGAGATCAGAAACGGCGTCGAGAAGATCCTCGACGCGGGGGAGTACCTGGTCAACTACGGCGAGTTCGTCGAGAACAACCGTCCGCTCTCGCCGGCGTCGTACGTCTACGAGTGGTGGATCCAGGACGTCGCGGCCGCCGGAGCGGACGTCCAGGCCCTCGAGGACGACCCTCGCATCGACCTCGAGTTCCCCGACGTCGAGGACGCTCTCGAGTGGGCGACGAGCTACGACGCGCCGCTTCATCCCCAGTACACCTACCTCTGGCACGACCTTTCGGTCGAGGCGTTCTGTGACCTCGCGGATGCGACCGCTGCCGGCCGGATCGAAGACGACGACGAGACGCTCGTCCTCGAGTACGAAGAACGGACGCGCGACTCTCTCGAGGCGATCGCGATCGAACACCGCCAGCGACCGGACGAAAACCGGATCGAGATCGACGACTGGCAGGCGTTCGTTCGAGCGCTCGGCTGTGAGCCACGGGAGGCGGTGACCGACGGCGCAGCCGCCGGCTCCGACGATCGAACTCGAGGATCGATCATCGAACTCGAACGAACCTGGTGTCGTGACGATCTCTCCGAGCGCGCGCGAAACTGGGGCCACGAAACGGCCGGCGACAACGCCACCGAGGCGGTCAACGAGATCGCTCCCTTCGCGGTCCGCGAGCGAGCCCCAACTCGCGTTGGAAATCGGATGGGGCGCCCGGAGAAATCCGAGCGACGGGACCTGAGCCCGCCGGTTCACACCCTGTTTCCGATCGGTGAAGCCGGCGGCCAACAGCGAAACGTTGCCGATGCGGCTACGCACGCCGAGACGATGTCCGATACGCCCGGCGTCGTCGAGGTCCAGATCGGCCGAAAGCGCTGTGAGAGCTGTGGAACGGAGACGTTCAAGAACCGCTGTCCAGATTGCGACGAACGGACGACGCCCGACTACCGCTGTCCCGACTGCGACCAGCGCATCGAGCCGGACGAGGCCGGACGCGTCGAGTGTGGCCACTGCGAACGCGAGGCCACCTGCGTCGAGAACCGCGAAATCGACATCCACGAGGAGTACCGCGACGCACTCGAGTCCGTCGGGGAACGCGAGAACGCCTTCGAGATCCTCAAAGGCGTCAAGGGACTGACCTCGGAAACGAAGATCCCCGAGCCGATCGAAAAGGGGATCCTGCGTGCGAAACACGACGTCTCCTCGTTCAAGGACGGCACCGTTCGCTACGACATGACCGATCTCCCGGTGACGTCCGTCCGGGCGAGCGAACTCGACGTCGACGTCGGCCAGCTTCAGGCTCTCGGCTACGAGGCGGATATCCACGACGATCCGCTGACCCACGACGACCAGCTGGTCGAACTCAAGGTTCAGGATATCGTCCTCTCCGACGGCGCAGCCGAGCACATGATGCAGACGGCCGACTTCATCGACGACCTCCTCGAGCAGTACTACGGTCTCGATCCCTTCTATGAAATCGACGACCGGCAGGAACTCGTTGGCGAGTTAGTGTTCGGGATGGCTCCGCACACGAGCGCGGCAACTGTCGGAAGGGTGATTGGTTTCACGAGCGCCGCAGTCGGATACGCTCATCCGTACTTTCACGCCGCGAAACGGCGGAATTGTTTCCACCCGGAGACGACAATCCGCTACAACGATGAATCGGGTAACCGTCGCGAGGAGCCGATCGAGGAATTCGTCGAATCTCGGCTCACGAATCCACGTGAAGACGACTTCGGGACGCTGATTCAGGATCTCGAAGGGACGATCACTGTTCCGTCGATCGAGGACTCCGGACGAGCGATCGAACGGCCGGTCGAGTCGATTTCGAAGCATCCTGCGCCCAACCACCTCGTTCGGATCGAGACTTGCAATGGTCGATCGCTGACCGTAACGCCGGACCACACGATGGTCGCCTGGGACGACGGCCTCGAACGGATCGCCGCGAGTGAACTCGAAACTGGGGATCGGATACCGTTACCGACCGACACCGCTCGAGACGGATCGATCGACGCTGTATCCGGAGTTGTCGATGGTGGCAGTCCGGAGGTTGATATAGTAGAACGAGTCCAGTTCGTCCCGTCAGATGTCGACTACACGTACTGTCTCACGGTTGCGGAGACACACACGCTCATTGCGAACGGCCTGCATACGGCCCAGTGTGACGGAGACGAGGATTGCGTGATGTTGCTCATGGACGGACTGTTGAACTTCTCGCGGTCGTATCTCCCGGACAAGCGCGGCGGCAGCGTCGCGGAGGACTCGCGACTGATCGCCTTCGATCCTCAGGGTAACCTCCGGTTCATGACCTTCGACGAGTTCTGGGACGAACTCGAGGTGCCGATCGAGATCGACGGCAAGTTCCAAAAGAAGACCGCTGCGCTCGAGGGCTGGACGACCTACGCGTTCGACGAGAACCACGAAGCCGAGCCGAAACCCATCGAGAAGGCGATTCGGTACGAGGCCGACGACAGCGAGGAACTGCTGCGAGTCTCGACCCAGTTCGGACGCGAACTTGAGATCACGACCGATCACAGTCTCTTCCGGTACGACGACGGTATCGAGGAGATCGCCGGTTCTGATCTGGAAGAGGGCGACCTGATCGTCGCACCGCAAACGCTCGAGGTCGAACCGATCGAGACGACGATCGACGTGCTCGAGTGCGTCGAAGATCCCTACGTGCTGCTCGACGACGAACACGAAGCGTGGCTGACCGACGTCTGGGACGAGTCGAAACGAGGAAGCGAGACGCGAGTCGCGTTCGACGGTGGGATCTCTTACCGGCTCTCGAAGAAGAAAGTCTGCCGATCGACGCTCGAGGATATCGAGACAGAGCACGGTGAACAACCGCTCCCCGACGACTGTTCGGTCGGGTGGACGGGTTCGTCCGATTGTATCCACCGACATCTCGACGTTGACGAAGACTTCGCGTGGCTCCTTGGGATGTTCGTCGCCGAAGGATCGCTCTCCGGTACTCGACCCGTGATTCACAACGGGGACGAAAAACTCGTCGACCGAGTCGTCGAAACGGGTGAAGCTTCGTTCGGGTGTGAACCGAGCGTTCGCTGGTCGAACAAGGCCTACGAGGTCGCGTTCCCGGCCGTATTCTTCGACGTGCTGTACGAACTCGGGTTCGAAGACTGCGACTCGTACAACTCGAGCGAAAAGATCGTTCCCGACTGCATCCTTCGTGCGGAGAACGACGTCGTACTCGCGTTTCTCCGCGGGTTCATCGCGGGGGACGGTTCAGAGCCGAGCGACGACAACTACACCGGAATCAACTTCCACACGACGAGCGAGGACGTCAAAGACGGGATCGTTTACCTCTGTCATCGCCTCGGACTCGTCGCGAACGTCTCGCGGCGCGAACGCGGCGCTTCACGACAGCCGATCTATACGGTTTCCGTTTCCGGCGGCGCAACTCGGAATCCGCTCGAACAAATCCTTCAGGACAAAGAGCCGTACCAACCCAAGAGTCTCGTGGTTTCTATCCCCGACGAACTGATGGAGATTCGTGAGATGGACATCACGGGGATCACCCGACTCGTTCCAAAATATCTGAAACGACGCGACAACATCTCGCTCGAGAAACTCGAGGAAATAGTCACGGAATTCGACGAGCGAGACCTTCCAGAAGAAGCCGAAGAGAAACTCGAGGCAATCCGTCCGCTGGTCGACGGTGATCTCTCGTACCTCCGGATCACGTCCATCGAACGCGTCGAGTACGACGGTTACCTATACGATCTGCAGGTCGGCGGCGAGCCGATCTTCACCGCTAACTGGCTCTACGCCCATAACTCGATGGACGCGCCGCTGGTCATGTCCTCTCGCATCGATCCGTCCGAAATCGACGACGAGGCGCACAACATGGATATCGTCTCGCAGTACTCCCGGGAGTTCTACGAAGCGACCCTGGAACAGGCCGACCCCGAATCGATCGACATTCAGACCGGGGAGGACACCCTCGGGACCGACGGCGAGTACACCGGCTTTCGGCACACCCACGACACCACCGACATCGCGATGGGACCCGACCTCTCGGCGTACAAGACGCTCGGATCCATGATGGACAAGATGGACGCTCAACTCGAGCTCTCGCGGAAACTCGCGGCGGTCGACGAGACCGACGTCGCCGAGCGGGTTATCGAGTACCACTTCCTGCCGGACCTGATCGGCAATCTGCGGGCCTTCTCGCGCCAGGAAACCCGGTGTCTCGACTGCGGCGAGAAGTTCAGGCGGATGCCCCTGACCGGCGACTGTCGAGAGTGTGGCGGTCGGGTCAATCTCACGGTCCACAAGGGCTCGGTGAACAAGTACATGCAGACGGCGATTCAGGTCGCAGACGAGTACGACTGTCGCGACTACACGAAACAGCGTCTAGAGGTCCTGGAACAGGCCCTCGAGAGTATATTCGAAAACGACAAGAATAAACCCACAAGTCTTGCGGATTTCATGGGTGGTAGCCCCGATAGCAACGACAAATGATGAATATAGATTAGTATTAGTGGATATTATTTATTTCTACTATGGGTTTGAGAGAGTCTGTCGCTTGCTAAGGGACACAATACGATATAGGTCCACAGTCTAAGATTACTATTCATACATATCTTCCTGTATTTGCTCTTGAGTAGCTTGTGCATCGGGTGTATAGACTGTTCCACAATTGGAGCAAGCCTTAGCATTCGGCTCGAGTGGTTGATTACAAACGTGACACACTTCAGGTGTGAATGCTGATTCTTCCTCTGGTTCTCTGATTCCAAAAGCTTCCTCCGCACGTTGAACGTGGTCGTCACCCGATAGATGTGCATAGGTTGATTCCATCACTGTTGAATCAGCCGAGTGTCCGATTAGATATTTGATCGTATCGTCAGGGATATTATAATCACGCTTGGCAATTGTAACGTGATTATGACGCATGGCGTGGGGATGCATCGGTTTTGTAATATTTGTTTTTTCCTTGACCTTTAGCATGACTTGTCTGATAGTCTCCCCGCTAACTGGTTTTGTAGGGTCCGGTCGAGAATATCCCGGTCTAGCTGTAATCAGGTAGTTTTCAGGATTGGAAGGGTCCGGGTGATAATTATTGATCCAATCTTGGACTGTTGCTTTTGCTCCAAGCAGTGGACGATTCCCATTTCGTTCCGTTGCGCCCTTCAGACCGTCTACTTCAGGATTAAGCCGATATGTTCCCTCTTGAGGTTTCACATCCTTGATTCGGATTGTACGCAAAGCTTCGCGCCTTTGGCCGGTGTATAGAAGTAGATCATAAACCAGTAAGTCTCGAGGATTATCAATCACTTCCCGTGCTTCATGAATCTCGTCTTTTGTGAGCATATCGTTTGGCTCAACCGACGTTTCTTCCTTGTCGAATAGCGGGATATCGTTTGGATCAACCCCAAAATCATAAAAACCATAGAATTTCCGAACAGCCGCTTGATATGCTCTTAATGTCCCTTTCTTCAGTCCTTTATCTTGGACATGGGGATGATCCCCTGAATGCATCTTTTGCACATCACGGTTGATATCGTCTGCTTCAGATTCAGTGAGATTCCGATACTGGGCAAAAACCATCAATCGATACAACCACGCCATTAAGGTCTGTGGTGTTCGATGACTCTCACCCTTTGGCTTAGTTACCATCACCTTGTTTTCGTCGTATGCATCAAGCAATTCTCGGATTGCATTACCCGTATCAGGATCGATTTCACCTTTCTCAATATGCCCTTCTAATTTTTCTCGCCTTACTTTTAATTTCGCCCTTGGACTGTTCGCCATAATTGACCTTCATTCTCTCTATTTATATCTCTGTCGGGAATTTAGCAAAGGTCATAATTCGTTCGACAAGAATAAACAATCGGGAATCGAGGACTTCATGTGACTTCTCTCGAGGGTACGCGTGAGGTATCCGAGACGTCACTCGGTACTTCGAAAATCGAAGTATAGGCAGAAACACTTTTTAACGCCAGTATACGGCGTCTTCGGGTTTCCTCACACGGACAACATAGCTTCAACCGGTGCGTTCGAGTTCCGTCGACGTATTCCGATCCGTTCTCTCGCCCCTGCCGGCGACGACTAGTCCTCGTACGTGATCGTTCCCTGAATGGATCCCCGATCTTTGTTCAACGAACCGCCGATCACCACGTCGGCTTCGATCTCCGGGTAGCCCTGCCCGTGACCCATGTTGAGGTCTCCAGCGACCGTCACCGTATCGCCCGACGCGGTCATTTCACCGGTATCGATATCGAGCGATTCGCCCACCGTCACGTCACCGACGGTAACCGCCCATCCGTCGGTCATCCCGAACGCTCCACTCACGTCGATCAGTCCCGTCTCACCGACCGCGAGCGTTCCGCCGTTTGCGGCTACGTCGTCTTCGACGACGATGTCCCCGCTCGTCGACTCGAGTCGGTTTCCGTTCATCTCGAGTGCGCCGTCGACGAGGACGTCACCGTCGATCTCGGTTCGTCCGTTCGACACCTCGAGGTCGTCGCCGACAGAAAGGTCTCCCGCCGTCGTCTCGAGTCGGTTGCCGTTCATGGCGACCGATTCGTCGACGAGAATGTCACCGTCGATCTCGAGCTTTGCGCCCTCGGAGACGGAGAGATCGCCGCCGACGGAGAGATCGCCTCCCGTCGTCGTCAGTTGATTTGCGTTCCAGTGGACCGATCCGTTGACGACGATGTCGCCTTCTGCATCGATCCGGTAGCCGCCCGATACGTCGAGATCGTCGCCGACGGTGAGGGTATCGATTCCGAGATTCGAACCGCCGCCACCACTGAACGACGCATCACCACAGACCTCGATCGCTGCGGCTCCGTCGCCCACTTGCGCGCCACCGGACATCTCGAGTGAGCCGCCGACGACGACGTCCCCGTCGACCGTGGCGCTCCCCTCCAGCGTCACGGAGCCACCGGCGATCAGATCGCCGGCGATCTGAGAATTGCCATCGAGGTCCACGTCCCCGGTGACGTCGACGTTGCCGGCGACGCTTGTACTCCCCGACATCGTGACGTCAAGTTCACCCGAAAGCTCGTCTTCGGAGTCGTTCCCCCGCAGCGAGACCGCCGTTTCGCCGCCGGTGGGACCCAGATCGCAGGCCGGAATCGGATCCGACTCGGCTCGCTGGCACGTCACATCGATGGAACGCGTCGCCGCGACCCGTTCGGTTTCGCCTTCGACCACGATCTCGAGATCGACCGACTCCGTTCGCTCTTCGCCACACGAGATCGTCGCGTACACCGGAATCCGCTGGTTCGGTTCGAACGCGCCCGAGACGAGCGGATCGTCGATATCGAGCGTGATCCCGCCCGTCGAAAGGGTCGATACCGAGACCGTCGTCAAGGTCTCCGAAAAGCCGTTGTATAGCTGGAGTATCCGAACTTCCGATCCGCTCGATGCGGTCGGATCGTAGAGATCGATACCGAGGAGCGCCTCGTCGTCGCTTCGAACCGGCAGGCCGAACGGACGGTTGACGCTCGCAGCATCGAACGCACCGGAGGCACCGACGCCGATCAGCCCGCCGCCGCCGATCAGCGCGAGCGCAGAGCGACGGCTCAGTCCGCTCGATCCCGTTCGATTTCGTCGGTTCTTTCTGGCCATCGTGCTCTTATTCCGCCGCCGGGAAGTCGACGTACGCAACTCGCTCGAGTGCGTCCGTTCCCTGGCGTGAATCGATCTCGATGACTGTCTCGACGACGTGGGCCACCGGGAGATCGACCGTCGCTTCGCGCAGATCGGTTCCCCGTGCGGTGACGCCACCGCCGGGAGTGACGACGCGGTATGGGAACCTGATCTGTCCGGCCGGATCGACCGCAGATCCGTCCTCGTCGTACAGCTCGAGCTCGAGTTCGACGGGGAAGCCGCCGTTGCCCGGCGTGTCCGGATTCCCAACGTTCGAGACGAGAAAGGCGATTCGATCCGTCGGATAGCCGTTCTCGTCGACGAACCCGACGCGCGATACCGCCCCCTTGTTCGCGTTCGCGACCGAAAACCGCTCGAGGAATCCGTCCTCGTTCCCCACGACGGAATCGGATTCGGTCATTCGACCGCTCCAGTCGATCTGACCGACGAGATTGTTCTCGTTGCTCGGGTCGGTAACGACCTGAATCCGGGTTTCGACCGGATCCGGATCGTCGCTCGGTCCGCCGCCCGATCCGCCGCCGCTCGATCCGTCGTCGTCTTCGTCGTCCTCTTCCTCTAGCGCTTCCTCTTCCTTTGTTTCTTCCTCGAGTTCTTCTTCCTCGAGTTCTTCTTCCTCGAGTTCTTCTTCGAGTTCTTCTTCCTCTTCGTCGTCCGACCCACCGTCTTCGTCCGTTTCGTCGTCATCGGATCCCCCGCTTCCTACCGAGTCGTCGTCGTCTTCTTCGTCTTCCTCGTCGTCTTCGCCGTCCGACTCGCTCGTATCACCGCCGTCGATTTCGGTTTCCTCTGCCTCGACCGGGTTGTCGATGCTGGCGACGCGAACCCAGTCGCTCCCGGTACTCTCCTGAGAGCCGAGTTCGAACGCACCACTGGCGATGAAGCCGCTGGCTCCGAATACGATCGTTCCCATCCCGATGAGCGTACTCCGACGCCGTATTGGTGCCATATCGTGTTACCTCCTCTGGTGTTACTCCTCCGAGAGCGTCGACGCGTGAATCCGTATTTCTCCCATGACATCCGGACTTCCCGCGTGACCGTTCTCCTCGCGCGTATCGATCGTGAGTCCGAGGCCGACGACCGTTTCCCCGACGCCGATCGATGGAATCCCAGATAGATCGTCGTGGACGACGACTGCGGCGTTTTCGCTCCGGTCGTCGATCGTCGCCGTAATCGTCTCGATCGGTCGACTTCCGTTGTTGGTAAACGCGATCAGGTTGCTCACGGCCGTGCGTGCGTTCTGGTTCAGCCGTTCGATCGTCATTCCGACGACGCCGTCGTCGTCGGCCTCGACCGTAACGAACTCCCGATCGGCGTCTGCCGAGCTCATCCCAAGGACGGCGTCCCCGTCGCCGCTGAACTCGACGGAGACGTCACGGTCCGCCTCGACGCTGTCGAACGCGCCGGAGCCGCCGATGAGTCCCGCTCCCGCCGCGAGTGCACCCAGCCCGAGAACCACCTGTCGCCGTTGGATCATTCCGTCGATTCAGCGGTAATGGTCATCTGGTAGGGGTCTTCGTCCTCCGATTCGGTGTACCCACCGTCGGTCGTGTCGATCGAAATATCGACGCTGACCGTCTCTCCGGGCTCGAGCTCGACCGTGTCACCTTCCAGATCGACGTCTTCGCCGACGACGCTCCCGTTGTCAGCTCGCTCCTCTACGACGACGAACGAGACGCCGTTCGCCTCGCCGGTGTCCACACTGACCTCGACGGTCTGCGAGCCGTTGTTCGTCATATCGAACACCGAGTAGAAATCCGTGACGGCGTTCTCGTTGAGCGCCCGGTCGGATCCGTCGTCGGCGTCCTCCAGGTCAAACGCGATGACGTCGTTCTCGCCTGCACCGGCGCTTTCGGTCGTCGCGATGATCGAGTCGGTGACCGCGAGGCCAAGCAGTCCGCCCGCGTCCCCTTCGACGCTGACGTCGAAGCTCCGGTTTGCCTCGACGCTGTCGAACGCGCCGGAGCCGCCGATGAGTCCCGCTCCGCCAGCCAGTACTCCAAGTCCAATAATCGTGTTTCGACGTGTAATTCCCATATATCACCATTCGTGTCTGTCCCCTTTGTATTGTGCTGCCAGAAGGGTTCAAGGCGAACCCGATAATTCGGGATCCGACCCCCAGAACCGGTTCAGGCTGAGCCAGACGATCGTTTATACCGTTCAATCGCCCCGGAGGACTACTGTTGTCGTTCAGGCTGTGCCAGATCCCTCTATCTATCGTTTTCGTCCACATTCGATCTCCGAGGAGTCGAGCCTCACCGTAACCCACCGAGTTACACCCACTCGTACGGTCTGTTGTGATTCGGTATCAGTGACCTCTCGAGCGGAGCAGCGGATCACCAGTAAAACAGTACGACGACCCGTATCAGTTGTTCGTTCGCGTCTCCTCGATCCGCTCTAGGTACTCCTCGTCACTCATCCGGTCAGTTGCGACCCGGACGGCCCAGTCCCGTTCGATCGTGAACGTTTCCTGGTGCAAACCTCGATCCTCGGTCCGAACGGTGAGATCGCGCTCTATCTGTTGTGCCTCCGTTGCGTAGGCACCCCCCGCGATCCTGATGTCCTCATCGAGGTTCCCGCTCGTCTGTATCGTCATCACGATTCGGTCGGAGCCGTCGACCTCGCTCTCGAGGACGTCGAGCCCTCGCGAGTCGAACCCCGCTTCCAGCGCCTGCGCCGATTCGCGTCCGTCGTCCGCTGGTGACCCCTCGTCGGAACTCGACGCGGCGTCGTCGTCCGTCTGAGCGGAATCCGGATCCGACGTGGAGCCCCCGTCGGCTCCTCCGCCGAGACATCCCCCCGCGATCACGGATCCGATACCGACTGCAACCGTGCGACCGAACACGCGTCGGTTCATCGGTTCTCCGAGCGCGAATCGACCCGTGGATCGATCCCGTCGGTTACGCTTTCGTCTTCTCCGTGTCTCATCGGCTGACCTCCGGCGGAACGTCCGCCGCGCTGAACGTCATCTGTCGGGATTCGATGCTGTGGATCGCCGCCGAGACGGCGAGGACCGACGCGAACAGTGCGGCGACCACGGATACGGAGACTGCGTCCGGAAGCCAGCCGACGTGGGCGATCCCGACCGAGAACGCACCGATGGCGGCGAGCCCCAGGTAGTACGTCGCCCACGGAATGTTCTTTTCCGGCACGATCTCGAGGTAGACGTCGAGATTTTCGGCCTTATCCGTGATGCGGATGTTTCCGTTCGCGACTTCCAGCAATCCCGCGTCCTCGAGTTTCGAGAGGTGGTGTTGCTGAATCGACGTGTAGACGCGCTTTCGTTCGGTCGACGTGATCTCGTCGATGGGCTTTCCGTACTCCCAGGCGGCGACCTGTTCGGCCACGTCCGATAGCTTCGTTCGCCCGTTCGCCTGATTGCAGGCGTACAGCACGTACCTGCGTCGATGATTCCCCAGTGCGGTAAAAAGCGCGTTTTTCTCCTCTCTAGATTCAGATCTGACGATTGTACTCATGCTGTCTCCCCCCGGAGTTCCGGTCGTCTGTTACGGAATATTAACCCTCGAGACTTAACACTTTCTCGATGTCTCTTCGGACAGGAACGAGGGGACGCAGTGTCCACTCGAGTGACTCCCACGATCGACTACCGGCGTCGAAGTTGTTCCCAGATCGTCAACTCGCGTCCCTTCGAGCGCGTTCGAATCCGGTTCGTGCCGATCGTCGCGACCGACACGGTAACGACGACGGCCGCGACCGTGACGTTGATCGCGGCGAGTGCGACGACCGGATGTATCGCGTGCAGGGTCGCGATCAACGACGGCGGTAACACCACCAGGTACCGATACTCGCGGACGAATCGGAAGTGAACTCCGGTTTCCTCGGGTGCATGCATCGTCACTGACACGTTCTCTGCCGAGACCCTCGGTACGTACGTGTAGCCCTCGGGCACGTCGACGCCGTCGCTGGCCGGTTCTAAAATCGTGACGACGGGCAGGTGACCGCTGTTTTGCATGAAGTACGTGACCTCGCTCGACTCTCCGACGCCGATCACCTGCTCGTCCGACGTCGGATCCGTCGAGCTAACGATTTCGTACTGGTAGGTTCCAGAGGGGAGCAACATCGAGAAGTTGACCGGGATGATCACCACCAGCGTCAAGATGACGATGATGAGTACCGCGTTCTGGAGCAGACTCCCCTCGGAGCGATCGCGTGCGCGCTTGTCGCCGGTTGCTCGGATCGTACTGACGATGTACAGGACGAGGCCCAGCACGAGGACGCCGGTCGAAAACGTGCCGATGTCGGGCGGATCGATCCCGAACGGCGAGAAAACCCGGTCCTGTACCGACTCGACCGTGGTCGTTATCGATGTAACCGAGGCACCCAGACCCGGAATCACGACCATGTTTCCGTTCATCTGAACGGCGACCGATCGGACCTGTCCCTCCGCCACCGGTGGCTCGTCGCCGTCCTGATCGATGAACGGATTGGCGTCTCCTTTCGTCAGATACCCTTCGTCCGTCACCTCCTCGACCCGGTGCGTGGTCAGCTCCCCGCCGCCGAGTTCCTGTGCGTCGAACAGAACCACGTCGCCTTCTTCGATCTCGCCCGCGAACAACGCCGGAATAGCGATGAAGCCGTCGTTCGGCTCGAGCGTCGGCTCCATGCTTCCCGTCTCGACGAACACGATAAACGGCTGTCCCAGCAGCTGTCCGAACAACAAGAGGACGATCATCAGGACGATCAGCAACGCGAGTGTGTACTGGCCGAGATCGCTCACTTTCATGGCTGGACAGGTGTCGCGGGTGGGACGGTTCGCCACGCTTTCCCGACGTGAACGCGTGGTTCAGAACGCAGTGGTCGCGTTTCAGAACGCATTGGCTTCGAACTCTTCGAGGGTCGTGTCGGCGTAGTTCACCAGCCAGTCCCGGGCCGGCGAGTTCGGATGGACGTAGAGGTAGATGTACTCGTCGTCCAACACGGTGCTGACGCCGAGCTGGGTGTCCTCGATGACCCGCTTGTTCGTATCGATCGCGACGTCCGTCAGACCCTCGAGATCGTCGACGAGGACCGTCTGTTCGTACTCGCGCTCCGATGGGAACTTCCCGGTCGTGATCCAGTCGTCGTACTGCGCCCGGTCGCGCTCGAGGCGTAACAGCTCCTGTTCGTTCTCCGAGAGATCGGTGTATCCGCCGATCCGCGCGAACGACAGCGCGACGAGCAAGACGAACGCTGCGGTAAACAGGAGGATCGAACCGTACACCTCGTGTGGCGACGGCTCTGCGATGAGTTGAACCGTCTCGAACGAGGGGTGATCTTCGGTGATCGTATCCGTCTCGATCACCCTGAACGTCGCGGGATCGACCACCATGATCATCTCGCTCTCGTACGTGTCAGCGTGTGACTCGCCCTCGACGGTTCCGTCCACATCTGTGACCGAGACGACGCGGACATCGACCAGCCCTTCCGTCGCACCGACTTGCCGTTCGACCGTCTCGATCGTCTCGAGTACGTCGGTTACGTTGACGCTGAACTCGACCGCGTGTTCGTCGCTCGGCCCGACCGAGTCGGCACTGGTCGATTCGAGGGGCTCCGCGACCTCCCAGTACGTTTCGACGACGCGCTGATCCTCGAGTTCGCCCGCACGGATCAGCAAGAGCGTCTCGGTCGTGACGGAGACGTCCCCGTCCTCGGCGCTATACCCGTAGGTGTACGTCCCGTTGAGCCCGCTCGAGAGGTTCGTGTAGTAGATCGGTCGGTTCGACACGACTTCACCCTCCTCGAACGGAACCGAATCCTGTTCGATACTGGCGCTGTGGTCGTAGGCGGTGGATTCGTCCCACTGTTCGACCAGCCGCTCTTCTTCCGCGACGTCTGGGACGACGTTGACCTGATACGCCCACCATCCGCCAACCAGCGTCGCGAGCAAGAGCACGACGACGCCGACGGCGAACCACGTCTGTACGAACGCTCGTATCCGCACTCCCCGATCGATCGCCGCCATCAGTCACTCGGCTCCCGGAGTGACCGACTCACGTGTGCCGACCACGACGGGTTCGTTCCCCCTTTTCCGTTCCCCCTCGACTCGTCGGAATCGGACTCTCCGAGCCGACCGTCGGGCCGTCGACGGATCCGATCACCGGTCGAGTATCGATACAGTTCCCCAACTCGCTCATTAGGAGAATGCAGTGACGCGGGAACCTTAACTCTGAGCGAAAAGACTTAATAACTGCTAGAAACCTATACAACTCATTGATTGAATTCGTGAGCGGGGAACGGGAGAGCACCGCTCGAGTTGATCGATACAGGTCCGCGACGTTCGAACAGTGACTGGGGGAACATGGCAGACTACGAAAATATCGACCTGACGATACTCTCTCTCGACGACGCTGCTTCCCTCGACCGTCACGCGTACGTCCTCGAGACCGTTCACGGGTTTGACGTTCTTACGGCGAGCGATCTCGAGACCGGAAAGGAACTGATAGAGACCTCTCGGATCGACTGTGTTCTGGGCGAGTGCACGCTGCTCGCACGGCGCGACTTCGAACTCGTCCGCTGGATTCGCGAGGAGCAGCCCGAGCTCCCGGTCGTTCTTTTCGCGAACCCCGATTCCGACCCACCCGTCGACGCGGCCGTCGAAGCCGGCGTAACTCGATGCGTGACCACTGCCGCGTTCGAAAACGCCTACTGGCCGCTGGCTCGCCACGTCGAGCAGCTCGTCTCCCAGTCCCGGACCGAGGACATCACCGATCCAGACGAAGGCATCGTAATCGAACCGATCGGGAGTGACGCGTCGTCTCGAGGAACGAACGAACTCGTGGTCCGGGATCGAGCCGAGACGAACGGGATACTTCGTTCGGTCGCGACGAAGCTGTCCCCGACCGTTTCCGGACGGCTAACTCGGCTGCTCGATCGGATCCTCGGCCCAGTCTATCACAGTCGGCTCCGAACGGGGTCGTCGTCCGCCGACGGATCGTCCACCCCCTCGGAACCCAGCGACGAACGGTCCGGAGGGTCCACGGAGACGAACGATGGCCCCCCGACGTCGGACGACGATACCGCTGAATCGGACGCGGCGTTCCAGCTCGCACGGTCTGCGATCGAAGCCGCAGAGTCCGGGGAAATCGACGTCGAGAAATCAGCGCCGACCGACGCTGGCGAACCCGAACCGATCGAGTCCGAGGGGACCGGATCGACTGCGGACACGGAGTCCGGCGGCGAACTCGAGGGTCGTCCCGACGACTCTCTGCCGCTTTCCTCCGCCGTCCCCACCCACACCGAGTCGACAGAAGGGGACACGGCTGACTCTACCCGGACAGCCGCGGACTCGATCGGTTCTACCGTTGCGCTCTCGAGTGCGGACCGCGGCGAAATCGAACAGCTACTCGCTCACGAACGCGACGAGACGGATCGAGATAACGACGACCCGGACCGTCTGGAACAGCTGTCGAAGGACGAGTTACTCGTCCTGCTCAGAGATCATCTCGAGGAGGATGCCGCCGACGAGTCCGAAGACCAAGCCACGGACGATCCCGAGAGCGATACCGACGAACTCGAGAGCGATATCGACGATCTTCGCGACGATATCGGTGGTTTCGAGGATGTGACTGCGGACGAGACAGCTTCGAGGGAACCGGATCCGGATCCGGATGCCGCGGATTCGGCTGACGCTGTCGGACAGTCGGCCGACTCGTCCGACCCTGCGACATCGCCGGACGAGCCGAACGCTGACTCTGCGGACGCGCTGTTCGGCACTCCGGATGCATACCACAGACCCGATAGCCTCGATCTCGAGCACGGGACGAGCGTCCTGGTCCAGTGTGGCTCTCACGACGACCGCAAGACCGCCTGTTGTACGGACCTCCTCGGACTGGACGACGTGACGGACAGCCACGTCTTGCTCATCAGATACACCCAGATAGACGGGAAACGACTCGAGCGGATCGCCTCGGACGCAGCTCGCGTCAAGATCATCTCGATCGGCTACAGTCAGCCGATCCCCGACCCGATTCAGGGGACCGTCGAAAACGTCAGGATCAACAATCCAAACGACGTCACCCGGCTGGGGATCGTCGTTACGGGGACGGTCGACGAGTGGGCTACTTCCGGCGTGGCTGACATCGTCGTCTGTTACGATCCGCTCGACGTCTTGTTGCAGTACAAAAGCGTCCAGGGAACGTTCCGATTTTTGCACCTCTTTCTCAGCAAGCTCCAGACCGTCGACGCGGTCTCACACTTCCACGTCGATCCCTCCGCCGGCGATCCACACGAGATCAACACGCTCAAGCCGCTGTTCGACCGCGTCATCACGATCGACTCGGTCGGGACCTCCCTCGAGAGCGAGTGATCGGTCCGAGACCGTGTCGGTGGTTCTCTCACTTCCCTCGCATCCACCGCCACCACCGAACGAAAAACGGCGCGTCCCTCGCGGTGCGCTCCTCTCGAACGACCATCGAGAGCTCGCTCACCTTGTCTTCGATCTGGGACCGTCGCGCGAGTTGCGTCTCGAGCTGGGTTATCCGCTCTTCTCGACTCTCGAGTCGCTCCCGGAGCGACGAGACGTCCTCTTCCAGTCCCTCGATGTACTCGCGCTTGTCGACGAGTTCGTCGTTCGCCTCGCTCAGCGCCGTCGAGAGTTCGTCGGTTCGCTCGCGTAGCTGAGCGATCTCCCCTCGAAGCTCCTGTTCCGTCGTCGAATACTGTGCGAGTTCGGCCTCGAGTTCCTCGATACGGTTCTCTCGTCGCTCGAGTTGCTTTCGAAGCTCCGATTCGGACTCGTTCGCCTCGCGCACCGCATGTCTGTTGGTCAGGATCTCGTGGACGTACGCCTCCGTCGATACGTTTCGATCGTTCGCCTCGGCTTCCAGTTGCTCCAGCAGCCCCGTGGTTTCTTCGGTCGGTGCGGTGTTCATGAGACGGTACGTGCAACTGTTGGGACGGAGCGTGTATAAAACATTACTGATCAGAACAGCTGGCTGTCACCTCGAGTCATTCACGACGCAGTTGCGCGACCGATCGGACGGCGACCATCGATTCCACCGAGACCCGGCGATAAGTCTCGAGCACAGACTGTCTCCACGCCGTCTCTGTTCTCATTTCTGATAGCCGTATTTGGTTTATGTCCGTTGGCCGCATACGATCCCGTATGGCAATGAAAGAGAACCGTCCACGGCTCGGGTCCGGAACGACGGTGTACACTGAAACCGGGAGGCCGATCGGTCGCATTCGCGGATTCGACGAGGACGGCTTCTACGTGACGCTTCGTGACGGCCTCGAGGGACTGAGCATCGAGCACGTCCGGTCCGGTCACGAGTTCGGTGAGGCACACCTGATGTGGCGCTGTCTCGAGTGCGGCGAGATGGGGACGCTCGAGAACGATTTTCCGTCGTCCTGTCCGTCCTGTAACACCGAACGTGAAAACCTCTACTACTGGACCGAGGACTGATCGCTCGAGGAAAACCGTTTTGGTCTCGCTGACCACAGGACGTGCGTATGGAGATCGTCGTCTTCGGTGCCGGGAGCCTCGGCAGCCTCGTTGGCGGGCGTCTCGCGCGCGACCACGAGGTGACGCTCGTCGCTCGAGCGGAACACACGGAGGCGATTCGCGATTCCGGATTGCACATCGAGGGCGAACTCGAAGCAACCGTCTTCCCGGCGGCGACGACCGACGGCCGGGGACTCGCGGCCGATCTGGCGATCGTCACCGTAAAATCCGGTGATACAGCCACCGCTGCGGACGCGCTCGCGACGGGATCGTTCGACGTCGTTCTCTCGCTCCAGAACGGGATGGGAAACGAAGCAGTGCTCGCAGACGTCCTCGAGGGCTCGATCCTCGCCGGAACGGCGAGTTACGGTGCGGTCCGCCGCGAACCCGGCACTGTCGAGTGCACCGGCCGCGGAGAAATCGTTCTCGGCGCTCGAGAGGGCGGCTCCTCGGTCCTGGCCGAACGCGTCGGACGAGCTTTTTCCGTGGTCGGTCTCGAGACGACCGTCGCGGACGACATGCCGCGTCGGCTGTGGGGAAAACTCGCTGTCAACGCCGGGATCAACCCGGTCACCGCGCTGGCTGACGTCGAGAACGGGGCCGTCCTCGATCCGCCGGCGAACGACACCGCGCGTGCGGCAACCCGCGAGACGGCGCGCGTCGCTCGAGCCTGCGGTGTTCATCTACCCAACCGGGTCGCGCTCGAATCGATGGCGCGCGTCGCGGACGACACCGCCGCAAACGCCTCGTCGATGCGCCAGGATGTCCGTACCGGTCGGCGGACCGAAATCGACGCGATCAACGGCTACGTCCTGGATCGTGCGAGCGAACGGGGACTCGAGGTACCGACGAACCGAACCCTCGCGACGCTCGTTCGGACGTGGGAACGGGCTCGAGGACTGCGATAGCGGCCGAGAACGACACCGCCGAACGCAAAACGGTGGCCTCTCTCCCGTCGTCGAATCCGAAGCAAACGTCCTCTCGAAAATCCGATCAGTGGCGGCCGACGGGATCTAGAACGGTGCTTCCGGTCCTTCGTCGACCTCGCCGTCGTCGACGGTTTCGCCGGGGAACGACGGGCTCGTGTCGCCCATGTCGCCACCGCCGTCCATTCCCGTGTGGGCGTTGACCTTCTCGATCTCGGGAATCTCTTTGACCATTCGACTCTTGATCGCCTGAATCGTCATCGGTGAGATGCCACAGCCGCTGCAGGCACCGCCGAGTGCGATCGTGACCTCGCCGGTTTCGCGATCGATCTCCTGAATCGCCGCGCTCCCGCCGTGCATCTGGATCTGCGGGAAGTTTCGACGGAGGAAGTTCGTAACGCGCTCTTCGAGGTCGTCCCCGTCGTTCTGGGTTTCGGTGCTCATGGGCAACCGTTGGGTGTCCGAGCCCCTAAACCTTCCGTCCCTCGTGTTCGGTCGGTCTCGACGGCTGTCTCAGACGAACCCGAAGACGCGACGGAGTTCAGCTTTGATCTCGTCGACGTAGATCTCGAGGACCTCTTCGAAGCGGTTCTTCTCGACGACGACGCCCGATATCCGGTCGTAGGGATCCTCCGGAAGATCGATTCGGAACTCCCCCTCGTCGTCGCCCGGTTCGGTTCCGTTACCCTCTCCAGTGCTCCGTTCGGCGTGCCCCTCGTAGAAGGGCTCACTCTCGTTGAGCACCTGCTGATCGATCGCGTGTATGAGTTTCGAGTCGTACCGGTCGTTCATCCGATTGAAGGCGTTTTTGTACGCTTGCTGGAGTTCGGGAAAGTAGTTGGCGTACTTGTCATCGAACTTCTCGGGGTCGAAATCGGCCATACCCGGGCAAACGGTGAGCGAGGACAAAAGTCGGGCGATCGGATCTGGTACGGTCTGCTGTCAGTCGGTACCGGTGCAACTGCAGACGGATCGGGGTCCCACCGATAACCCGACACAGCGATCCGTTCGGCTCGACGTTTCGGACGGACGCACCGGTCGGTCTGTCCGTCGATCGGTAGGGAGTGCTTACATACGGAGGGTGCGTACGCAAGGGGAACGAACATTTCGATCACCGGCGACGTATGCTTCATGTCCCCCGACCACCCCCCAATCCCTCGCGAAGCGCTCCCTCCGGGGTGGGGGCTCGCGGAACACCGTGACGACCGGTTCTCCTACCGATGTAGTCGTCTCCCGATCGAACTCGTTGCCGACGCGACGATCCCACGACCTCCGCCCGGACTCGGCCTCTGTCGGTGCTGGGAACTGCGATACAGCTACTCGCTCGGCGAACAGCCGATTTCCGAAGCAATCGGTCGGGTTTCCACTCGCCATGCGGCGACCGAAGGATTGCTCGAATGCATGAATCGCGTCCACGAGACTGTTGAGGACGCCGAGGACGTACTGTACGTCCGAACGGTTCTCGAACGCGTCTCGCTCTCGAGTCTCGTTCCAGAGCGGGTATCCGAGTCGGCCTGACGACGCGGTCCGATCCCACCATCGCCATTTTGTATACTCGCATATGGTATATGACGGTCGCTGTTCTTGACCGTCCGCCCACCACTGGTAATCGGGCGATCCCTCTCACATAGAATCAACAAACACTTATCGTGGAACCAATACCTTCCGAGTACAATGTCAGTGCTCTCCACCGAGGACGAAGGGAAGTTTCTCATGGACGTCCGAGGCGAACAGATCGGCATCGTCACCGAAATCGATCCGATCGAACAGGTCGCGTACGTCGACCCCGAGCCAACGCTTACGAACGCCTGGATCCAGAGTCTCGGTCGTGGCGGTGCCGGCGAAGATGACATAGAGATTCCGAGCGAAAACATCGAGACGATCACCGATTCGGAAGTTCGCGTCGACGCGGACCTCAGCAGCGAAGCCTAATACTGCGCGTCGATCGTGACGTCCCGTCGAGCTCGAGTCGAATCGAACGTGATCCGGTCGCTTGTCTCGAGTCGACGGACGGGTTTAGTTGCTATTTTCGTCTCGAGTGATCGCTCGACGATCTGCCACACCGTCTTCTCGAGCGCGGGAACCCGGTTTGACTGATTAATGCTAACTGAAGTGCATCTCCTGTGAGAGTCGTGGTTTCCGTGGTATCCGCTGGTACCGAACTGTTGTGACTCTCGTCTGTGGGTATATACTATATTTCGATATATACAACACCAGACCAGCTAATCGAGAAACAGGATTCTCTAAGCACTTCTAACACTGAACAAAAGTAAGAACACACCTCTTTTCGAGTGAAAGCAGGCTCTATCAGAAAACTAGAGTCGGCTATCTAGCGGATTCTGACAGGAAAACGCAGAAAACCGAAGTTCAGAACAGTGTCGCCACTCGCGATCGTCGAACCGGAAACGGGGCCAGCTTAGTCTACCGGCCGCATGAAGTTTGCCACGGCGGCGACGAACACCTCGAACTTGATGATCGGTTCGCCGGCGAATTCCATGCCGAGACGCTTCTTCGCAACTCGATCGATCAGCATCCAGACGTTGAACAGCAGGACGGCGAACAAGAAGTAGAACAGCCGTGGTTTCTCGCTCGAGCTGCGCGTCTCAGCTAAGAACTTCTTCACCTCTTTGAAACCGTTCTCGATTACCCAGCGGTCACGGTAGCCGTTGATAAATCGCATCAACTCGACTGGGTCTTCGCCCTGGTGGTTCGTCGCGAAGACCACTCGGTCGGTTACTTTGTCCGCAACGGTGTCGACGGACCATTTCTTCACTGCCACGAGCGTCGTGTGTGCGTTCCCGGTCCCGCTGTGTTGATCGCCGAAACCGTAGTTGCGTTTGATGCTCAGTGCCGTCTTTCCGTCCTCGAATCGATGCTCGATCTTGTACCGTTCCTCGAGCACCTCACGCCTGCCGCGACTCCTTTCGGGAACCTTTGTGACGTACTCGACGTCAAACCGATCGCCGGTTCGGAATCCGTGACCGTAGTGAAACAGATTGTGTACCTCGGAACACCGGCCATAGGCGGCGTCCATGTACACGGTATCGACTACGACGAGGTCCTGAGCGCGCTCGACGAACTGCCGGACGTGGCCAGCGAGTTCGTCACCGGTCCGGTTGTTGATCGGCTTGACGCCGTAGATCATCGGACACGTGTGCTCCGCGAAGGCAGCAGCAGCGAACTGGAAGCCGTATGCGATCTCCTCGTCCTGGTCTTTCGTGCCGTTGACCCACCGAACACAATCTTTCACGCGACGGGCGGCCGCCCGCTTCTCCAGGTTATCGAAATTCGCGTGCTTGATGTCCGCCGGGTCTTCGCCGACGATCGGTTCGAGTTCCCATTCCTCGATCGCCGCCTTCGCCTCGGAGCGTTCCCGCTTGCTCCACTCGTCACTATCCGGGTCGGCCAGCGTCTGGAAGCTGAACGACTTCCCGATACCGGTGTACTTGACGGTCGTCACGTCGATCGCGAGGTCAACCGGCCGGTCGTAGAGACCGATATCCTTCGCCCCGCCGACCATGCTCTCGACGGCGGCGTCGAACATCTCGAGCATCTCCTCAAGAGCAATTCCCTCCATATGGTCGAAGAACGTCCGGCCGTGCGGGAGTTCCTCTTCTTCCGGGCAGAGGTAGATATCGAAGACGTCACCGCCGCCGTAGACACTCGAGTTCGTCAGCCCGCAGTGAGCGATGACTTCAAGAAAGAGGTTCTTCCGGATCTGCTTGCTCACACCACGCTGGAAGCTAATATTCGGACAGACGTGACGCATCAACTCGTTCACGAGCCGCCGGATTTGCTCTTTCGTGAGTCCGTCCGGGTCGAGTTTTTCCTCGGACTCGCCTGGATTGGTGTCGTCGGTCTCACTCCACAGCTCGTGCATCTCGACGAGGTGGGTGTGCCGGCGGCAGTAGGCTTCGACTCGGTCGGCGACGTCGGTGATAAATCGCTCTGCCTGTGCGAGAAACCGTTTGTTCGCACAGCGAGTGATTGTCGTCTGGTGTGGTGTCTTTGGCGTCTGGAAGACGTTCAACGCTGGGTATTCGTTTTCCGGCCCGAAGTCGGGCTTGAACCCCAGCGTGAACGCGATCGTGGGATTTCGCTCGAGGAAGTCCGCGAGGTCCTGGTGGTAACGGATCCCTCTGAGTTCACCGTAGATGAACGACCGAAGCATCACCTCGAATTCGTAAATTTCGGGATGATCGCCCCAGTACGGGTCCTCGAGCGATTCGAACGGAATCATCGCGTCGGTGATGGCCTTGGCGAGGTCAACTTTGTCGTTGAGGCCCTCGATGATCTCTCCTGCTGTGATTTGGGCCGCCATTGTGATGTCGTCCTCAAACGCATCTGGGCCGGTCAGTTCAACGCCAAATTCCTTTCGGAGTGAAGCAACTTTCACCAGGTCGAGATAGTATTCCGACGCAGTAGGATCGTCTGCCGATTTTGTGTCTTTTACCTCAGATAGTTCAGAAAGATTTGAAGAAAGAGAGGAGTCATCCCCGAGTGAGGGTGCGATCGTCGGGAATCTGTTTGTCATTGCCGTATATTTTTGCAGAAGCGAATAAAAGGGGTCCGGTACCGGAGTGAAAGTAAACCTGAATAACTCAATGGTCACTCATCATCCAGCACCCCAGGTTTCAGGCGACCACATCGGGTTAGAGTAGGTGTCTGCTTGGAGAAGGTGCTGCAGTGAACAGACCGCTACGTTTCGTTTCAACTTCTCCTGAGAAGACACGCCGGATACAGAGAATTGATACAGCATATTACCTCTTTCACCCATCTAAGCTCATTCTGAGCAGGCCATCGACTTGCATGAGCACTTCTCGCCACCATCTGTTCGCTTCTCAAACTCTCATATAGGCGGTGCCCATAATTAACAGTTCAGGAGAAAGATTTATATTCATGGATATATACTATTGTTATTGTATGAAGCGTAGAAATCTCATGCGAAGCATGGGTGTAATTGGACTCGGAACCGTCACTCCCAGCACGGTTGCTGGAGCTGATGAGGATAACGAAGGACTTAATATGATAAATGCCTCCGAAGTAGACTCTCATCATTATGACTCCCTCCGGAGAAAGCTGAAAGATGATGAAGAGGTGTCGATGCTTATTGAAAAAGCGGAGAACATGGGCTGGTCACCCAACTGGAATGAAGCGACGGCTAAGACCAAAGAAGTTGAAACGGAATCAAAGCAGGGTAGTTTTGACACTTTAGTGCTGCCATTTGATCACTCCGGTAATAAAGAAGAGGACGAATACTTCCGTCTGATCTGGAACGGAAACGATACTTTTGGAATAGATGATGCTGAACCGAAACACTTTGATCATGTTTCAAAAGGTGCTAATATTGTCCACATTTCGGATAACAGTCAGATGCTTGCTGAATCTGGGAGTAAAATAATCGAAGCAGCAAGTTACGATATCCGTGGAAACGAAGTAATATCTGAAACCACAACGATCGAAGAAGACGATGATGATGATGTTGGAACAGTAGCAGTTTTGCCTGCCTCAAACGACTACTGTACGATTCAAGTTAGAGCCGTAGATTTTGACGATGGAATAACATGCCTGTCCGCTGACTGTATAGTATCGGCTCTTGGGATAGACATGGCAGCGATTTTAGGTTGTCTGACCGGGTTTTCCAACCCGTTGAGTGCCCTTCTCTGTGCTTACGGCGCTGGTATTGCTCTCTGGGAAGCTGGGAGCTGCATCTCATGTCCCTCTAACAGTGTGGAAGTGAATATAAGCGAATCTTGGCTGGAAGAAAATGTCCATGAGCCTGACCCTCCGTTGTATCCACACCCATGTGCGATGTTCAATCCAAATGCTGGTCAGGAGTTGCCACTGCCAAAATGTGATTTAGAAGACATTCCTACAGAGGAGGATTATAATTATCCCGATTGCTGACCTCATTGAGGAATTCAAACGCACGAGTTGCAGGACTCGCCACCTGTCTTCTTTCTCTGGACGCTTTTAAGGGGGGGGGGGTATCGCCATCGTCTACCCTTATTTTGTACATCATTCTGTAAGTTAGTAACAATAGTCGTAAAGGTAATCTTATATTGATTGGATTGGATGTGATTAACGATGGTAGTGAAAATAATCGAACAACTTGAGCAGCCAGAATACACCGGGGAAAATCGATGTGTTCCGTGCACAGTACTGAATCTAGCCATTGCGTTCATTGCAGGCATCACGATCGCTCGAAAGTCCAAGGCTCTCAGTGCAGTTGTGTTCGGAGTTTCAATCGGTTTGATCTACCTGCGCGGATATCTGGTACCTGGAACACCGACGCTGACAAAACAGTATCTTCCACCGGAGGTACTTCGCTGGTTTGGAAAAAAGCCTGAGAAACCACCAGTAATGACCGGGCTCGGGGATGTAGAGGATGCACAAAATACGACAACGGCAGTCACTTCTGGTGATCCAAGACCTGCAGGCGAGAGCGAAGTTACCTCTATTGATTACAACCAAGAGAAAACTGATATCGAAATCTATTACGAACAATTGAATGTGCTCAAAGAATGTGAAAATCAAGACGACCTCTGTCTTACTGAAGCATTTGGTAATGAATGGACAGAGCGTATTGAATCACTGGAATCAGATGAGATTTCTTCCAATCAGGCTGTTAGTATGTTTGGACTTGAGGAAACCAATGAGGAATATATTATTGAAAAACATAACGACGCACGAGTACTACTAAAGGACGATAATATCATCGGTCAGTGGCCTTCTGAGGCTGCACTCATAGCTGATGTTAGTGCTGCTTCTATTCTCAGCGAGTGGGATGGAAACTGGGAACAACGACGCCCACAACAAAAGGGAGAGTTACTCAGCGCGCTTCGGCTGTTCCTTGAAGAGTGTCCTAGCGACCGCGGCGATGTCGAACTGATTGAGGATGTTGTCGAATCATGTTGTTATTCCCGCAAAGTGTTAGCCGTAGTTTGCTCGGAATCCGGCGAACGCTTGGCTGAACACCCACTGAATCAAATCCCAGAATAACTGGTTTTGTTTTATAAATCCGGGACACTGTATTTTTGGGATGACGCTGCAAGGATGTTTGTGACAGGTATATGCTTTAGTACATCGGCTGGTGAGGACATTTGAAAGGCACACTTAAGCCGTCATCGTCGGTCACTTTCATTCTCACGCCGCAGAATAATCACTGATCAACGACTCGATGAATCACACAACAAATTTCCGAACAGGCCCCAGGCCAAACATCACCATAAGTTATATTGCTTTATGACCAGATATGAAAGTATGGAAAATACCATTACCGTAATTCGATTGTTAATGTCCGGTGTTGTTATCTTCGGACTCATCACTATTGCTTCTTTATTAGGTGCAACCTTAGCTCTCCGCTGGTATCATGAAGATGAGCAACCAAGCATGTCTGCAGCAGTTAATATTCTTCGCGGACTTATTTGAAATGCACAATAGTCAGATACTTACGGAGCTCACGGTATCGCTTACGCGCACGAGAGTGGTGGTACGAGTTCACAGACGACTGGTGGCAGCTCGCTGCAGGCGGGTCTCGAGCAATCAGGTACAGACACGAACCCTCCGACCGACGTTGACATAGCCGACCTCGCCAAGCCAGTCGACGTCGATCGCTGCAATCTCGAGTGGGACGGTGACGTTTGTGCTGGCCGATCCCTCGCTGCTTGACCACGAGACGAACGATATATTTCGTCGAAACCTTCGCGTCGTCACTGATCGGTTGACCGAAGGTAACACCCACTACCCATACGATCATCTCGAGGATATCGGTCAGCGGGCCGAGTGGGTCGAACGCCGCCTCGAGTCTGGGGAAATCGTCGATCCAAGGTCGGTTGGTGGCGGCGGCCGGAAAGGCGTCACGGACGATCAACGAAGCCTTGATTCTTTCTAGAATTTGGTAGCTTCCAGTGTCAGATAACGTATTGTAAGGTCTAAGGACCCGGTTTGGTTGCTCTATCGGTGGAATAAAGCCGTGCTTGCCATAGAGGTATCTCCATTAGCTGCCAGACCCCTGGTGTGCGAAGATAGGGAATAATGCATAGGTCCGACAGCGACCACTCTCCAGACTGAGTGGTCTCGCGTACCCTGCTCACAAGTGAACTATTCACACACTCACCGCAGAGTCCGGGCTCTCGATCACGTCGTTCGCTCCGAACCGCGCTCTCCTCGTGCGATCAGGAGAGTTGATTACCAACGATCTCGTCGGCGCGTTCGATGAACTCGCGTTCGGCTCCGTTCGGAACCGTTGCGCCCGCGGCGACGTCGTGGCCGCCGCCGTCGCCGCCGACCGCCCGGGATGCCTCGCCCATCACGACCGAAAGGTCGAGTCCCCGTCGAACGAGGCTGTGCGTGCCTCGAGACGACACTTTCAGATCGGGCTCGTCGTCGCCGTCGACCCCTTTTTCTGCGAACGCGAGGATCGGCCTGGACCTCGAGATTCCCGCGTTCCCCATCGCCATTCCGGCGACGATACCGACGATCGTTTCCCGGATTCGATCGCCGGCGTGGAACCACTGGACGTGGTCTTCGACGGTGACGCCTTCCCGGGTAACGAGATCGATTCCCGCCGAGAGGTTCCGTCGGTGATTACGAAGCAGTTTCCGGGCGCGCTCGAGGGCCTCGTCCCGGTTTCCGAGACAAACGCCGAGGCCGACGTCGGCTCGATCGTAGCGGGCGGTGGCGTTGAGCAGCGTCGAGAACTCGCTGGCGTCGCGGAGTTCGGTTCCGACGGGCTCTTCGGCCAGCACGTAGGCGGTCCCGACGAGCTGGTCGATCTTCGTGGCGGGGACGCCTTTCGTCACCGCGCGCTTTACGAGTGCGCTGGCGACGGTCTGTTTCTCGTCGTTGGTGAGCCCCGACCAGCGACGCCACTCGCCGTCCCGTTTCAACTCGAGGTCGAGTCCGTCCAGAAAGCGTAACGCGCCGCGTTCGTCGTTCGAGATGCCGGGAATGTGCACGTCGGTAGCGTACTCGAGGAGCTTCGGCAGTGGTCGGGTCTGTTTCCCGTAGAGTGCGAGGTCGGTCCCCGTCTCGAGAACGCCGGCGTCGACGCCTTCCTCGACGATCTTCGCGTTCGCACCGTGAAGTTCGCCGCTCGATGCCTGCATATCCCCGACGGCACCGACGACGGCGAGAGCCGCCAGATCGGTGTTGTCCGGGCGGGCGTCCGTGGCGTCGTCCGGAGCCGCGGTATTCGCGCCGACGCCGCCGTCGGTCGCGACTCCCTGGCTCGTGTCCGAACCGTCGTCGGAAACGGCCGCCAGTGCGCGTGCGAGCACGTAACTCGTCCCTGCTCCGGACAGCTCGGATGCGCCGTTGATCCCGAACAGCAACGGGTTGAGATGGTACTTCGTTTCCCGATCGGCCGGCTGGTGGTGATCCGCGATAACGGGCGTGAACTCGCCGGCGTCCTCGTGCTGACCGATCACGTCGAGCTGGCCGCTCCCGAAGTCGGTAAAGAGCACGGTGTCGTACTCGGTCGCCGCGAGTGCGGCGATCGCGTCCTCGTCGAGCTGTTTCTCGAAGACGGTTTCGAAGGGGATCCCCGCGCGCTCGATCGCCTGGGCGGCGATCGCCGCGCTCGTCAGCCCGTCGGCGTCGATGTGGGACGCGAGCAGAACGCGATCGGCCGAGTACAGCCGTCGCGCACACAGCGTCGCGCGCTCTTCGAGATCGGGAATCGGGCCAGCCATCGACGTATCGTTGGGTCGGCTTCCCGAATAAAGGTGCGGATCGGGGCTCGCCGGTGCTAGAGCGCCTCGAGCGTCTCCCGCGCCAGCGCGTCGAACGTCGCCTCCTCGGCTACGACGTCGACATCGATGCCCTGGGACTCGGCGGTCTCTCGCGTCGGGTCACCGATCACGCCGACCGTCGCGTTCGCGAGTCCGGACAGCGCTTCGTCTCGGATTCCACGGTCCGCTGCGGACTCGAGGAAGTGATCGACGGTCAACGACGAGGTGAAACACGCCGCGTCGAGGCCGCCACCGGCGGCGCGTTCGGCCGACTCGCCGCTTCCTTCGGGACGGACGAGGCGATAGAGGACCGTTTCGTGGACGTACGCGCCCGCGGCCTCGAGTCCCTCGAGTAGGACGTCGCTGCCGTGGTCGCTGCGGGCGACCTCGACGCGTGCGCCCTCGACGGTTTCTCGCGGTGTGTTCGCCGATCGTCTCTCCGCGTCGCTCTCGCGTTCGTCTCGCTCGATTCGGGGATTCACGCTCCCGTCGAGTGCGGCGACGAGACCGCTCGAGGTGAACTCCTCGGGGACGAGATCGACCGCGTACCCGACGCGCTCGAGCGCGCTGGCCGTCGGAGTCCCGATCGCACACACCGTCGTCTCGCCGCGTTCCCAGCCGGCGTCCGCGACGAGTTCCGCGCCGGTCTTGCTCGTGAAGATCGTGTACTCGGCGTCGGTACGGGGCGTCTCGTCGGTCGGCTCGACGGCGAGCATCGGATCAACGATGGGGTCCGCACCGAGCGACTCAAGCAGGGCGCTCGCCTCCGCGAGACGCTCGTCGTCGGGCCGAAAGACGGCGACAGTGGGCTGGTCGCTCATCTCGGGCCCCGCTCGCCGTTTTCGGACCTCGCCTCGCCGCCTTTGCCCGATTCCTCGCCACCTTTGTCCGGCGGCTCCCCGTCTCCGGTCGGCGTCCCGTCGGTTGCGACCGCCGTTCCGTCCTCGTTTCGAAGGAACTCGAGGACCGACTCGCGGGTCGCAGCGACGCCGCCGATGACCGTCACGGCCGGCGGCGAGATCCCCGCCTCGTCCCTGACGTCGACGATCGTCTCGAGGGTGCCCGTGGCGACTTGCTGGCCGGGCCAGGTCCCCCGTTCGATCAGCGCGACCGGCGTCTCGGGGCCCATGCCGGCCTCGAGCAGCGCGGCCGTGTAGTCGGGGAGCCGACCGACCCCCATCAGGACGACGATCGTGCCGCCGGTGGCGGCCAGTGCGCTCCAGTCGACTGCCGACTCAGCTTTCGTCGGGTCTTCGTGACCCGTTACGAACGAAACCGAGGAGGCGTGATCGCGGTGGGTCACGGGGATCCCCGCGACGGCGGGCGCGGCGATGGCCGAGGTAACTGCGGGAACGACCTCGAACGGGACGCCGTGGGCGGCGAGGTATTCGGCTTCCTCGCCGCCGCGTCCGAAGACGAACGAGTCGCCGCCTTTCAACCTGACTACGGCGTTGCCCTCGCGGGCGAGGTCGACCAGGCGCTCGTTGATCTCCGACTGTGACGTCCGCTCGCCGCCGGCGCGCTTGCCGACGTCCTCGCGGCGATCTTCGGGGAGCATCTCGATGATTTCGGGACCCGGCAACTTGTCGTGAAGGACGACGTCGGCGTTCTCGAGTAGCCGCGTCGCTTTGACGGTCAACAGGTCGGGATCGCCGGGACCGCTGCCGACCAGATAGACCGTTCCCGGTTCGTCACTGTCGTCGGATTCCGCGTCGGTATCGGACATGCTGATCTCTGAATTGCTATTTGCCGTCGGGTCTGTCTTCCTCGGCGGGTGTTTCGCTGTCCTCCCGTGCGCGTTCGATAAGTGCCGCCGCGCCGCGCTCGGAGAGATCGTCCGCGAACTCGCGTGCCGCCTCGGCGTACGTTTCGACCGGCAGGTCCCGGGTCGCAGCCACCGATTCCTCGCCGTCGCGATCGAAGACGCTCACCCGCGTGTGGGCGTACTCACCCTGAACCACCGCGTAGACGCCGATCGGCGCGATACAGCCGCCCCCGAGTTCCGCTAGCAGGGTTCGCTCGACGGTCGTCTCGACGCGGCTTCGCGGATGGTCGATGGCCGACTGGATCTCGCGAGCCGTCTCACTGTCGACCGCTGTTACGGCGAGTGCACCCTGACCCGGCGCGGGGACGAACGAGTTCGTCGGAAGGCGCTGGTAGTCGACCGCGTGCGTGACCCCGCTCCGCTCGAGGCCGGCCTCCGCGAGAACGATCGCGTCGTACTCCGTCTCGACCTCGCGGCCGAGGGCCTGCTTTTCGAGTTCTGGGAGATCGTCGAACCACTCGTCGACGGTCCGATCGAACTCGGGTTCGAACTCCTCGTCGCCCGTGCTCGCCTTTCGCTCGCTGTCGGCTTCGCTTCGACGCTGATGTTCCGCCTGGAGTGCGGGCGCGAGCAACTTCTCGAGGCGCGTATCGACGTTCCCCCGAAGCGGCTCGATCGTGAGATCGGGACGTTCGGAGAGCAACTGCGCGCGCCGGCGCAGGCTCGAGGTTCCCACGACCGATCCTTCGGGGAGTTCCTCGAGCGTCGTCCCGTCGGGTGTCACGAGGGCGTCCCCCGGCGTGCCCCGTTCGGGTACCGCGGCCGTCACGAGTTTCGTCGGCTGTTCGGTCGGCATGTCCTTCATCGAGTGGACCGCGGCATCGAGATCCCCCTCGAGGACGTGTTCGTCGAGCTCGCGGACGAACGCGCCCGTTTTTCCCAGCCGATGGATCAGCTCGTCTCTGATCTGGTCGCCCGTCGTCTCGACGGTTACGAGTTCGACCTCGTACCGACGGTCCTCGAGGGCCGATTTCACCAGTGAGGCCTGTCGTCGGGCGAGATCTGACCCCCGCGTCGCCAGTCGCAACGTCCCACGCGTTCTCATAGTCGTCAGTCGTCGCCTGAACTATGAAAAGCGCACGCTTGTCGGTCGATCTCGGTCCGGCCGAGAGACGCGTCGATATCTTCCCACAAATATGTTCGTGGAACTATTCATACGCTCTCGAGGGAAACGACGAATCGGATGCCTACAACGCTGTGCGATCGACTCGGCGGTACCGAAGCGATTGCTGCTGTCGTCGACATGCAAAAGCAACGAGCCCACCAGACGCAGTTCCTCAGTGCGGTGGCTGGTGGCCCCGTCGAGTACACCGGCGACGAGATGGCGACCGCCCACGACCACCTCGAGATCACACTCGAGGAGTTCGAGGCCGTCGCAACCCACCTCGAGGAGACGCTCGCGTCGTTCGACGTGAACGAATCCGACCGGGAGGACGTCATCTTCGCGGTCGCAAACTACGAGGACGAGACCGTCACCGCGACTTCCGCCCGCGCTGAGATTCCTGGCACCCCACGATTCCCGTCCGAGCCGAGTCCGAATCGCTCAAGTACGCCAGCCCGCTATCTGGGACCGTGTCGAAGCAGGCCCAGGAGGTCGAGACGATCTTTTGTCACGGACTGGGCGACGACTATCTCGTCGTCGTCGAACGGGATGGTGAGCGGCTGTTTCGGGCGAAGCTCGGCCTCTCGGAGACCGACGCGGGACCACGTCCCGCCAAGTTTCGACTCAAACAAGGTTCGAGCGAGGAGCCACGTCCGCCGAACGAGTTCGTCGAGCTTGCCCGCCGAACGCGACGGATCCGCATCTCCGAGCAGACCTCGTCTGCGGATCGACGGAGACTACTGGAGATGCTCTCGGGATACCAACTCGAGGACAAAGCGAAGGCCGTCCGCACCTGTCGTTACTGTGCGTCGGCGGGACGGTACTCGCCGGTTACGACCGACACCGCGATCAAAGACGACCAGGACTGGATCTGTCGGGATTGCGCTCGCCAGGAACTCGAGCGCCAGCTGTCGTACACCGGTGGCGGGACGGTCACCGGCGCGGCCAAAGAGCGTCTCGAGGACCTCATGCTCGAGGTCCAGGATTTAGAACGGATCGTCAACCTGCTCAAGGGCCGACTCGATCCGGATCTGACGAAGTTCGATACGATCTCGGCCACCGTCGAGGACGTCGATCCGGTCACCGTGGACTCGCTGTCCCTCCACCCCGGCATTCAGGGGTTACTCGAAGACCGCTTCGAGACCCTGTTACCCGTCCAGAGCCTCTCCGTCGAGAACGGACTGCTCGACGGCGAGGATCAGCTCGTGGTGTCGGCGACGGCGACCGGGAAAACCCTGGTCGGAGAGATGACCGGAATCGACCGCGTCCTGAACGGCGCGGGAAAGATGCTCTTTCTCGTCCCGCTCGTTGCCCTCGCAAACCAGAAGTACGAGGACTTCGAGGACGAGTACGGCCACCTCGTCGACGTCACCATTCGGGTCGGTGCGAGCCGGATCAACGACGACGGAAATCAGTTCGATCCCGGCGCCGACGTCATCGTCGGGACCTACGAAGGGATCGACCACGCGCTGCGGACGGGCAAGGAGATGGGCGACATCGGAACGGTCGTCATCGACGAAGTCCACATGCTCAAAGAGGACGAGCGGGGCCACCGTCTCGACGGGCTGATCTCGAGGCTCAAACACACCTGCGAGCAGCGGGCGGCCCGCCGCGACGACTACGACGGCGCTCAGTGGGTGTATCTCTCTGCGACCGTTGGCAACCCCGAACAGCTCGCCACGGCGCTCGAGGCGACCCTGATCGAGTTCGAAGAGCGTCCCGTCCCGATCGAGCGCCACGTCACGTTCGCGGACGGCAGGGAGAAGGTGCGCGTCGCGAACAAACTCGTCAAACGGGAGTTCGATACCGAATCCTCGAAGGGATATCGCGGCCAGACGATCATCTTCACCAACTCGCGACGGCGGTGTCACGAGATCTCGCGGAAACTCGAGTACGCCGCCGCGCCCTACCACGCCGGGCTCGATTACGGTCGTCGAAAGACGGTCGAGCGACAGTTCGGAAATCAGGATCTCGCGGCGGTCGTGACGACTGCGGCGCTCGCGGCGGGCGTCGATTTCCCCGCCTCGCAGGTCGTCTTCGACTCGCTGGCGATGGGGATCGAGTGGCTTTCAGTCCAGGAGTTCCACCAGATGCTCGGGCGGGCGGGCCGACCGGACTATCACGACGAGGGGACGGTCTACGTTCTCGTCGAGCCCGACTGTGCGTATCACAACTCCATGGAGATGACCGAGGACGAGGTCGCTTTTACCTTACTCAAAGGGGAGATGGAGTCGGTGATGACTCACTACGACGAATCGGCCGCCGTCGAGGAGACGCTCGCGAACGTCACGGTCGGTGCCAGAGCCGCCAAATCGCTCAACGACCGGATGCTCGGGGACGTTCCGACGAAACACGCGGTCGGAAAGCTCCTCCAGTACGGGTTCATCGACGGCTTCGAACCGACGCCGCTCGGACGCGTCGTCACCGAACACTTCCTCGAGCCCGACGAGGCGTTTGCGCTCCTCGACGGGATTCGTAAGGGGGCTCACCCCTACGATCTCATCGCGGATATCGAGCTTCGCGAGGACGACCTCTAGTCGCGATCGCTCACAGATCGTCTCTCGATCGGCTTCTCGATCGGTTTCCCGGCCAGACTCGAGCTACGGAACGAACGCGATACCGAACGCCGAGAGCAGGATCACCAGCAGTGAGCCGGGTACGCCACCGATCGCCACGATCGCGATCGCAACGGGGGTAACCGCGACCGAAAAGCCGAACACCGACTGGGCGACGAACAACACGAGCAGCCCGACGACCGCGTTGACGATGAACGGCCGTACCGTCTCGACGAGCGTCGACGCGCCCAACACGGCGGCGAGTACGATGACTAACAGCAGGATTTCGAACCCCGTGACCATACTCGAGGCTACCTACCCGAGACGCAAAACCGTTCGGGCGAAACGAAACCCTTTATGGGTTGCACTCGAAACGATTGAGTACGGGATCGTGGGTTAGCTTGGTATACTTCGGGCCTTGGGTGCCCGTGACCCCGGTTCAAATCCGGGCGATCCCATATTGCTGTCGCGAACTAATTCGTGAGCGGTAGCGATCGAACTGGCACGGATTTGAATCAGACGAGGCGCGCACAACGAAGTGAGCACGTTTCGGCGTGGAACATCTCCGGACGATTCCATCCGTTTTCTCGCGACCGACTCCGTGAACCGACGAATCCGATTTTCGGATCTGCCCCGTCGCCGCTCGAGCACCTATGCACGGGCAGATTATACCGAGACGCGAGTCTTGATTAGGGTACTTACTCGAGGCCGAGCCATGGTGATCGAGCACGACCTCCACACGCACACGACCTATTCCGACGGATACGACATGCGCGAGATGGCCGATGCAGCGGCGGAAGCCGGTTTATCAGGGATCGGTTTCACCGATCACTGCCTTCCGTACGAAGATCCGTTCGGTCGACGACGGATGTACGACCTCGAGGAAACCTACGCGGAAAGAAGGAGCGATATCGACGAGGTTCGTGCCACCACGGACGTCGAGATCTACGACGCCGTGGAGTTGAACTACGACCCGAATCGCGAATCCGAGATTCGGTCCTTTCTGGACGAAGCCGCTTTCGACTACGCTATCGGGAGCGTTCACTACGCGGATGAGTATTACGTGATGGAAAACGAGGACTTCGTCGATCGGTCCGAGACGGCCAAACGGACCGCGATCGAAACGTACGTCGACTGGCAGGTCCGACTGATCGAGTCGGACCTGTTCGACAGTATCGCTCACGTCGACGTCACTCAGCGTCGCCCCTCGCTCCGGGGGGTGATGAACGACGGAGATTACCGTCGCATCGCCGAGGCACTCGTCGATTCGGACACCGTACTCGAGATCAACGCGGGTCGCCTCGACAGGCCGTACGCGACCGTTCATCCGCATCCGGATTTCCTGTCTATTTTCGGTGACTACGACGTTCCACTCGTGGCTGGAACCGACGCACACGCCCCGGACCAGGTGCGAAGGCGGACTCAACTCCTGTCCTCTTTCGCTGAGAAGATGGATCTGCAATTCGTCGGCACCGAGTCCGTTCTGAGTTGCGAGTAGGTGCGGACGGAAGAATTCAGCGGTTCCCGAGGCTACTCCGCTGTTTGAGATCTATCGTTCGAGGACGCCGACGCCGTGGTTAGTCCTGGCACGCGAGACGAGCGTGACGCCGTGAAAACTCGAGCCGGGATCACTCTGTCGGCCGGAGCGATTTTCAGTTCGGACTCGACAGCGTACGTATCGCACATGGGAACGGTTCGAAAACGGCTGAAACGGTGGTTCGTCAACGGTGTCGCGATCACGATTCCGCTCGTCGTCACGGTTCTCGTGCTTCTCGTAGTGATCGATTTCGTCCTCGGTGTTCTTTCCCCGGTCATCGAGGGGCTGATCTATGCGTGGCCGAACGAGCCGCCGCGGATCGTCGTGCAACTGGCGTCACTGCTGTCGATCGTGGCCTTTTTCGTTTTGGTCGGACTGGTCGCAGAGTACACGCCCGGACGCTACCTTTCAAAGCGCGTCCACCGGACGATGGAGACGATCCCCGGCGTGCGCACCATTTACGAGAGCGTTCGTCGTGCTGCGAACCTGTTGGTGGACGACGACACTGATCAGTTTCAGGAGGTAAAACTCGTCGAGTTTCCACACGAGAACGCGTACATGCTCGGCTTTTTGACGGCCGATACGCCCCCGAAAATCGAAGCGAACACCGGCTGTGGGGACATGGTGACCATCATGGTCCCACTCGGCCCCAACCCGACGACCAACGGGTTCGTGATGCACATCTCGAGCGAGAACGTCTACGACATCGATATCACCGTCGAGGAGGCGGTTCGATCGATCGCGACCCTCGGCGTCGCTGCTGACGATATCGACCCCTGAACGCCGTCCGTTGCCGAACGTTGGCCTCACAATCAGCTTTCTTTGTGCCCTGTACACACCTCTCGTCGATAATTTATATGTCGTCTCGTTGGTGTCCTCTGTGGCCAATGATGCCCACCAACACCCGGTCGGTCACGGTGCCGAACGATCTCCAGTCACCGCGGGCCAAACTCGTCTACCTCGCGCTCGTTTCCGCGGGTGAAGCAACGACGACGGAGCTCCAGAACCGGTTCGGTCTCTCGAAGCTCACGCTCTTGCCGATACTCCGATCGCTCGTCGCGAAAGGTCTCGTCCGGCGGACGGAGCGTGGCTATCACTGCCGATAACGCCACGCTCCGGCCGGCGCTCGAATTACTCTTCCGGAGCCATCGAGCGGACTCGAACGACCCGTGCGAACGGGTTCGCGTTCCGATGGTGGCACTCGCACTGTCCGAGGAACCACGATACCAAGAACCGTCCGCCGAACCGCACGGCAGCGGTCCGAACCTCCGTGGCGTCGTTCCGTTTTCGGACGCTCGTCCCGGCGGTGAGGGTTGCGTTACACCGTCGACGACTGGCTCTCGAAACTCACTGCGAGGAGCCGTCCTCGAGCGCTCTCGATCTGAGACCGAATCGACTCCTCGAGGACAGCCCGTAGCGACCGTCCGTCCACGCACCGCGCGATCGGCTCTCGAGATAGGGACGAACAGTTTCGCAGCGCTTTGCCATCATTTATACCTGATGAGAGCCGTACACCATTCCAATGGCGCAAGCGGGAAATTCTGAGCTTGTCGACGCGTTCGAGCAGTTCTTCCGCAACTACTACGACAGCGATATCAAACAGCTTGCGCAGCGATATCCGAACGAACAGCGATCGCTCGCGATCGACTGGCAGGACCTCTATCGGTTCGATCCGGATCTGGCTGATGATTACCTGAACCAGCCCGAACAGCTCCAGCGCTACGCCGAGGAAGCGCTCCGGTTGTACGACCTCCCGATCGACGTCAGCCTCGGGCAGGCCCACGTCCGGATTCGAAACCTCCCCGAGACCGAGTCCCCCGAGATCAGGGAGATTCGAGCGCGGGAGATGAACTCGCTGGTCCAGGTCCGGGGAATCGTTCGGAAGGCGACCGATGTCCGGCCCAAAATCGAGGAGGCTGCGTTCGAATGCCAGCTCTGTGGCACTCTCTCTCGAGTCCCCCAGTCGAGCGGTAACTTCCAGGAGCCCCACGAGTGCCAGGGCTGTGAACGACAGGGGCCGTTTCGCGTGAACTTCGACCAGTCCGAGTTCGTCGATTCCCAGAAGCTTCGAATTCAGGAGAGTCCCGAAGGCCTACGTGGTGGGGAGACGCCGCAGTCGCTCGACATTCATATCGAAGACGACATCACCGGCGAGGTCACTCCCGGAGATAACGTCGCCGCGACCGGCGTGCTTCGACTCGAGCAACAGGAAAGCCAAGGCGAGAAGTCACCCGTCTTCGACTTTTACATGGAGGGGGTATCGGTCCAGGTCGAAGAAGAGCAGTTCGAGGACATGGACATCACCGACGAGGACAAAAAACAGATCTACGAGATTTCCAACCAGGAGAGCGTCTACGAGCGGATGGTCGGATCGATCGCCCCCTCGATCTACGGCTACGAACAGGAGAAGCTCGCGATGATCCTTCAGCTCTTTTCGGGCGTCACCAAGCAGCTTCCCGACGGCTCGAGGATTCGCGGCGATCTGCACATGTTGCTCATCGGTGATCCGGGTACGGGTAAGTGTGTCCGCGGGGACACCCTGGTGTCTCTCGCGGACGGACGAACCGTCCCGATTCGAGAGATCGTCGAGTCGAATCTCGTGGATCCGAATCCGATCGACGACGGCTGGTGGGACGAGATCGATCTCGAGGTACCGTCGCTGCAAGAGGACGGGACGATCGCGCCACAGCGGGCGACGAAAGTCTGGAAACGACGGGCGCCGGAGCGGATGTACCGAATTCGGACCGCGAGCGGTCGATCGCTCGAAGTGACGCCGTCGCATCCGCTGTTCGTGTCGGCTCCGGATGCGTTTCGCCCCGTTCGCGCCGATGCGCTCTCGCCCGGCGATCACGTCGCCGCGGTGGAAACCGCGACGGATCCCCTCGCGCGGTCGATCGGGAACGCGGACGGCGCTCGTGCCGACGGCGGTGTTTCGGGTGGACGGTTCCCTGCCGAAACCGATCGGATCGTCTCGATCGAACCGTTCGAACCCGACGACGACTGGGTGTACGACCTCGAGATCGAACGAACCCACAACTACGTCTCGAACGGGATCGTGTCCCACAACTCCCAGATGCTCAGTTACATCCGGAACATTGCGCCCCGTTCCGTCTACACGTCGGGGAAAGGGAGCTCCAGCGCAGGGCTGACTGCTGCTGCCGTTCGCGACGATTTCGGTGACGGACAGCAGTGGACCCTCGAGGCTGGCGCGCTCGTGCTCGCTGATCAGGGGATCGCGGCGGTTGACGAACTGGATAAAATGCGCTCGGAGGACCGATCCGCGATGCACGAGGCGCTCGAGCAACAGCAGATTTCGGTCAGCAAGGCCGGTATTAATGCAACGCTCAAATCCCGATGTTCTCTCCTCGGTGCGGCAAACCCCAAGTACGGGCGTTTCGACCATTACGAGCCGATGAGCGAGCAGATCGATCTCGAGCCGGCGCTCATCTCCCGGTTCGACCTGATCTTTACGGTCACCGACCAGCCCGACGAGGAAAAGGACAGGAACCTCGCTGAGCACATCCTTACGACCAACTACGCGGGCGAGTTGACCACGCAGCGCGATCAGATGACCTCGCTCGACGTGAGCCAGGACGAAATCGACGAAATGACCGAGACGGTCGATCCGGACATCGACGCCGAACTCCTCCGCAAGTATATCGCGTTCGCAAAACAGAACTGTCACCCGCGGATGACCGAAGCGGCTCGGGAGACGATCCGCGATTTCTACGTCGACCTCCGTTCGAAGGGGACGGACGAGGACGCACCGATCCCCGTCACCGCCCGAAAACTCGAGGCGCTGGTTCGGCTCTCGGAAGCAAGCGCTCGCATTCGACTCTCCGATACCGTCGAGCAGGAGGACGCAGAACGAGTCATCGAGATCGTCCGGTCGTGTCTCCAGGATATCGGCGTCGATCCGGAAACGGGCGAGTTCGATGCGGACATCGTCGAGGCGGGGACCTCCAAATCCCAGCGCGATCGGATCAAGAACCTCAAAGGACTGATCAGCGAGATCGAATCCGAGTACGACGAAGGTGCACCGGTCGATATCGTCCTCGAGCGTGCACAGGAGGTCGGCATGGACCAGTCGAAAGCGGAGCACGAAATCGAGAAACTCAAACAGAAAGGCGAGGTGTACGAGCCGAGCACCGATTCCCTTCGAACGACGTGATCGAATCCGGACCGGGCTCTCATCTCTCCGGCGATCGAAAGTCGCGGACGTCGGTGACCGTCGACCGAATGGTTACCGGAGAAACGTTTGCCACGTCAGCGACCTCCGCTTGCGTCACCGACGTCCACTCGTTGCGTTCTCGAGCGGCCGCGTAGAGACACGCGGCAGCGACGCCGCTCGGGTTTCGACCGCCGATCAGTCCACGGCCGTCTAACGTGGCCACGTGGTCGCGAGCCCGGCGCTCGACGGCTCGCTCGAGATCGAGTTTCGATGCGTAGCGAGCGAGATACTGTGCGGGGTCGATCGGTCCCGTCGGAAGCCCGAGTTCGCGATTCAGTGCATCGTAGGCGACTTTGAGTTCGCCTTCGTCGGCACGGGCTACGTCTTCGATTTCGTCGATCGTACGGGCGATCGAGCGCGTTCGACAGGTCGCATAGACCGATGCCGCTGCGAATCCCTCGAGAGATCGCCCCTGAAATAGCCCCTCCGACTGTGCGGATTTGAACAGCGCACACGATTGCTCTCGAACGACGTCGGGAAGCGAGAGCAACGCGTACATTCGTCTGATTTCAGCGAATCCGTAGATCTGATTTCGCTCGGCTTTCGAGGAGATGCGCGCGCGGTTGTGTTCGCGTCGGAGGCGTGCGATCTGTCGTCGTTTTCGGCCGGTCAGCCGTGACCGATACGAATCCGATCCGGAGCGGTAGCCGATCTCCGTCGACAGGCCTCGGTCGTGCCTCGACCGAGTGAGTGGTGCTCCAGTTCGCCGTCGATCGGTCTCGCTGTCCTCGAACGAGCGCCATTCCGGCCCGCGATCGAGGGCGTCTTCCCCGGAAACGAGACCGCAGTCTTCGCAGACGGTTTCGGTCCCCGTTTCTCGTAGCCGACCGCCACACTCCGAACAGATCGTGAGTGTACTGCTCTTCACTACTGGTTATTACCTTCTACAATCACTAATTTCGTTATTATATTTAAACCATTCTGGTAAAGTATTAAATAGAGTGTCGACTGGTAGTGTGAGTCGGTAGAATAAAAACGGTCGGACTATCGCGTCGGTGTTCGATGGTCGCGACCGACGGAAGGGGAGGAATCCGGCTTACATCATGCCGCCCATACCGCCGCCCATGCCGCCCATACCGCCGCCCATGCCACCGCCGCCTGGCGGCATATCCTCGCCATCGTCGTCGTCGGCAACCGCGAGGTCACCGGCAGCGATGACGTCGTCGATACGAAGCAGCATGACGGCCGCCTCGGTCGCGGATTCGATCGCCTGGGTCTTCACGCGGAGAGGTTCGTAGACGCCCTCCTCGGCCATATCGATCGTGTCGCCCGTAAACGCGTCGAGGCCGGCGGCTTCGTTGCCACCGTCGTGGTCCGCGCGAAGTTCGACGAGCGAGTCGATGGGGTCGAGTCCTGCGTTCTCAGCGAGCGTTCGCGGAATAACTTCGAGCGCGTCCGCGAAGGCTTCGACGGCGAGTTGTTCTCGGCCGCCGACGGAGTCGGCGTAGTCACGAAGGGCGAGCGAGAGCTCGACTTCGGGTGCGCCGCCGCCTGCAAGGACCTTTCCGTCTTCGACTGTCGTTCGAACGACGCCCAGGGAGTCCTCGATGGCGCGATCGACTTCGTCGATGACGTGTTCGGTGCCGCCGCGGAGGATGAGCGTAACGGCTTTCGCGTCGTCGACGTCCTCGACGAAGATGCGCTGGTCGCCCGCGATGTCCTTCTGTGCGACGCTACCGGCGAAGCCGAGGTGACCCTCGGTGAGATCGTCGACCGTCGAGACCGGTCGAGCACCGGTCGCACGGGCGAGTTGAGATTGGTCGCTGGATTTGACGCGTCGGACGGCGATGATACCTTCCTGGGCGAGATAGTGCTGGGCCATGTCGTCGATACCGCCATCGACGAAGACGACGTCAGCACCGACGTCGGCGATCGCTTCGGCCATCTCGCGGAGCTGGGCCTCTTCTTGCTCTAAGAACTGTTCGAGCTGGTCTGGATCGGTAACGTTGACTTCGGCGTCGATCTCGGTTTCTTTGATCTCGAGATCGCCGTCGATGATCGCGACGGTTGCGTCCTCAGCGAAGTACGGCATGTTCTCCGAGACGCGCTCTTTGTCGACGATGACGCCTTCGACGAGCTCGGAGTTCTCGATGGAGCCGCCGACGACCTTCTCGACTTTGATGTTGTCCGTGTCGATGCTGTCTTCGTCGGCAACCGACTGGACGGCGGTGACGACGAGATCTGCGAGCAGATCGCGAGCGCTCTCTGCGCCTTTGCCGGTCATCGCCGTCGCGGCGATCTGGTGGAGGACCTCTTCGTCGTCATCGTCGACCTCGATAGCGATGTCTTCGAGGACTTCGGTGGCCTCCTCGGCCGCCTGACGGTATCCCTGTGCGAGTGTGGTCGCGTGGATATCTTGCTCAAGGAGGTCCTCGGCCTGGCTCAACAGTTCGCCGGCGACCACGACGGCGCTCGTGGTCCCGTCACCGACTTCGTCCTCCTGGGTTTCTGCGACTTCGACGATCATGTCGGCGGCCGGGTGATCGATTTCCATCTCCGAGAGGAGCGTCACGCCGTCGTTCGTGACGATGACGTTCCCCGTCGAGTCGACGAGCATCTTGTCCATCCCCTTCGGTCCGAGCGTCGTTCGAACCGATTCAGCGACGGCCTTTCCGGCCTGTACGTTCATCGACTGTGCGTCTTTTCCCGATGTCCGCTGGCTGTCGTCCGAAAGAACGATGAGGGGCTGATTGCCCATCTGCTGTTGTGCCATAGTCAGGGAAAGATTGATTGCTATTCTATATAAGTGTTCCGGTGTCAACCATCCAAAACCGCAAGACGTGGGTGGGGGTCGATACTCAACTCGAGGCACGAACCCCTGATCGGTGGCTACTGAGACCGAATAGATGGCCGCTCGAGGAGGATGCCAAGAACGTTGAACGCAGGATATGGACGACTCCCAACAGTAGTTGTGGACGACCGCACGCTTCGCTGTCCATCCGGCTGATGTGGCACGGGATAACCGTGTTTGGTGGCCCGCTTTTCAGGACTTCCCGCCGGGGAACCGGTGGTACTCCATTCCCTTGTGTTTCATTTCGTTGTGTCGGTCCTCGAGGAACGAGTAGACGGCACCGTGAGGGGCACCATCGAGGAGCATCTCGGATGCGGTGCGAGCGGCGTCGACTTGCTCGGGCGAGCCGATGATACCGAGCGTCGAGCCGTAGATGACGACCGAGGCACCCGAGAGCTCCTCCATTAGCTCGCGGGTTCGTCCGTTCTCACCGATGAGTCGTCCTTTCTGGCGCTTCATATCGTTTTTGTTCCGGGAGGCAGCGTCGATATCGACGACGTCGAACAGCATCATCTCGCCTTCGAGCAGCCGAAGCGCGTCCTCGGGTGGGAACCCGCGTCCGATCGCCCGAACGACCTCCGGACCTTTGAGGCCGAGAACGGGATCTCCGACGGTTTCGACGGCGACGGAGCCGTTCTCGGAGTCGATGTCCAGTCGAACCTCGGCTTCCGCCTCGATCTCGCGCATCGTCTCACCACCCTCTCCGATGAGAACACCGATTCGGTCCTGCGGAATCTTCACGTGCTGCATACGCCACGCTACTCGCTCGGTGACGTTAATACCTTTGTCCGGCGGTCTCCGTGGGTCGTGCTCACTCCTCGAGAACGGAGCGAAACCGAACCGTCTCCGAGCGCGTATCCAGGATCGCAACCGTTCGATCGGCGTCGGCAACCGTCGGGAAGTGTGCCCCGGGGTTGAGAACCGTCGTTCGACCGACCTCGGTTAGCTCCCGTTCGTGGTGGTGACCGTAACAGACGAAATCGTACATTCCAGCGGTGGCGACGGCTTCGACTTCCGCTTTCGACTCGCCGTGAAGGACCGCAAACGAGAGCCCGTCGAACTCGAGGCTCGCGAATCGGCCGTGGAGTTCGCTTTCGCCGGAAAGGGCGTCGAAAGCGGATCCCAGGTTGGCCACGTCTCCGTCGTTGTTCCCGAGTACGCCGTGGAGTTCGACTCCCTCGAAGTACGGTGGGATCAGCGGGGCGACGAAGTCCCCACAGTGAAGGACGATCTCGACGCCCTCCGCCGCGAATATCTCGGTCACTCGTTCGGTCGCCGTCACGTTGTCGTGCGTATCGGAGACGATACCGATGTTCATACGCCACATCGTGCGGGCGAGCACTAATTCGTTCGGGCGTTCGTCGTTCCTGCTCTGACGTTCGCTGCTCTAATTCGACTTGATCTCCTCGAACTTACTCAAAAGCGCTTCTGCAGAGTCGCCGGAGTCGTACTCGACCTGTCCGTGATATATCGTCCGCTCGTCGTCGAAATCCGCATCGACTCTCGAGGCCTGCTGTTCGCGGCGCTCGTGTTCGTCTTCGTCATAGGCACCCATTGACATGGTAACTATACACAGTGTATGGCGGTAGCGTATATCAATGTAACGGTTCCTCACATCCGCTGTCTCGTAAGACGTATGTCGGGCTGGAACGTACTGATACCGTGGCACGGCCGCTTCGCTTTCGTTACTCGCCTGCGACCTGGAGCGAGCAACGAGTCCGACAGGAAATCCTTCAGCCGCTTCGGTCGAACATCGGAGCCCGCACGATCGCGCCGTGGTTCGACATCGGCACAGACTGGGAAACGCACCGCTTCGAGATGAAAAACGGCGATATCGCCCTCTTCGCTCGCAACGACGAGGAGGCCTACTGGATGGGGAATACCGAAACCCCTTCCTCGCTGTGGAAGACGAACAAATTCGCCTGGACCGACGTTCCGTACCACGTCTCTCGATGGGCACAGCGCGAACTGCTGGCGACGCTCCACGAGGAAGATCGCTGGCTCGAAGATTATCCGCACATTTCGTGGTATTTCCTGCCGGTGTTCATGTCGAAAGACGGTCGCGAGTCGACGCGTGCGTTCTTCCGCGAGCACGCGGCGGGCTTTCCCGACGCCGGCCGTCGCGAGGCGACGCGCTTTTTCGAGGAGTTTTTCGCGACGGGCGTACTCGACGAGTACCGGCACGTCATGTCGGGCAAACTCGGCACCAGTAACCACGTCGATCGGGTCCGCATGAGCGCCGCGATGGGCGAGTTCATCGCCGCGAAGATCCTAACCGACGCTGACTACGAGATCACACCCGAAATCGAGGTGACGACCGGTCACTCGCTGGATTACCGAGCCGAAGACTCGGCGACGAACATCCTCGTCGAGGTAACGCGACCGCAGCCGCCGAAAAACCGCGCCGCGGCGGGACCCGTTGCAGCCGTTCGCGACACCGCCGAAACCAAAGTTAACGGCCAACTCGCTGAGCACGGCGGCGGAGCCGTTCTCTTCGTCGACTGCTCGAGTTTCCGTGACGATGTCTGGAACGCCGTTCGCGGCGAGCAACCGGACGTTCGTCACCGTCCTGCGGTCGTCTATCGCGCCCGTCCGGACGGCCACGTCGAGGGGTATCGGAAGGGATCGGTACCGATCGAACTCGAGGACGCGATCGGTTTTCTGAACTGAGCGAACACGTGAAAACCCGCTTCGATCCCGACGCGAGCTAGAACGAGACCGCGTCCGGCGCGTACGGGCTTCCGACCGGTGTGGGATCGCGGTCGCTGTAGCCGACACGGCCGATCGCTTTCCGGCTCACCGCCGAGTAGATAGCAAGACGCGCCTCGTGGGAGTCTTCGAACGTCTCGCTCTCGAGGCGGGCGAGTACGTCGTTGACCGATTCGCTACCGTTCGGGAGCTCGAGAACGTGATCGCCGTACTCCTCGATCAGTTCGTCGGTCGTCGCGGGATACTCGTGGTCGTCGATGGCCTCGCCGGTGCGGTTTCGCAGCATTACGCCACCATATGCGTGATCAATAATTATAAATATTGTCCATAAACGTTCTCTAGTCTATCCCTACACCTTTGTGACCTAGTATGTCATAGAATGGATCGTCAACGAAGGGCACATTAAACAGATCCGGACGACCGTCGGCATCGGTGTCGACGGCGTCCCGTCCGCACCGGCGAACGGCTTTTACCATCCCGGCCGCTCGAGTACGCTGTGCCCTACGCGGATCTTCACGTCCACACGACCCGTTCGGACGGATGTCTCGAGCTGGCGGCGGTTCCGGACGTCGCTCGTCGCGCCGGAGTCTCAGTCGTCGCGATAACCGATCACGATCGAGTCCAGCCGTTCGACAAACCGAGAATCGTCCGCGACGGTATCACGATCGTCCACGGGATCGAACTCCGCGTCGAATGCGACACCGGTCTGCGAGTCGATCTGCTCGGATACGGCATCGACCCCACCGACGAACTCGTCGCCATGACCGATCGCATCCAGACGAACCGTATCGAACGCGGCCAGGAAATCGTCGACTGCGTCGAGGACGAAACCGGCGTCGATCTCGGCGTGACCGTTACCGGCGGGTTCGGTCGGCCACACATCGCCCGCGCGGTCGACGATCATCCCGAACTCGTGGAAAATTATCGGGAGGCGTTCGACGATCTCATCGGTGCCGACTGCCCCTGTTTCGTTCCGCGAGCGGTCCCATCGTTCGAGCGGGGGCGGGCGGTACTCACAGCAGCAGCCGATATCGTCTCGCTCGCCCACCCGTTACGCTATCGCGATCCGGAGCGGGCGCTCGGGCTCGCGTCCGAACTGGACGCCGTCGAGCGATGGTATCCGTACGACCGAGACGTCGACCGAAGACTCGTCGAACGGACGATCGACCGGTACGACCTCCTCGCGACGGGCGGGACGGACGCGCACGGCGATAGACTCGGAGTCGCCGGCCTGTCGAAATCGCAGTACGATCGCCTGGAGCTAACGGACCACTAGAAACGCACTCGACCGAGAGCGGAGGGTTCAATGCATCGCGGTTCCTACCCGCGTCCATGAACTGCCACTACTGCGACCGCGAGGCTGCATTCGCCGCGGAATCCGACGGGTTACAGGTCGGCCTCTGCGAGGAGCACTTCCGGGAGCGGTTGCAGGAACTCGCTGAAACCGACGGTCTCGAGACGCTCAAAGAGAAAGTCGACGTCGACCGAGCCGAGTGAGTCTTCTGAGCTGCTCTTTTCGTTTCGCTCTCCACTACGCCGTTCGCCCGGCGTCGACATCGATCGCGTCGACGGGACAGACGTCCACACAGAGCATGCAATCGATACACTGGGCCTCTTTGGTCGGATCGGCCTTCTCCTCGCTTTCTGGATGGCCGGGGGTGTCGACCCACTCGAAGACGTCTACCGGACAGTCCTCGAGACAGGCACCGTCGGCAATGCAGAGATCGAAATCGACGGCGACGTGCGTACCGTGAATGCCCAGCTCTTCGGGTTCGTCGACGGGGCCCCAGACCGCGTGGCCGTTGTGTTCGTCGACTTGCTCTCGGTTCTCGTGAAACTGCGGATCTATGGCCATTGCTAACAGATTAGACGCGAGACGCTCACTTAAAAGTACGGACAGACACGTTCCTCGAGTGCGCCGGGTTCCGCACCGGCAAAGCAAGTGCGGGTTCCGAACGGGCGCGTGTATTTTGTACGCAGCTATGCTCACGGCAATCCACATTAGTAGTCCAGCGAGAGAACCACGTTGACAGCGATGGCACAACAGACGAGCGCGAGCAGTCCCGCCAGGACGGTAAACGCGACGTCCCACCCGAACAGGTCCGCAAGCGTTCCGGTGACGACCGAGCCGAGCGCACCGATAAACCCGTAGACGGAACGAACGAGGCCGAAGCCAGCCCCGCGTTCTGCGTCACCGAGCACGTCCATGAACCGCGGGAGCAACGCGGCACCCCAGCCGAGCCCCGTCCCGACGAGCAGTATCGCGACGGCGATGGCGAGGAATCCGGGAACGGCGACCAGCAAGACGAATCCAGCGGCAGCGAGCGCCATACATCCAGCAGTCGAGACGTACCGGCCGTATCGGTCGGAGGCTGCCCCGACACCGACCTGCGTGACCGCTTGGACGACGAAGTATCCCGCAAAGACCACGCCGGCGAATTCGGTCGACTGATTCCGATGCTCGACGAGAAACGCGGGTAAAAACGATGCGGTCGCCTGCCAGGCGAACGCACCGACGACGGAGATACAGATCGGAAAGACGATTTCGGGTCGACTAATGAGTTCGACGATCGCCTCGAGTTCGAAGCGCTCGCGCATGGGCTGTGAGGGCCGCCGTGGTTCGACGGGGCGAATCCGCCACGCAAAGAGCACGAAAACCGGGAGCGCAATGACTCCTGCGGCGGCGACTGCGGGCCGCCAGCCGTATCGAACGCCGATCCAGGCCGCGATCGGCGGAGCAACGAGCCCGGCAGCTGGAGCGCCGACGTTGTGGACCCCGATCGCAGCGCCGATCTCGTCGTAAGTTCGGGTCAACAGCGTGGTCGCGACGCTGTAGTGCAACCCCGCGACGGCTCCGAGCGCGATCGTTCCCATCACGAAGAGCGTGAAAAACGGCGTCAACGCGAGGAACACGCTCGCGAGGGCGGTTCCGCCGATCGCGACGAGGACGATGGGCCGTTCACCGAACCGATCTGCGAGAATGCCACTCGGAAACTGCGAGGCGAAGTAGGCCATCCACATTCCCGTCAGCGCGATCCCGACCACCGAGTTCGAGACCGCAAAGTCGTCGGTTATCAGGGTTACGACCGGGCTGATCGCCAACCGGCCGACCATCGTCGCGAAGAACGCGAGCGTACACAAAAGTAGTACCGTCTCACTGTACCGCCAGCGCATCAGTCACTCACACCTGTGACGCTATCGTTCGACACGGATCTCTGTGGTACTCGTTTCAACGATCGATACGGTACATATGACTGACCCCTCCCAATGAGGGTACTGATCCCGGATGGCTCCCCACGCGTTCGAATTCGCTCCCGAGAGTGAATTCCCCCGGTCCAGATATCCGATCGATGGCGGTAATTCTCACACAGCGGACAGTCACGAGAAGTTATTGCTCCGTTCGTGGACCCTGCCAATCGGATGACTCACTCGAGACTCTCGCGTCGCGGCGTCGTTGCGCTCGCGGCGGTCGGCCTCGCTGGCTGTACGAGCAGCGAAGACCGAAACGACGACGGCGGAACGAACGGCGGCAATACGGACGATACGAACGGGTCTGAATCCGACGCGAACGGCGCGGACGAACGGGACAGCACCGACCGCGACATCGAAGCGAACTGGGACGAAGCCGCGCCGTTTCGGACGTGGTTGCTCGATACGGACGCGAACCGCCGGTTCGACTACACCGAAGAATTTCCCGCGGACGCCGATCCAGCGAGCGGGTTTCCGGACGTTTTCGGAGTCTCAGACGGGGCTATCGACGCCCATCTGATCCAGACCGGGACTCACGTTTTCTTCGGTTCGTTCGACAGCGAGTCGATCGTCGACGGGGTCGAAGCCGCCGACGAGTACGATTCGGCCGGCCAGTACGAAGGATACGCGCTCCTCACCCAGACGCTCCCGGACGGTCAACCGCAGGACATCGCGATCGGCTCCGACGTGATCGTCGTCGGAAACGACTACGAACGGCGGATCGACGCCCACCGTGGGGAACGAGATCGGCTGGAAGAGACCGATCCCGAGTTCACACACCTGTTCCGGGAGCTTCCACACGAAACGACCGTTTCCGGTCAGTACGGGAGTCCCACCGGGGCGAACGTCGATATCGACGAACTTCACCTCTGGGGCGTCTCGAGCGAGTTTCCGACGGCGGAGACAATGACGTGGGTGTTCGTCTTCGAGCGCGAGGAAGATCTGACCGGGACAGCGCTCGAGGAACTCGAGGGGATCTCGAGCGGCGTCGAGGACTCGAGTATCGACGGCCGAACGGCGACGGTCGTCGGCGCACCGCCGGATATCCCCGAGGAAGTTCCCTGAGACGGATCGCGGTTGAACCGGTACTGACGTGTGACAGACCGGATGAAAGCGGCCGAGCCGAATGGGAACGATACTTATCACCTGGAACACGTTATTTCATGTATGAACTGGCAGGCGGACTGGGGACTTCGGTTCCGGATGTTTCTGACGATGTTTCTGTTGTTCGTGTTGTACATCGTCTTTGCGGGTGCGATCACCCTCTATACGGGGAGCGGTCCGCTCCTCTTCGCGCTCCTGTTCGGCGGCTTCTCGCTCGTCCAGTACTACTACAGCGATACGCTGACGCTCCGGAGTATGGGTGCACGCACGGTCTCGGCCGACGAGTATCCGCAACTGCACGCGTCGATCGAACGCCTCTCCCAGCAGGCGGATCTGCCCAAGCCGACGGTGGCCGTCGTCGACTCGCAGGTTCCCAACGCGTTCGCGACCGGACGAAATCAGCGCAACGCGGCCGTTGCCGTCACGACGGGACTACTGCGAACGCTCGAGCGAGACGAACTCGACGGCGTCCTCGCACACGAACTCGCCCACGTCAAAAACCGCGACATGATGGTGATGACGATCGCCTCGTTCCTCTCGACGATCGCGTTCATGATGGTTCGGTGGGGCGCGTTCTTCGGCGGTGGCCGCGGTCGCGGTGGCGGTCGCGGTGGTGGCGGAATCGTCGTCGCCATCCTCGTCTCGCTCGTCGTCTGGATCATCAGCTATCTCCTTATTCGAGCGCTCTCGCGGTATCGCGAGTACTCCGCCGACCGCGGTGCGGCCGCGATCACCGGCAACCCCGCAGCGCTGGCGTCCGCCCTGATGAAAATCTCGGGGGAGATGGATCGAGTCCCCAAAGACGACATGCGAGAAGAAGCCGAGATGAACGCCTTCTTTATCATCCCGATCAGATCAGGCGTCGTCGGCAGACTGTTCAGTACGCATCCACCGACGGAACGGCGGATCGAACAGCTCCGCGAACTCGAGCAGGGAATGACCGGAACGTAGCTTCCTCCGTCACCGCGAGAACCCACTATCGTCGCTGAATCGACGCCGTCTCACTCGAGCGCTTCGAAGCGTTTTTGATGCGGCCGGAGAAACCGTCTCAGTAATGCTTGATCGCGAGCGGGTCATCGAAATTATCGTGGCCGTCTCTGCCGTACTGGTGATGCTGGGTGTCATGTTCTACATCGGCGTAACCTACGGCGGGGAGAACAGCGTCCTCTCACCCGATGGCGCGGAGATGCTCGTCGGTGCGATCGTCGGCTTTATCCTCCTGCTGACGGCCGTCGGCATCGGGCTGGCATTCGTGCTGAACGAACCCGGAGACGGCCTCGAAGACGAGGATACCGAAGCGAAGAACGCAGCCTGATCGATCAGTGCCGTTACCGGTACCGTTTTCCTTGCTCGCAACCGACATATCCCGTGAGCAGTGCCGGCTCGAGTTCGAACGCTGAGCAGTCGTCATCCCGTCGCCAGCTGGCCCTCTTTCTCGCGCTCGTCCTGCTGGGCTCGTCCCTCTTCGTCCGGACGCCGGCGTTCCTCCCCGGACGGACGGCGATGGGCGTGATGGGGATTTTTGCGGTCATCGCGGTCGTCCTCCTGTGGCGACGGTCCGCGGCGGCGTCCGAAGCCGGCTCGACCGACCGATCAGATGGCGACCGAGAGCGTCAATCGGACGCCGAACGGGCGGCCGACGGTGACTCGAGCGTCTGGAACGCGATTCCGTCCTGGCAGTACGAGGGGCGCCACGTCGAATCGGGCGGACTCGCTCGGTCCGAACAGGAGCGAGCGCTCGAGGACGTCCGCCAGCAGGCTGCGGAACTCTCCGAGGAGCCGCCGGAAAAATGATCCGTCGGAGTTAGTCGTCCGCAGGTTCGCCTTCCTCCTCCCCCTCGCTTTCGCGCCAGTCCTCGAGTTCGTCGTCTTCGGCATCGTCGATCCGCTCTTCGTAGTAGGCCATCGGATGAGGGATGCGCTCACAGAGGTCGTCTTTGTTCACGCAGTCGCCGTAAGATTGCATCGTCGCACACGAGGGCGAGGAGTACTCAGTCGGTGACGTATCGCCCCGGATGTGGTCGGTCTGGTAGCGAGTCATCTCCTCACCGAACGAGGAGTTTACCCGATAGAGGTCGACGATCTCGTCGGTCGACATGCCGATGTTCGCCAGAAACGCGGTGATCGCGAACCGGGAGTGATGCGGGAGGTGTTCCCCCTTCTGGATATCGTCGAGCAGTGCCTTCATACACGGCGGGAACAGGTCGGGGACGACCGTGTCTATTTCGCGGGTCAGATCGAGTTCGGCCAGCGCTCGTCTGATCTCCTCGGCGTCGTCCTCGAGCGCGCTCGCGATCGATTCGGGGACCTCGAACGGCAATCCGTCCTCGATGCGGTTCCGGATCGCCTCCCGGAGGAGCACCAGCAGTTCGTCCTCGCTGACCGGGACCTCCCCATCGGCTACCGGCTGATTGACGAGCAACCACTCGTCGCCCCACAGGTTCGCCGCAAGCGGAAGATACGTACCGACGTCGATCCGGTAGCTCTCCGTCGACGAGCTTCGAACGGCTTCGTCCATCTCGAACTCGGCACGGAGGTCCGCGAGATCGAGTGCCGTCGTTTCGACGCTTTTCAGTTCGGTCGTGTCGTCGCGGTCGTTTTTGAACCGGTCGTAGGCGGTTTCGGCCTCTCCGCGAGCGTACCGTCGAACGAGGATGCGTTCCCCGACCATCGAGACGAGAACGCGCGCAACGGGATAGGAGAGCAACTCGATCCGGGTCGTTCGGTGTGGCTCACCGATACCCTCCCCCTCGAGTGCGGTAATAACTCGTTGACGGGCGCGGTCGACGACCGCGCGATCGTCCTCGACGACGGTCGCCAGATCGACCGCCTCGGTCGCCACGGTCTCGCGTGCCGCCTCGAGAAACGGGTATCGGGCGTGCAGTCGCTGCATCGGTAATCCGATGTTACTCCGACGGGATAAACGCGCTGGTTGTCCCCTCCGAGCTATATATCAGCTCTCGGTGGAGAAATACACGCGGAGGCATTTCGCAGCGACGAGATCGGGAGATCAACAGTCGTTACCGGTGCGACCACGACCGCCCGCGGTCGCACCGGTAACCCGGTACAGCAATCCGTATCAGCGAACGTCGGTTACGTAGGTCTGTTCGTGGTCCGGAAAGTAGTCCCCGACGGCGTCGAGGCCGTCCTCGTCGACGATGAGCGCCCGGAGCTCCGCCTCGTAGTCGGCTCGCCTGATCTCCTCGCTTGGCCCGACCGTTACCTCGAGATGGGCGTCGACGAGCTGGTCGACGGCACCGCGGCCGAACCCCGACAGCGGCGAGATGTAATCGACGCTGTGTCGGTCCTCGAGACTCTGTGCTTGGGCCCTCGAAACCGTGGGCACGCGATCGTCCCGTCGCGTTCCGTCCGCGACGACGTCGAACCCGTCGGCTGCGGCTCGTTCGAGTGCGTGCTGGTGGACGTGTTGGATACCGTTTCGAGGGAAGCCGTCGTCCCGGATCATCGCGACGGCCTCGTGTGCCACCTCCGCATCGAGTTCGAGCCGTTCGAACGCGAAGCCGGTCGCGTCGGCGGTCGCGCGGGCGTGTTTCCAGTCGTCGCTAATTCCGAACTGGGCCGTCACGAGCGTTACGTCGTAGAAATCCTCGAGGAGGAGCGCCGCGAGCGTCGAATCCTTGCCGCCGCTGTAAAGCAGTCCGACCTCCATCAGCGTCGCTTGATGTCGAAACTCTTCGAGTCGGGCTTTAGCTCCTTCAAGAGCTGTTTCATCTTGTCGTCGTCGATTTTGCCCTGCATCCGTCCGCTTCGGGCCAGCGCGATGACCTGCTGTTCGACCTGCTGGCCGAACTGTGGTTTGCTCATCTTGACCGTGTTGAGTCGCTTTCGCGCGTCGTCGGTCAGGTGCTGGCGCAAGAGCGCCTGTTTCTGGGCGTCCGCTTGCTGCTGGGCGGCCTCCTTGGAGCCCTCCCCCTGTCCGGATTCCGCCTGTTCCTGTAGCTGCTCCATTTTCTGCTGTCGAAGCTGTTCGAGTTTCTCCTCGTCGGGTGCGTCGCTCATACGTCTTCGATTGTTTGGCGGCGGGGAAAATGATTACGGACCACGCTCACGCCGGGCGACTGATCGCTCTCGAGAAACGCGTGACGAAAAGCGGGAGATGAGGCCGACGTTCAGGCGTAGCGCTCGAGTTCCGGACGGTCGAGGTCCTCGAGTACGGTGCCTGCGGTATCGTCGAGGAGGCTCCGTCCGTTCGGGGTGATGCGCCGTCCTTCGCCCTCTGCAGTCTCGACGAGGTCCTCGTCCTCGAGTTGCTGGAGGATCGTCCGGATCACGTTGCGCGAGCCGTCGGTCCGTCGGTCGGGCGCGACGCGGTAGCGGTTCGAGCCGCTTTTCGCGTTGCCGTATTCGGTTGCGAGTCGTTCGACACCGACGGGTCCGCGATCCGCGATCTTTCGCAGGAGACTCGCCGCACGCGTCGCCCAGAAGTCCTCCTGTTGGGGTGGCAGTTCGCGACCGACGCCGGTCTTTGCGAACTGCGCCCAGTCGGGTTCGTCGAGTCGGTCTCCGAGGTCCTCAGCGAGCGCCTCGATGAGATCGTCCGCCGGAACGTCGTACATCGTAGCCATTGGGGTCAGGTTCCCTTCCGCGGCATTTAAGACCATCGTATCGCACTCGAGCCGCGTCGGCGTTCCGTTTCCACCGGTCGCCGTCGGCACAGCGCAGTCCCGGACCGTTTTTCGCACTCGAGACGAAACGAGAGGTATGGACGAACGGGCCGTACTGGCGCTTCTGGAACGCGAACTCGAGGCCGCCGGCGACGACGCCGCGGTCGTCGACGATCTCGTGATAACGACGGACATGCTCCACGAGCGGACGGATTTCCCGTCCGGAACGACGCGCTATACGGCGGGTTGGCGTGCCGTCGGTGCGTCGCTATCGGACGTGGCCGCGATGGGTGCGACCGCGATAGCGGCGGTCGCCGTTTACGCGGCTCCCGAGCTCGACCGTGACGAGGTGCTCGCGTTCGTACGCGGCGCACGCGAGGTCTGCGAGCGCGTCGGTGCCGAGTACGTCGGCGGCGATCTCGACGGTCACGATGAGTTTACGGTTACGACGACCGCGTTCGGACGGACGGACGACCCCGTCCTCCGAGGCGGTGCCCGTCCCGGCGACCGCCTCTGTGTCACGGGAACGCTCGGACGAAGCGCCGCCGCACTCGAGCTGTTCGATCGTGCGTCCGAAACCGACTCGGCTGCCGACGCCGACCGCCTCCGTGAACGGGCGAACGAGCTGTTCCGGTTCGAGCCGCGTGTCGACGCCGGCCTTGCACTCGGAGCGCACGCGACCGCAATGATGGACTCGAGCGACGGGCTCGCGCGCTCGCTCCACCAGCTTTCGGAGGCAAGCGACTGCGGGTTCGCGGTGGACGCTGGGGACGTCCCGATCGACGATGCGTTGTTCGAGGTCTCAGCCGACGACGACGAAGCGCTCGAGCGCGCAACGACGTTCGGGGAGGATTTCGAGCTCGTGGCAACCGTTCCCGAAGACGCACTCGAGGCCGTTCGAGCGGCGACAGCCGTCCCACTTTCGACGATCGGTTCGGTCCGCAAACCCGGCGACGGAATAACGATAGACGGCGACGCGCTCGAGGATCGCGGATTCACGCACGGCTGAGAGACGGAGGCCGCTATTCGACGATCGCGATCGGAACGGCCATGAAACAGAGGATTCCGAGCCCGAACGTGACGATGCCGAGGAGGAGCCGACCGAGACCCAACCGGTCGTCGCGGACCGGGTGTGCGGGGCCGACGGTGGCGAGGATGGCGGTGAAGACGCCCCAGACCGCCCAGATGAGGACTGAGTTACCGCCGTGGTCACCGACGTAGTAGAGATAGACCGCCAGACCGAACAACGCGCCCGGAACGAGCGCCGCGATCGTCTCCTGGAACTCACCGGCCATCGCCCGGAGGATGTGTCCGCCGTCGAGCTGGCCGACGGGGATAAGGTTGAGAAAGGTAACGAACATCCCGACCCAGCCGCCGATGACGACCGGGTTGACCGCCGTCGCCGGGTCGTCGCGGTACAGCGGCTGGTCGAACGCGGCCGCGAGCATCTCGAGCAAGGGTGGGTAGCCGAGCCGTATCTGGATCGCGTTGGGATCCTGAACGACGGATTCGGGTGCGGTCACCGGCGGCAGGTGTAACCCGACGACCGTGACTGCGATCGTCGCGACCAGACCGGCGAGCGGTCCGGCGACGCCGATGTCGAACAGTGCCTTCCGGTCGGGCATTCGCCCTTTCATCTTGATCACCGCACCCATCGTACCGATGAGCGTAGGCACGGGGATGAAGTACGGAAGCGAGGCGTCGACGTCGTGGTACCGACTCGTCACGTAGTGTCCCATCTCGTGAACGCCCAGGACGCCGAGGATCGCGACGGTAAACGGCCAGGCGCGCCACATCTCGGTCGGATTGGCGATCGGATCGATGTGATACCACATCGACCCGGCAAACAGCGTCGACGCGACGGTCAGACACAACAGAACGACGTTGGTCCAGGGAACCCCGTCGACGCCGACCTGTTTCGGTTCGGCAACCAGGACGAACTCGCCGTGTCGAGTCGTCAGTTCCGGTTCGTAGCCGGCCTCCTGGAACACGGGCCACAGCTCGCTCATCACGTCCTGCGGTGGAACCAGTGGATCGCCGTAGTAGACCAGCGTCCGGCTCGCCTCGTCCGAACCAGCGGTCTCACCCTCGGTCTGCGTTTCGTACACCGAAAAAACCGACTCGATCCGCTCGAGCGGCGGTCCGTTCTGGAGGGGCTGGGCTCGCGTCGACGTGCTGTAGCCGGACGAATCGACGTCGTCCATCGTGCGTGACTCACTGTCCCCTCGTATATACGTTCGCTGGAACGGGGTGTGGACGGCGGAAGGAGAGACGAAACGGGGACCGACGCGACTCGAGCGATGCCGAAGCCCCCACCCCTTCGTCGAGCGGCGGAGACGAAACCGTGCGGGGAACGCGTTCGCGTCGGTGACGAGACCGCTCGAGAGTCGCGTCTCGGAACCTCAAGCGGATTCGACGCGCCACGTCGTTGCGCTCGTGTAGGACCACTTTTCGATCTCGAGTTCGGTCGCGGACTCGGAGAGTTTGACCATGAGCGCGCCGATCTCCTTGGGAGACATGCCGACTTCGTCGGCGATGAACTTGCCTTTGAAGTACAGCTCTCCGTCTTCGGCGCGGTCGCGAAGGTAGCGTTTCAGACGGTGTTCCTTGCTTTCCGTGGAGGGTTGTGCTGTTGTACTCATCGACATCGACCACTTGTGATGGGTATATGTTATAAGTCGAGGACGGTTCGCTAAAATTCGATTGTGTTCACTGATCTGATCGGTAATGAATCTTTTAGCCGCGTTTATTCACTCATTTACTACTCCTCTAGAATCTGTTAAACGTTTTACGACGGGCGCTAACTCATTATCTCGGTGCGATCATACGGACGAGATAGTACTTCTCGATGGACGGATAGTCACTGTATTCTATCGCTGGGGAGCGGAAACGATGAGGGTGCTATCGTCCATCTTAGCCGCGGACCATCAACGTTGTTCGTGAACCCAGAACTCGTCTTCGATCGTCACTTCCTTCTTGAAGAGCGGAACCTCGTCTTTCAGCCGGTTGATTCCGTCTTCGACGGTCCGGAACGCTTCCTCGCGGTGGCCCGCGAGGACGACGACGAAGACGATATCCTCGCCGTCCTCGATGACGCCGGTTCGGTGGTAGAGTTCGACTGAGAGCACGCCGTCTCGCTTTTCGAGGTCGACCTCGAGTGCGTTCATTCGTTCATCGGCGACGCCCTCGTACTTCTCGAACTCGAGGTACTGCGTCCGATCGTCGTCCTCGGCGTCTTTCGCGCGCACTCGACCGGTAAAGGTCGCGATCGCGCCGGACCGGTCGGCCAGAGGAGACCGTTTGACGCGAGCGACGAGTGACTCGAGCGTTTCGTAGGGGTCGACGCGCTCGAGTTCTGTCGCGAGGTCGATATCCGCGAGTTCGGCCGCTGTCTCGACGGTAGCGATGACGTGATCCGACTCGACGTCGAGGCTGTCCTCTCCGGTCCGTCCCGATCCCACGACGACCGAGGGATACTGCAGAGGGCGGACGCCGACGACGACGGCGTACTCGCAGTCGAGCGCCAGCCGATCGAGTGCGTCGTCGACGGAGAGCCCCGTTCCGGTCGCAGTCCAGTCGCCGTCCGCTCCGAGTTCGTAGGTAACGTCTCCGCCGACCGTAATCGTCTCGCTGGCGGTCATTCCGTCCGCAATAGTCGCGTCGTATCTGACGACGCCGACGCGTCCCGCCCCCGAAAGCCGTTCGACCGCCTGATCGACGACGGTCTCGAGCGTCTCGTCTCGTGCGTCGTGACCGACGATACCGAGTACGTGCATGTACGTGACAAGGCCGGGTTGCACTTTGTAGCTGTCGCCGCCGGACCGACCAGCACCGCTTTCAAGTGTCACGCCGTGGCGAGTGCCGGACAGTTGGCAACTCTTAAGATAGCAACCCGGTTACACCGGATTAGCATGAAAGTGGTCGTCTCCATCGGCGGAAGCGTACTCGTCCCCGAGCCCGGCGCTCATCGGGTGGCCGAGCACGCTGCCGTCGTCGAAAACCTCGTTTCGGACGGCTGTCGCGTCGGCGCAGTCGTCGGCGGTGGCGGTGTCGCGCGGGAGTATATCGGTGCCGCGCGCGACCTCGGGGCCAACGAAATCGAACTCGATCAGCTCGGGATCGACGTTACCCGACTCAACGCTCGGCTCCTCATCGCCGCACTCGGTGAAGAGTCCGTCACGGCGCCGGCACTCGATTACGAGGAAGCCGGCGACGCGCTCCGTCAGGGAAACGTCTCCGTCATGGGCGGCGTCGCTCCCGCTCAGACGACCGACGCCGTCGGTGCGGCCCTCGCGGAGTACGTCGACGCCGACCTACTCGTCTACGCGACCAGCGTTCCGGGGGTCTACAGCGCCGACCCCAACGAGGACGAGAGCGCGACCAAGTACGACCGACTCTCGGCCGCCGAACTCGTCGACGTCATCGCCGGCCTCGAGATGAACGCCGGCGCGTCGGCTCCAGTCGACCTGCTCGCGGCGAAGATCATCGAGCGGTCGGGGATGCGGACGATCGTCCTCGACGGAACGGATTCCGACAGAATCGCCCGAGCGGTCCGGTACGGCGAACACGACGGTACCGACGTCATCCCCGCCGGTGTCGGTGAAGAGCCGACGTACTGGGCGGAACACGAGCGATGAGCGACGAACCGGACACCGAGACGAACAGCGAGGGCGGACGTGCGGTCGCGGAATCGGAACCAGGCGACGAGTCGAGCCCGTACACACTCCAGCGCGAGGACGACGAACACCACGCGTTCTGGGCCGACGCCGTCGCAGACCGAGTCGAGGCGCGCGATCCGGACGAACCGATCGTCGTCAAAGGCGGCATCTCGCCGTCGGGAGTCCCTCACCTCGGCAACGTCAACGAACTGTTGCGCGGTTACTACGTCGCCGAGGTCCTGCGCGAGCGCGGCCACGAGGTGCGCCAGGTGTTCACCGCGGACGATCGTGATCCGCTTCGCAAACTCCCGCGGACGCTCTGTGACCTCGAGGGAGCCCTCGTCGATCTGGGTGACGTCGACGCGGGCGCACTCGGACGTAATCTCGGCGCGCCGTACACCGACATTCCCGACCCGTTCGGCTGCTGTGACTCCTACGGCGACCACTTCTCGAGAATCATTGCGGACAGCGCCGACGCCGTCGACGTCCCGATCGACCTCGTCTCGAACACGGAGTTATACGAGCGCGGCGAGTTCGATGACGTTACTCGCCACGTCCTGGAGAACCGCGACCGTGCACGCGACGTTCTGGCGGCCTACCAGGACAAAGTCGACGACGACTACGTCCCGTTCAATCCGATCTGTGCGGAGTGTGGGAAGATCACCGAGACCGTCACGGGCGTCGATCTAGACGCCGAGCCGGCGACCGTGTCCTACCGGTGTACCGACATGGACGCCGGCGATCGGACCATCGACGGCTGCGGTCACGAGGGCAGCGCCACCGTCCGAGAGGGGAAGATGCCCTGGCGCTTCGAGTGGCCCGGCCAGTGGCAGCAGCTGGGCGTCGACTTCGAACCCTTCGGCAAGGATCACGCCGAGGGCTCCTGGCCGAGCGGCGACGACGTCGCCCGCAACGTCCTCGAGATCGAACCGCCCGTGCCGATGGTCTACGAGTGGTTCACCCTCGATGGAGAGCCCTTTTCGTCCTCGGCGGGTAACGTCATCCTCGTCTCGGACGTCCTCGAGCTGATCGAACCCGAGGTGTTGCGGTATTTCTTCGTCAAGGATCCCTCGAAAGCTCGGGACTTCAGCATCGAACGCCTCGATCAGCTGGTCGACGAGTTCGATCGACTCGAAGAGATTTACTTCGACGAGATCGACGCCGACGAGGACGAGGTGGCCTTCGCAAAGCGAGTCTATCCGCTCATCGTCGACGAGCCACGAGAACGGCGCATCCGCCTTCCGTATACCTTTGCGGCGGTCCTCGGGATGACCGACGACCCCGACCTGCGCGAGGAGATAGCCCGTCGGGAGGGTCACGTTCCCGACGACGCGCCCGAGTGGGCGGTCGAAGAGGCGCTCGAGCGCGTCGAGCAGGCCCGAAACTGGGCCCGGCGCACCGAAAACGAGTTCGACTACGAACTCAAGCGCGCGGCGGTTCCGGACCACGACTTCGACGCCGCGACCGAGGCGGCACTCGAGGACCTTGCGGACTTCGTCGAGGAAGGCCACGGGCCCGAGGAGATTCAGGGAGAGATCTACGAGAGTGCGAGACGCCACGACGTCGAAACCGGCGAGTTCTTCGCGGCCGGCTATCGGCTCTTTTTCGACGAGCGACAGGGTCCGAAACTCGGCCCGTTCCTCGCGAACGTCGACCGGGAGTTCGTCGTCGCACGGCTCCGGCGCGAGCGGTGAGACTCGACGGACGAGCCGCCGGTCCGTGTCCAGACAAAAGCCATTTGAGAACGCCGCTCCGAGTACCGACTGATGGTTTACGGTTCCCCCGCTTTCGTTTCGCCCCCCGAACTCTTCGGTTCGGAGCTCCTGACCTGGGTCCTCGTCGGTCTCTTCGTCTACTGGTTCGGGATCATCCTCCTCAAGAGCACGAACCTGCTCCCGGCGTTTATCGGTGCGCAGGGGCCGATCCTGACGTTTCACACCAAGCGCGGGCGCGCGTTTCTCGACTGGCTCTCCGGTCCCAAACGGTTCTGGCGAGCCTGGGCGAATCTCGGTATCGGCATCGCGCTCGTCGTGATGGTGGCGATGTTCGTCTTCTTACTCTTTGCGGCGATCGGCGCGCTCACCTCGCCACAGCCGACGTCCTCCGTCCAGCAACCCCGAAACGTGCTCGTGATTCCCGGCGTCAACGACTTCCTCCCGCTCTCTGCGACGCCGGGAATCGTATTCGGGTTGCTGGTCGGGCTCGTCGTTCACGAAGGGGGCCACGGGCTCCTCTGTCGCGTCGAGGACATCGACATCGAGTCGATGGGCGTCGCGATGCTCGCGATCATCCCGATCGGGGCCTTCGTCGAACCCGAACAGGAAAGCAGCAGAAACGCCTCTCGAGGCGGCCAGACCCGAATGTTCGCTGCCGGAGTGACGAACAACTTCGCGATCACGATCGTCGTCTTTGCGCTCCTGTTCGGTCCCGTCATCGGCTCGATCGCCGTTGCGCCCGGTGCTGCCGTCGGCGGAGTCGCGCCCGACTCGCCTGCGGCGTCGGCCGGCATCGAACCCAACGACCGAATCACCGCGATCAACGGAGAGTCCGTCGAGGACAACGACGCCCTCACCGACCGAGTCGAGGCGGCCGACGGCAATCAGCTCACGGTCGAACTCAACGGCGAGGAGACGATCGAGGTCGATCGATCGTTGCTCGTCACCGCGGCGATCGGTGACGACATCACGGGCCTTGATGCGGGCGACAAAATCATCGCCGTCGGAGATCAGGAGATCGCCACCGAAACCGAACTCCTCGAGGCCGTCGGAGAGAGCGAGACGGCGACGCTCACGGTCGAAACGGACGACGGGATCGACGAACGCGAGGTTCCGATCGGCGCGCTCGTCGAAATCGCTGACGACGGTCCGCTCGTCGAAAGCGACGCGCCGGCCAACGAACACTTCGTCATCACCTCATTCGACGGCGAACGCACCCCCTCACAGCAGGCTCTGAATGAGCGGCTGGGAACGACCGACCCCGGCGACGAGGTTACCGTCGCCGGCTACCTCGATGGCGAACGCGTCGAGTACGACGTCACGCTCGGGGACCGGAGCCAGGTGACCGGCGGTGGCACGGTCGGGTTCTACGCCGTATCGGGAATCTCTGGCTTTTCGGCCGAGACGTTCGGCGTCCAGCTCTATCCCGCCGAGGCGTACCTCTCGGTGCTCGGCGGTGAAACGGACGAAGACGTCGGTGCGTTCACCGACTCCTTCCTCGGCAAGATCGGCTTTGCAGTGTTGCTTCCGATCGCCGGCGTTCTCGAGGTGTTGCCCTACAACTTCGCCGGCTTTGCCGGCGGTATCGAGAACTTCTATCAGGTCGAGGGTTCGCTCGCCGCCTTCGGTGACTGGACCGTTTTCGCGATCGCGAACCTGCTGTTTTGGACCGGCTGGATCAACCTCCAGCTCGGCTTTTTCAACTGCATTCCGGCGTTCCCGCTCGACGGCGGTCACATCCTTCGGACCAGCACCGAAGCCGTGGTCTCGCGTCTCCCGATCGATGCGACTCGCGGGATGGTCCGCGTGGTCACGACGACGGTCGGTGTGGCGATGCTGATAAGCTTCCTCGCGATGTTGTTCGCGCCGGGACTACTCGCCGGCTGAGCAACGACGCGTCGGGGGCCGACCCAGTGATCGGCTCGGCGGTGACGAACATCTACTCACGGAGACGAGTCGATCGGCAGACAACACACGAAGTCGAATCGTCGACGGACGACAACAGAAGCGGTCCAGAGCCTGTTTGACGACGGCCACGGAAGACTGGGCGGGAGACACTCATGACGGCCCAGACAAGCGGGGCCTCGATCTGCGATCGTCGTGAACCGGTTCACGTGGCCTGATCGTCGTTTTCATCGATTCCGTGGCGCCGGGAGAACTCCTCGGGCGTCGCTTCGACGCGCTCGAACGCGGTCTCGAAGTAGTGTTCGTGGTGGCGAGCCAGCTGCTCGACGATCCACTCGCTGAACGCCTCGTCGAAACGCCACTCGCCCTCGAGTTCGGGGATCTGGAAACGGTCGTCGGTCGCAAACGCGGCGTAGACGTGAAAGAAACCGAGGATCACGTCCGCGAAGTCCTCGGCCTTCTCAGACCCCTTCTCGCGACGGTCGCTGAGTTCCTCGAGTCCGGCGTCGGTCACCTCGAAGTACTTGCGATCGGGTTCGTCCTCGCGCTCGATCCGTTTCGCCCATCCCTTCTCTTCGAACTTGTACAGGATCGGATAGACCGATCCGTACGAGGGTTCCCAGTGGCCGCCGCTGATCTCCTCGATCTCTTTTAAGATTTCGTAGCCGTAGCGCGGTTTCTCCTCGAGTAGCTCGAAGACGAGATACGCGATGAGTCCCTTTGGCGGCCCACTTTTCCGCATACGACACGTGATTTAAACGGACGTACGTAAAGGGTTTCGGTCGGCTAACCGATCGCTCCCGAGCGTGGTACCGTCTCGTCCGGTCGGAACGAAACCCTGTCCTTCTTTGCGACGCCACGCCAATCGGAGAGTATGACCCGTCGGACACCACCACAGACCGAAGAGGGCTGGTACGTGCTCCACGATTTCCGGTCGATAGACTGGGACGCCTGGCGAAACGCGCCCGACCATCGCCGGTCGAGAGCGATCGACGAAGGGATCGAGTTCCTGGCCGCGGCCGAACGACTCGAGGACGCCGATGCGGGCGACTCCGCGACGTTCTCGGTGCTCGGACACGAGGCCGATCTACTGGTCTTACACCTCCGCCCGACCCTGGCAGATCTCGACGGGCTCGAGCGCCGATTCGAACACACCGAACTAGCGGCGTTCACCGAGCGAACGGACTCGTACCTCTCCGTGACCGAGGTCTCGGGCTACATGTCCCAGGAGTTCTTCGACGAGGACAGCGAGGTCGAAGATACGGGGATGAAGCGATACATTGAGTCCCGTCTCGAGCCCGAGATTCCCGAGGCGGAGTTCGTCAGCTTCTACCCGATGAGCAAGCGACGCGGCCCGGATCACAACTGGTACGACCTCCCCTTCGACGAACGCGCGGAACACCTCTCGAGTCACGGCGATATCGGCCGGGAGTACGCAGGTCGAGTCACGCAGATCATCTCGGGTAGCATCGGACTCGACGATTTCGAGTGGGGCGTGACGCTGTTCGCTGACGATCCGACCGACGTCAAGGAACTGCTCTACGAGATGCGCTTCGACCCCTCGAGTTCTCGGTTCGCCGAGTTCGGCCGGTTCCTCTCGGCTCGTCGATTCCCGCCCGAGAACCTCGGTGCCTTCCTCGCCGGCGAAACGATTCCACAGGAGACGAGTGCGGATACACACGGCGGTAGCCACCCCCACGGAAGCGGTGGCTCGAGTGACCCTGCACACGGGGAATCCGGCGCACACGGCGGCGATGGGTCTCACGGTGACCACCACGGTGACGAGGACGTCCGAAGCGAACTCGACGAGATCGGCGTCTACGCGGGCCAACCGCACGGCGAGGACGTCCACGCGGTCGTCCTCTACTCGGCGGCCGATTCCGACCATCTCTTCGAAGAGGTGGACGGATTGCGGACGAACTTCGATCACTACGACTCCCACGTCAAGACGGCGGTGTACGAGCCGGAATCCACCGATCGAGACGACGGGGGAGCGGACGGCGAATCAGCGAGTGAGAACGCCGAGACGGCGATCGTCAGTCTCTGGGAGACCGAACGGGCCGCGGATACGGCGGCCGGCTTTCTCGCGGATCTGCCGGAGATCGTCAGGCAGGCGGGCGACGACGACGGCGATTCCTGGGGTACGATGGGCATGTTCTACACCGTCAAAGCCGAACGCAGGGGTGACTTCGTCGGTACCTTCGGCGACGTCGCCGGGCTGCTCGATGACATGGACGGTCACCGAAAGACCGACCTGCTGGTCAACCGCGAGGACGAAAACGACATGTTCATCGCGAGCCGTTGGGACGGCCGCGAGGACGCGATGGCCTTTTTCCGAAGCGATGCTTTCTCCGAAACCGTCGAGTTCGGTCGAGACGTCCTCGCGGATCGACCGCGACACGTGTTCCTCGCCTGATCGCGCCGGCTCTTAGAGCGGTCCCGATCTGTCCGTCTCGTCGTAAAAGAAGTAGGCGGCGACGCCCGCTAATCCGAGAACGAGCGTGATGTAGGGCCAGTTTTCGGCGTCACGATCGGAAAGTGCGGCGTGAACGGCCACGAAGATCGCAAAGCCGACGTGAGCGACCGCCGTCGCGAGCAAGAACGAAGCGAGATCCATCGCTCGAGGGATTCGCCCTGAGCCCCATAGCCGTTTCGAACCGACAGCACGTCAGGTCACGACTCGGGTCGTGGCGGCGACCGCTCGACCGACGTAGACTTGCGCGCGGATCGCCACCGGTGTCCCGCGTAGACGGTCGCCGCCAACAACGTTCCGACGAGGCCGAGTAACCACGCGAGTGCGACGTATCCGACGGCTACGTGGTCGTACGGACCGATCACGTCCTGGGGTGGTTCGGTCGCCCACGGGCCGAAATGAGAGAGGGTGACGACGACGAAAATCGCCCCTAGCAAGACGACCCAGTACCCTGCCCCGGCTCGCTCCGTCAGCGTCAGATAGAGCCCGATTGCGAGAAGCGGATAGATCGCGAGAGTGTAAGTAAAGGGCGTGACTTCGGGGATCACCGGCCAGCCGACGTGATTGCCCCTGATGAGATGATCGACGTGGTGTCCGATCCCGAAGACGGTCGCCAGCGCGATCAGTTTGTACAACCGTTCGTCGACGCTTTCCGACCCGGAACGTACGATCGCTCGAGGGAGCCGCGTTCTCCCGTCTGTCTGGAACATACCTCACCAGTCGACGAGCCGCAAAGGAATAATTTTCCCAACGTATTGATAGTCGGGAGATCGCCTCGTCTCCTCCTGCTCGTCGCGATCGAGGCGTCGTGGCGATAGCGAGCGCTGAACAGGTCGATTCCGGATGATCTGATGGTAGAAAATCGCCGTTATAGGTCGTGGTCGGGGTCGTCTTCGACGGTGCGCTTCATCGAGTCGCGTCGCGACTTGGCGTCCCGTCCGGTCGCCTCGAGCAGGAAATCGTTTTTCGCGTCGACTGCCTCACCAGCGGCCTCGAGTTCGTCGGGACCGAGTTCGGTGGGATCCCGTTCGTAGAACTCCACGCCGAGTTTGTCCTTTTTGCCGGAGTATTCGACGGCACCGACGACGATCTTCTCGAAGACGGGATTTGCCGGCTCTCCGACCACGTGAAGATCGGATCCCTTGTACTCCTGGGTCTCCGTGATGGTGCCGAAGTAGTCCTCGACCGTCGACTCCATGTCCGGGATTCGCTCCTCGAGATATTCACCGCGACGCATCTTGTACTCCTTCATGGATTGGAGATACACGGCGGGGTGTTTACCTCTTTTCATCAGCGGTCGAGGCGGATACCCCGAGGCTTGACCTCGGGGAGGAAGCCGACACTTGGGAGGAAATCCACGTACTACAACACGGCCAACTCCCCCACGCTCCCAAACACCCGCCATTAAATACACCTATCTATCTGATGAAGTATGGCAGAGGTGGTCAGGAACATTCGAGTCGAACTCAACATCCCCGAGTCACGACACTCGGATGTTGACCACACCTTCGAGGAGTTCCGCCAAGCCGCCCAATACGTTGCAGACCACGGGTGGAGCGACGACCTATACCACCTCGTCAAAGCCAAAAACGAACTCCACCAAGCCACGTACACCGAAGTCCGCGAGAAAACCGATCTCCAATCCAGTCTCGTCCAATCCGCGAGAAACCTCGCCGTCGACGCCCTCGGGAGCTGCCACGGCTCACTCAAAGATGACAAAAACACGAGCAACCCGGAGTTCCGAGGAAGCGTCATCGTGTACAACGGACGCACCATCAGGACATTTCCGCACCATCGAGAACTACGGTCGGACGGGTGAACTGGTTCGATCCCGGGGCTACTGTTTCGGACGCTCACCCAGATAGCCTTTCCGACAACTGGGACAGATATCGCCAGCGCGAAGCGATCCGTGGTTGTTCCCCTCGACGAAGTCACAGCGCGGGCAGTAAAACTCCGTTCGGTCGTCGGAGCGGTTTCTCGAGGAACGTCCCGGCGTCGGAACCGACTCGGCCCGCTGGATACCCGATCCGGCCTCGACGTCGGCGGCGGGATCGTCGGCGTCGTTCCCGTCACCGGCATCGAGTATTTCGGCCTCCGTCGCGACCGTCTCGGTGCCGGTCGACGGCTCGTGAGCGGTATCGTCGTGCTCGAGAACGATCCCGTCGTCCTCGATCGGTTCGTCGTCCTCGATCGGTTCGTCGCCTTCGTCCGACTGGTCGTGGTGGCGTTGCTCTGTCGAACCGGCGTTCTCGACCGAATCGGCGTCCTCGCCCGGTTCGGTGTCCGTCGCTGGCTCGGTCTCACTGTCCGGCCAGGCGGCCGACGACTTCGACGTGTCGACGGGCGGACCGACGTCGTCCGAGTCGGGCCACTCGCCGTGGTCGCGGTCGTCGCCGACGTCGCTTTCGTCGTCCTCGAGAATCTCCCCGTCGTCGGTGATCGGCTCGCCGTCTTCGGTTTCGGGATGCTCGGTGGTGCTCGACTCGCCAGGAGGCGGTGAACCCTTCTCGGAAGGAGGGGACTCGACACCCGCCGCAGACTCGTCGACGATTTCTGCGTCAGCTTCGGGTGGTCCGGTTGCGGCGTCCCCGTCTCCGCGCGTTCGGTCGTGAGTCTGTTCTACCGGCGGTTCGGAGTCGACGTCGAGATCAGGATCGTGAGGTCGTGAGTCGCCGGTCGAGTCCGTGACGATGCTCGTCACCTCGGTGTTTTCGCTGATGACGTTTCGCTCGCCACAGCGGAGACACTCCTCGTACTCCTGGACGGTAACGACGACTTCGCTGCCCCGTTCTTCGCGCTCGCGGTCGACTTCGGACTCGCCGTAGTCGTGCCCGAGCAACGAACATCGCAGGACCATTGTCCCACCGTACCGATCCAGGGCATAAAAAACGTACCGCTGCCGTCGGCCGCTCGTCAGACAACGTCCCTCTTCGAGGCGAACGCGGACTCCCGGAACGGCAAACGTCAAATCCCGGGTCGACGAATACTGAGACGGATGAGAGCTAAGCGAGAGTACCGAGATCGGAGCGAGACGGAGGTTGCGGTACTCGATGCGCTCGTCGACCGGGCCGGCGACGGGATGACCGTCTTCGAACTCCGTGCGGCCGTCGAAGCGGAGATCGACGATCTCGAGGACGCACTGGCGACGCTGAAGTCGGACGGACTGATCGTCGTCGAGTCCGAGGGCGACCGAACGAGGATCAAGCCCGACGAGCGAGTGGTTCCGAGCGATCCGACGGATCTCGACGAGGAGTCGTCGATCAGCGACTGGCTGCGAGAGCGGTTTCCATTCTGAACCGAAACGCCTGAGACGGCCAGTCCCCTGGTTCCATCCATGAGTGTTATCGAGTCCCTCCATGCCGACCACGGAGCGACGTTCGGTGAGCGGGGCGGTCGGACGATCGTCGAACACTTCGGACGACCGGAGCGGACCCACCGTGCGGTTCGAAACGGCGTCGGTCTGATCGAAGCCGCCTACGGCGTGGTCGTCGTCGAAGGAGCCGACCGCCTCGAGTACGTCGACAACGTCGTCTCCAACCGGGTTCCCGACGAGGACGGCGCGGGCTGTTACGCGCTCGTCCTCGACCCCCAGGGCAGGATCGAGGTCGAACTCACAATCTACAACGCGGGCGAGCGCCTGCTGCTGTTCGTTCCGCCGGAGACGGCCGAACCGCTCGCCGCCGACTGGTCCGAGAAGGTGTTCATCCAGGACGTCGAGATCACGGTCGCGACCGACGAGTACGCGATCTTCGGACTCCACGGTCCGAAGGCGACCGAGAAGGTCGCGAGCGTCCTCAATGGAGCGGCCACGCCGGATCAGCGACTCTCGTTCGTCCGGGGAACGATGGGCGAGTCGGGCGTCTCGGTTCTCCGAACGGACGCGCTCACCGGGGAGGAGGGGTACGAGGTGATCTGTGCAGCGACCGACGCCGAAGCCGTCTACGACGTCCTGTTGAACCAGGGCATGAACGCCGCCCCCTTCGGATACCGGGCCTGGGAGAGCCTCTCGCTCGAGGCGGGTTCGCCGCTGTTCGAGACCGAACTCGAGGGACGGATCCCAAACGTTCTCGGCCTACGAAACGCCCTCGACTTCGAGAAGGGCTGTTACGTCGGCCAGGAGGTCGTCTCCCGCGTCGAAAACCGCGGTCGGCCGAGCGGTCGGCTCGTGGGGCTGACGCTCGCGGGGGATCCGGTTCCGGACGCGGGTGCGGCCGTCTTCGACGGCGACTCGAGCGTGGGCGACGTCACCCGTGCGGGTGCGAGCGAGATGCTCGGAGACGTGATCGCGCTCGCGGTCGTCGACTACGGCCTCGAGAGCGAGGCGGTGACGGTTCGCGTCGGCGGCTCGGAGCGACCGGCGACGGTGACGCCGCTTCCGTTCGTGGAGGGGTCGGACCGATCAGGTCGACTTCCCATGTACGAGTGATACGGTCTGCTGTAACTGTTTACCGGCGTATCCGGAGACCGGTTTCAGGGTGCGCCGGTACTGACTTACAGCAGACCGTATGGGGCATCAACCAGCGCTGCTCCGACCGACGGGATCCCGTTTCCCGTTCGTTGGACGGCGACTCGAGGATCTGTTCTTCGCGTTCGACACGTTCGGTTCCGATCAGGACTCGAATCGGCGCGGAGTTGATTCAACCGAACGCAAAGGACAGTATAAAGACGAACCGGTTCGTCGTCCGTGACATGACGACGCTCGGAACGGCGAGAGCGGGGCCCGGCGAGATCGATACGGGCCGGCTCGAGGTCGGTGAGACCCGAGATGGGAGCCCATTTGGCCTCCCCGTCGCCGTCATCAACGGCGCACAGTCGGGGAAGACCCTGTACATGCAGGCGGCGAGCGACGGCGACGAGTTGAACGGCGTTGGCGTTATTCAGCGTGTCGTACCGAGACTCGATCCCGCGGAGCTCTCCGGTGAGATTCTGATCGTCGGGATCGTCAACTATCACGCGTTTCAGGTCGCAGAACACCGAAATCCGATCGACGATACCAAGATGAACCGTACCTATCCCGGCAACGAAACCGGGACCTCGAGCGAGCGGATCGCGGCCGCGACGTTCGACGCCGCGACTCGAGCCGATCTCGTCCTCGATTTACACCAGGGGTCGACCAGCCGAATGGTCGACGAGGTTCGGGTCCGCTGTGGGAAACGCCACCGGCTCTACGACGAGTGTCTCGAACTTGCAAAGACCTTCGGCTGCGGATACGTCCTCGATCAGAAGGGGCCCGACGGCCAGCTCGCTCGCGCAGCCCCCAACGAGGGCGTTCCGACGGTCGATCCCGAACTCGGCGGCTGCGTCGGCTGGGACGAAGAGAGTATTCGAGCGGGCGTCGAGGGTGTCTTCAACGTTCTCAACTACTACGGCTTTCTCGAGGGAACCGTCGACCGCTCCCGCCAGACCCGTGCAAACGGGTTCGAGCAGTACGGCGCACCGAGCGGCGGGCTCGTGACGATGAAGGCGGATCTCGGCGAGCAAGTCTCGGCGGGGCAGACGATCTTCGAGGTGACGACGCCGTTCGGTGAGCCGAAAGCGACGGTCACCGCCGACAGTCGCGGGGTTCTCTGGCGGATCCGCCGGTTGCCCCAGGTCGCAACCGGCGAGTACGTCTGCTCCGTCGGTACCGACGTCGACTCCTACTGATACGGTTCGCTGTGACTTTTTACCGGAGCGACCGCGAGCCGTCCTGCGGTCGCTCCGGTAACGACTTACAGTAGACCGTATGAGATGGCATCAGACCTCTGCTGCCGGCGTGTGAGACGACTTATCCAGCCGGCCCAGACGAACCCTGGCGCTGTCGCTGTGGCCATCCCCTCGAGTACGTCTTCCCGACGGGATCGTTCAAGAATCGCGGGGCGACCACGATGCTCTCTCGAGCCGTCGAACTCGGCGTCGAACGCGTCCTCGAGGACTCCTCGGGCAACGCCGGAGCTGCGATCGCCACGTACGCGGCGCGTGCGGGACTCGAAGCTGATATCTTCGTTCCGGCGGACGTCTCCCGATCCAAGCCGATGACGATTCACGTCGAGCCGACGAGCGCCGTCGCGCCGGCCGCACTCGGACGCTATCGCAACGACGGAACGCTCCAACCGGACGCAGACGTCGTCGTCCCGCTGCCGGCAGCGGGCTGAAAACTCTTTGAATCGGCCGTTCGACGGCCCTTGTCTCGGCCCGGGGACTCCGTCGCTCTCGAAAGCTCCGCTTTTCTCCGTCGCTCTCGAACTATCTAAAGTAGTATATTTCCTAAACTTTATTATTATATATATATATTGTATACGTGGCGTGTATCAAACCAATGGTGATGACTGAATGAACTTCGGTAGAAATCGGACGACGAGTCGAAGGCGGTTCATCGAAGGCGTCGGTGCAACCGGACTCGCCGCGTCGATGACCGGCGTCGCAGCCGGGGGAGACTCCTCGGCGGTCAGTCCCCCAAACGCCGTGGTTGCGGGCTATCTCGACGATCTGTCCATCGAGGAAAAGATCGGCCAGATGGTCATGGTAACGACTCGAGGGATCACCGGTCCACACGAGATGCCGCCCGGTGAAACCAAGACGGCGATTCAGAACCTAAACGTCGGGTCGGTCATCGTCTACAACCAGACTTCACCGGCGTACGCAGCGACGTACAACAACAAACTCCAGGAGTGGGCGATGGATACGGATCCGGAGATTCCGCTGCTTGTCTGTGCGGACTTCGAGTACGGCTCGGCTCACAACATCGACATCGGCGGGACGACACACCCCCGCAAGATGGGACTGGCAGCGTCGGGATCGACGGCTAACGCCGTCACGTCCGCAGAAGTCACCGCAGAGGAGATCCGGTCGATGGGGTTCACATGGAACTTCGATCCCGGTGCGGACGTCAACACGAACCCGTCGAACCCGGTTATCGGCGTCCGTTCGTTCGGTGGAGAGACGGAGACCGTCTCCGAGTTCACCGAGGCGATGGTCGAGGCCTACCAGGACAACGACGTCATCGCGACGCCGAAACACTTCCCCGGCCACGGCGACACGGACCACGACTCCCACTACGATCTGCCAATCGTCACCTACGACGAGCAGACGCTTCACGACGTCCACCTTCCGCCGTTCCAGGCGGCGATCGACGCGGGAACGGACGCGATCATGACGGCGCACGTCATCGTCGAGGCGATCGACGACGAACGGCCCGCGACGCTCTCGAAAGACGTTCTCACCGGTCTGCTTCGCGAGGAGATGGGCTTCGACGGACTCATCGTCACCGACGCGATGTCGATGGACGCGATCGAAGACGAGTGGGGTACCAGCGACGGGACCCGCCTGGCCGTCGAGGCCGGTGCCGACGTCATCATGGCGACGGGCACCTGGCAGGATCAGCTCGACACGTACAACGCATTACACCAGGCGTACGCCGATGACGAACTCAGCGAAGAGCGCATCAACGAATCAGTCGCCCGGATCCTCGAGACGAAACTCGAGTACGGCACCATGGATCAGTACACCGTCAATCCGGAGACGGCAATCGAGACGGTCGGCCATCCGAACCACCGCGATACCGCGGCCGATCTCGCACAGGACGGAATCACGCTGATACACAACGACGGCAACCTGTTGCCGCTCGATCCGTCCGCGAACGAGACGGTCCTCGTTGCCGGTGTCGAAGATCTCGGAACGATCCGCGATGCCGTCGAGGCCGAAACAGACGCGACTACGCTCCAGTTCTCGGCAAGTTCACACGATCCAACGCCGACCGAGGCGGAAAACGCCGGTGCACTGGCAGCCGGTGCGGACACCGCGATCGTCCAGACGTACTCACAAGCCGCGATTCCGGACGGACAGCTCGGCGTACTCGAGTCGATCGCGAACGCGAACACTCCGGTCGTCGGGCTGTCGACGGGGCTGCCCTACGACATCGGGGAGTATCCCGACGCGGTCGATGCGGCGGTCGCATCGTATGCGATCGAACGCTGGCAGAGTGAGAACCCGACGGCGCTTAGCGCCGCAGTCTCGGTCCTCTTCGGTGCCCAGCCCGGTGGCCAGCTCCCCGTCGCGATCGGAGACCAGTATCCGATCGGCCACGGCGAAAGCTACTGAGGTCACAGACACTGCGAAACTCGCTTCGATACCTTTTGGACCATCGGTCCGAAAGGTCGGGTAGATGGTCAGCCGACCACCGCAGTACTGCCCCCGCTGTGGAAGCCCCCTCGAGACGATCACGTTCGAATCTCGGGAGCGAAAACGGTGTTCTCCCTGTGGAGCCGTAATCTGGCATAACCCGGTCCCCTGCGCTGGCGTGGCGGTCGTCGATCGATCCAGGGCCGAGCCAGCCGTCCTCTGCGTCGAACGGGGCGTCCCGCCAGGCATCGGCGAGTGGACGCTTCCGGGCGGACACATGGAGATCGACGAGAACCCCGAAACGACGGCCGCCCGTGAACTCGAAGAGGAGACCGGCGTGTCGGTCGATCCCGACGCGCTCGAGATTCTCGATGCGACGGCGTTGCCGCCACAGAACGGCAAACACGTCACGATGATCCACTACGTCGTCGATCGAGCGCACACCGAGGGCGAACCGGCGGCTGGAAGCGACGCGAGCGCAGCACGGTTCTGGACGCCGGCCGAGTTCGATACGGCCGACGAGATCTTCCGACCGATTCACGAAGACCGGTTCCGGACCGTTGCCGACCGATCCGAATGAACTGTCGGTGAATCTCCGACGGGGATCGCACGACACTCTCACCGGTGCGGTGTGACCCTGCCAGTCCGGCGGGCGTTCCTGCCGGTGCGGTGCGTGGAGCCGCGACGTTCGGGTCGCCCCCTCGTCTCGAGTCGCAACTGCGTTGTTCCGGTGGAACCGTCGCCTAGAATCAGACTTATTCCGTTGGACCACCAATCTATTGGTATGAATTGGCATAGCAAGGATCTCGCAGCGATAGTCGCTGATCCGACGAACCGAGCCGTGCTGGACGTGCTGGTCGACGCCGATCGTCGGCTTACGACGATGGAGATCGCTGAGCGACTCGTTTCCCGGGAGTCCGGCGTCGTCGACTCGAGGGAGTACGACCGTCGACTCGATGAAAGGCAGCTCTCGCTTCATCACGGGGTGCTTCCGAAACTCGACGAGATCGGGATAATCGACTACGACGCGAGGAGAAACGTCGTGAGCGTCGAATCCGATGTCGGGAGTGAAGGCGTCTGGGCGGAATTCGAGTCGATCGACGAACTGCTCGCTCGAATCAACGCTCCCGACGAAGCCGACGAACGTACCGTGGGGATGCTCGAGGGCCGGGAAGCGCTGTACGAGTACGGACGAACGCTAGCCGACAGATCCGATGACGAGCTGTTTTTGATATACACTTCCGACGAATTGCTCGACGGAGACTGTCTCCCGCAGGCGAAAAACGCGATTCAGCGTGGCGTCGAATTTCACGCCGGCGTCCAGGGGTCCGGCGCGCGACAGTTCTTTCAAGAGCGGCTTCCGGACGCGACCGTCTGGGAACCACAGCTGGACTGGTGCTCCGATCCATCCGTGTACCCGACGATCAGCCGACTCATCGTCTCCGATCGCAAACGCGTTCTCGTCGGGCTCTGGGACGAGCCCGATGCCGATGACCGAAAAGCTTCGGTCGACGACGGGAAAACCGAGATCGGAATGGTCGGAGAGGGACGCCGGAATCCGCTGGTCGTCCTCGTCCGGGAACTCCTGGGACCACGACTGGATCACCTCGACTATCAAAGCGATGCGTTTCTCGGTGATCTCCCGTTCGAAACGTGAACCCGACATTCCTTTAGTTGCCCCCTGAATACGGGCTGGTATGTTCCTCTCCCTGCGCACGGAAGTCGAGAAGGCCCTCGGCGGGGCGCTCTCGGCGCTCGAGTTTCCCACCGACGATCTCGGAATCGAAGAACCGCCGGAAGACGTAGAGAGCGTTCTCGCCTCGAGCGTGGCGTTCCGACTCGCCGGCGAGGCCGGCGCGCCCCCGCCACAGGTCGCCGGACAGCTCGCGGACGAACTCGACGTTGACGATCTCGAATACGTCTCCGAGGTACGGAGTCAGGGACCGTATCTCAACTTCCTCCCGAGCGACGCCTACTTCGCAGAGACTCTCGGAGCCGCCACGGACGAGCGCTACGGCGCTCTCGAGGACCGCGGTGAGTCGGTCGTCGTCGAACACACGAGCGCGAACCCGACGGGACCGGTTCACGTCGGCCGTGCCCGGAACCCGATTATCGGTGACGCCGTTTCGAACCTGCTCGAGTACGCCGGATACGACGTCTCGCGTCACTACTACGTCAACGACGCCGGTCGTCAGATGGCCGTCTTCACCTGGGCGTACGAGACGTTCGACGAGTCGGATCTGGACGACGACCCCGAACGCGACCGCATCGAGTACGATCTCGTCCGGTACTACCGCCACGGAAACGCGTTTCTCGAGAACGCCCCGGAGTCAGAAGTCGAGGCTGCAGAAGCCGAGATCGAGTCGATCATGCGGGGACTCGAGGCGGGCGAGGAAACGACCTACGAGCGGGTGAGCGAGGTCGTCGATCAGGTCCTCTCGGGAATGACGGCCTGTCTCGAGCGGCTCCCAGCCGAGTTCGACGAGTTCGTCAAGGAGACGCGGTTCATGCGCGACGGGTCGACCGACGAGCTCGTCTCCCGGCTCAAAGCGCTCGACGAAGCCGTCTACGAGGAAGAAGCCTGGCAGCTCGATCTCTCCGAGCAGGGGATCGAGAAGAATTTCGTCTTCCTTCGCTCCGACGATACCTCGCTGTACGCGACCCGGGATCTGGCACACCACGAGTGGAAGTTCGACAACTACGACCGTGCAGTGACGGTCCTCGGAGAGGACCACAAGCTCCAGGCCAGACAACTTCGAACGACCCTCGAGTTACTGGGTACCGATACGGACGAGCTACGGCAGGTGCTCTATTCGTACGTCAACCTCCCGGAAGGGAAGATGTCGACCCGACGGGGGACCGGCGTCGACCTCGACGACCTGCTCGACGAGGCGATCGACCGGGCTCGAGAGGAAGTCGAGGACCGGATGGACGACCGCATCCGCGACGACGATCTGGACGACGAGGACGTCGAACGCATCGCCCATCAGGTCGGGATCGGGGCGGTTCGCTACGACATCGTCTCGAAGCAGCCGACGAAATCGATCACGTTCGAGTGGGACCAGGCGCTCGATTTCGAAGCGCAGTCCGCGCCGTACGTCCAGTACGTCCACGCGCGCTGCTGTGGGATCCTCGAAGAGGGTGGAGCGCTTCAAACTCGCGACGAGACGGACGACGCCCGTCCCCCAGCCGAGGCCGTCGAGACCGACACCGCTACCGTGGAGATCGAACGCGACGTCGACGCAGACCTCCTCGAGACCGACGCCGAGCGAGACCTCCTCGAGACGATCGCACGGTTCCCTGCGGTCGTCGACGAGGCCGCCGACGATCTGGAGCCCCACCGCGTCGCGACCTACACGCGGGAGTTTGCGGATCGATTCAACGCCTTCTATCGCGAGTGCCCGGTGCTCGCAGACGACGTCGATCCCGAACAGCGTGAGGCGCGACTCGCGCTCGTCGCCGCCTCGAGACACACGGTTTCGAACGCGCTGTCGATCCTCGGCGTCGCTGCACCGCGGTCGATGTAACGGCGGACGAGTTCCTCGAGCGGTCTACACCAGTCCCACAGACGTCTTGCTTATATTGTGCCTGCGCAACCGCCGACGGTCGCGGTCGCATCGAAACTGACGGACGGCATCCGTATCAAGAATCGACGGGCGAACCGACCGCTCGGAACGAACCGGCGGTCACTCCTCTTTGGTGTCGACGATCTTCTTTCCGAGTTCTTCTCTCGAGATCTCGCCTTCGAGGTAGTCGAGCGCCCACTCGACGTCGATGAACAGGCCGACGACGTGTGCGCCGTCACGCTCGAGGTAGAGCTCGATGACGTCGACCTCCGCTTTGAACCGCTCGGAGTCGCTGATCGCGTACGCGAGGTCGTGGCCGACGTCCTCGAGCTCTTTGTACAGCTCGTCGGTGTCGGTGACTTCGGTCTGGACGGCGATGCCGAGGCTGTCGCCGTCCCGACTGACCTCGGTGACGGTCAGCTTGTCGCTGTCGGTCTCGATACCGCCGTCGAAGCCGGGGATCTCGTCGTGGTCGTCCCCGTCGTCGTAATCGTCGTCGCCATCGTCGTAGCTGGCTCCGTCGTCGGACGGGTCGTCGTCGGTATCGTCGCTGAGTTCTTCTCCGGTTTCTGTACTGGAACAGCCCGCGAGCACGGTTGCGAGCGCGGCTCCACTGCCGAGGAGGATTTTTCGTCGCTCCATGCTCGAGCGCTCGAGAGACGGTCGGATTAGTAATTAGCTCGTACCCCAGCGGTCGTTGATCCGCTGCGCTCAGCTATTCTATCAAGTCGGACATTCCAGAACCAATCTCTGAAAAGGTGGAATTCGGCGGGTTACGTTCGTGTGTGCCGGAACTCGGTAACGAAATACGAACGGTTTCGAAGAGACGATCGTTCGGAGCCGAAGGTAGTCACCGCATTCGACACGAAAAGAACTCTCGAGGCGTCTCGGAGCGAAACCAGGTACCGCCTACCGGCCGTTAGCTATCGGATTCCGCTTCCGTGATCGCACTCGAAACCTCGTCGTGTGCTGTCTCGCCTTCGATGACCTCCTCGTGATCTCGATCGCTATCGACATCCGGGTTCGAGTCGTCGTCCGAACTGACAGTTCCGACGGAGTCGTCGCCGCCGCTCGAGTGATCCGGGATCTCGATGCCGGCGAGATCTGCGGCGAGCTGGCGATACGCCGCGGATGCGTCGCTGTCCGGATCGTAGACGACGAGTGGCGTCCCGGCGTAGACGCTTTCGCGGGACGTCGGATCTTCGGGAACGGTCCCGAGCAGCGGAATCTCGAGTCTGGAGGCGACCTCCTCGTAGCTGATGTCGCTGCCGGGGTGGGTTCGAGTGACGATGAGTCCCGCGAGATCGCCGCCCGCCCGATCGGTGAGTTCGACCGTTTTTTTCGAGTCCTGAACGGCGGCGGGCTCGGGGGTCGAGACGACGACGACGGCGTCGGCGAGCCCGAGCGGGAGAACCGTCTCGTGGCTGATTCCGGCTCCGACGTCGAGGAAGACGTAGTCGTACGTGGCACGTAGTTCGGAGACCGCCTCCCGAAGCCCCTCGGGAGAGGTTTCGGCGTATTCATCGAGGTCGGTACCACTGGGAACGGCGACGATGTTGTCCGCGAGGCGATAGGTTGCGTCGTCGATGGAGACGTCGCCGGCTAACACGTCGTGCAACGTCGTCGCGTCCGGAGTCAGACTGACGAACCCGGCGAGGTTCGCCATACCCAGGTCGGTGTCGACGATGGCAACCCGCTCGCCCGCCTGAGCGAGTGCCGTTCCGAGGTTGACCGTCGTCGTCGTCTTTCCGACACCGCCCTTCCCGCTCGCGATAGCATAGACAGTCTCGTGTGACATACTCGGATACTGTGCGGACAGTGGAACGGCACCACCGTGAATCTTACCCCCGTCGGCCGAGATTCGAGCGATCGCAGTAGCGTGTCAAAGAATACTTAGCCACAGCACCGTTTTGTACGGCTAATGAGCCAGGAGGGCGAGCAGGAGCAATCCGACCGGAAGAAATACGAGTTCCGGAAGGTCATCGAGGATCTCACAGACTACGAGGGCTCTGGCACACAGCTCGTGACGATTTACATCCCGGACGACAGACAGGTCAGTGACGTCGTCCAGCACGTCACCCAGGAACACAGCGAAGCGGCCAACATCAAGTCCAAACAGACGCGAACCAACGTCCAGGACGCACTGACGAGCATCAAAGACCGACTCCGATACTACGACACCTACCCCCCCGAAAAGGGGATGGTGTTGTTCTCGGGTGCAGTCGACGCCGGCGGCGGTCAGACCACGATGGTCACCAAGGTGCTCGAGAGCCCGCCCCAACCGGTCGAATCGTTCCGATACCACTGCGATTCAGATTTCCTCACCGAACCGCTCGAGAACATGCTCGCGGACAAAGGGCTCTACGGCCTGGTCGTCCTCGACCGGCGTGAGGCGAACGTCGGCTGGCTGAAAGGCAAGCGAATCGAGCCGGTCAAGTCCGCCTCGTCGCTCGTTCCCGGCAAACAGCGAAAAGGTGGCCAGTCCGCCCAGCGATTCGCTCGCCTGCGTCTCGAGGCGATCGACAACTTCTATCAGGAGGTCGCCGGGATGGCGAACGACCTCTTCGTTCCGAAGCGCCACGAACTCGATGGGATTCTCGTCGGCGGCCCCTCCCCGACGAAAGACGAGTTTCTCGACGGCGATTACCTCCACCACGAGATTCAGGACAACGTCATCGGCAAGTTCGACGTCGCTTACACCGACGAGTCGGGGCTGAAAGACCTCGTCGACAACGCCGAGGACGCACTCGCAGACGCGGAGGTAATGAAGGACAAACAGCAGATGGAGGAGTTCTTCGAGGAACTCAACGCGGGCGACCTCGCCACCTACGGGTTCGAACAGACCCGCAGAAACCTGATGATGGGCGCAGTCGACCGTCTGCTGATCAGCGAGGACCTACGGAAAGACGTCGTAACCTACGATTGTGAGGCCTGTGGAAACACCGACCGCGACGTGATCGACCGTCGGTCGTCGATGCCCGAACACGGCTGCAGCGAGTGTGGATCCGACGTCGACGCGACCGAAGAGGACCGCGAGGACGCGATCGACCACCTCATCGAGATCGCAGAACAACGCGGTACCGAAACGAAATTCATCTCGACTGACTTCGAGAAGGGCGAACAGCTGTACAACGCCTTCGGCGGCTTCGCCGGATTGCTCCGGTACTCGACCGGCGTATAAGCGACTCGATCGACGTATAACCGGCTCGGTCATCCTACAACCGATCCCACGCTCGTTGAGGCCGAGGCTTCGTCTCGAACGACGCTCGAGACGTCACTCAGAGCGTTCCGCGAAGGTGGATCGCGTCGTCGGTAATTTCCTCGATACTGCCTTCGTCGAGTGGGTGTCCGTCCTCTGGAACCGTTCCCCATCCGAGCTTTGCTCTGATCGTCGAGACGAGACCCGGATCGGGAACCACGTATCCTCGTCCCCCTTCGACCGCGACGATCCGACCGACTTCGGTGCCATCGACGTTCAGAACTCGTTTCCCCTCGTCCGATTTCTCCAGTGTGTTCTCCGTCATGGGTTCGTCTACCTCCTGGCGAATCCGCTCGAGACGCAAGTCGTGACGGTCCGGTGGCGGTCGAAAGGATCCCTGGGCAATAAACCGAAGAAACCGTTGTCCGGTGGTACTCCGCCGTTAGCGCACGACACGGTCGAGGCCGACGCAGCGTCGGTCGAGTACCCCATCGTTTCGTCAGTAACGACTGCTTATCTCGTCGGACGTGCCAGTGAGTTCGCTCCCGCGACCGGGTGCTCCGTTCGGTGGTACCCCGTCTCGCTGTCCGGACACCGAACCGGTTTGGCTCCGAATAACGGAAGGATTATAGCGGTAGTAACGTATTACCATTCGACCGATGGCAGCGTCCCCGCCACCGACTCTCTCCGCGGCGTTCGACGACCCACGAATCAGCGACCGGTTCTGTCGCCGCCTTTCCGGGCCTGCGGGAAATCTCATCCTCCTCGGGGTTGTCCACGACCACCCTGCCAGCGTCGCCCGCGTCGAACGCGTCCTCGAGTCCCTCGATCCGGACGTTCTCGCACTCGAGTTGCCCGCCGGCGCGCTCGCACTCTATCGAGCCTACGCACGCGAGCGTGACGAGAAAACCGGCACACCTCGATTCGGCGGCGAAATGAGTGCCGCGATCGGCGCTGCCCCGGACGCCGAGGTCGTGGGGATCGACGCGCCTAACTGGTCGTTCCTGCGCCGAGTCGTGACCCGACTGATTGCCGATCGGGTCTCGCCGGCGACTGCCCGCCAGGTCGTCGCCAACATAGGCGGCGCGACGCGAGAGGTGCTCGCCTGCAGAGTCGCGGCGACGCTCACGCACGCAACGTCGATGACGGTCGCGCGCAACGAGCCGGTCGAGTACGACTGCAGCGTCGACGATCCGCCCGAACGACAGGCCGCTCACGAGCGCGCACACGTCGACACCGTCCAGACGTTGCTCGAGAGCGTCGACACCGACGAAAGCGCGCTGTCCTACCGGGACGACGTCAGAGAACGATGCATGGTCGATCGACTCCTCGAGTGTCGAACGAAGGGGGACGTCGTCGCCGTCGTCGGCGTCGATCACCTGGAGCGTCTCGAAGTCGACCTCACGGCTCAGTGTCGAAGCGTCGAGACGCAGTGCCAGCAGTAAGTGAACGTTTGATCCGCCGCGTTCGTTGCGCCACAGTGGGGACAGCGGACCGTCTCGCCATCGAGTTCGCGGTCGTCGTCGGGGGCGTCGGGAGCGTGGTCACCGATCTCGTCTCTGACTCGAGAGTACCGGTCCGGTTCCGGGGACGTTCGTGAACGCGCGCGGTTCGGATCCGCAAAGGACGGCGATCCCGTCGTCTCCCCGTCGTTTCGGCGGGCGTAGACGACGTACAGTATCAGATGAAGGAGGGCAAACAGAACCACGTAGCCGATGAGCCAGCCCCAGAGCTCCATCATCGTGTCATACGTTCGCAAGACACTTGGTTGTTCCCTGATTCAGGAAACGAGAACGGTCAACTCGGGACGACTATCGTGGCAGCTGAAGGTCGCGATCGAACTCGTCGAACACCTCGAGGCCGTCGGGAATGTCGTACTCGAGGTGGCGTTCTTCCTGTCGGTTGACGCCGGCCTCGTCGATGGGCGTCGCGGCGGACTCCCAGCCGGGTTTGATCTTGACGCTCCGTGCGGGCATGCCGACGACGATGTGGTGTGCGGGAACGTCGTTCTGGACGACACCACGCGCCCCGACGATCGCGTTCTCCCCGACTTTGTTCCCGGCACGAACCATCGAATCGTAGGTGAGGCGAACGTCGTCCTCGATGATCGTGTGATAGTTTCTGACCTCGGTCTGATCGACGACGTCGTGATCGTGGCTGAAGATATGGACGCCGTCGGAGATCGAAACACGATCTCCGATGGTCAGCGTTCCGCGATCGTCGAGGTGAACGTCGTCGTGGACCACGGTATTGTCCCCGATACTGATGTTGTGTCCGTAGGTGAACGTGATCCCTTTGAAAAAGCGACAGTCCGTTCCGCAATCGGAAAAGAGGTGGTCCGCGAGCATTCGACGGAATCGAAGCGCGAACTCGACGTTGTCCGCGATCGGAAGGCTATCGAACTGTCGCCAGAGCCACTGGAGGTGTTTCGATCGCCTGAATTCGGCTTCGTCCTTTTCGGCGTAGTACTCGCTCTCGAGCGTGGTGTTACATGGATCGTAACTCTGCAGGCGAACTTGCGTCGCCAACGAAACTGACTCCCCGTCCTGCCAGCGATCGTAGGCGTCTCTGTCTCCCGAGAGATCGAGCAGAACGTCCTCGACGACCGAACAGGTGTCCTCGTCGCTCGAGAGCCGTTCGTCGACCTCGTCTATGAACTCGCGCATGCCCGCTTCCGCCTCGTCGGGAAGCGAGACGTACCGCTTTGTCATACACGAGGTATTGCCCGCGGAGTTGATAGGGGTTCGGTTGTACGTCCGACTTGCCACGTCACAAGGGGTGACACGAGTGTTACCGAGCTGAGGGGGATTCTGTCGTGGTCGTCACGAAGGATGACGGAAATTCGACCCGACTACTGGCAGTCGAATCACTTCTGTTTCCCTGCGTGCCGGGACGCGGTTTCCCACCGCGAGAACAACAGCGCGGGAAGCACGACGGATCCGACTGCGAGCAACGACGCGACGACGACGGTTCCGGCGGTAATCCGGGTCGGACTCACTTCGAGCGAGGCGAACGCGACGGGAACGAGTACGGCGACGGCGAGGACGATCACGAGCAGAACTCGATCGGTCGACCGCTCGTGATCGTCCGCCATACCCTCACTTCCCGGGCCACATCCAAGAACGATTCGACTCGAGAACGCCCCCTCGAGTGGCGGAGGCCTCGAGGGCCGAACCCGTTCGGACCAGCGTGCTCAGTGTTCCGTACGCCATAAGTCCCCTGACTACGAAGACGCACGTATGCGATACACCGAACTGGGTAACTCCGATGTCGAGGTCAGCGAGGTCGGCTTCGGTGCGTGGGTCGTCGGCACCGACTGGTGGGGCGACCGTTCTGAGGACGACGCGATCGAGATGATCCGGTACGCCGTCGACCGGGGGATCACCTACTTCGATACCGGCGACGTCTACGGCCACGGTCGGAGCGAAGAATTGATCGGACGGGCACTGACGGACGTCCGCGACGAAGTGACGGTCGCGACCAAAGTCGGCTACGATTTCTACAACAACCCCCAGGCCGGCCACGGGGAGTTGCCAAAGGAGATGGATCCGGAGTACCTTCGGAAGGCCGTCGAACGGAGCCTCGAGCGCCTCGAGATGGACTCGATCGACGTCCTGCAGCTTCACAACGCGAACGTCGAGGAGATCACTCCCGACATCCTCGAACTGCTCGACGAACTCGAAGAGGAGGGGATCATCCACGCGACGGGACTCGCACTCGGTCCGTCGATCGGCTGGCTGGCAGAGGGCGACCTCGCGATCGAAGAAGAGTTCGACTCCGTCCAGCTCGTCTGGAACGTCCTCGAACAGGAGGTCGGAAATCACTTCCTCGAGACGATCGAGGAGACCGGCTCGTCGACGAGTCTAATCCCGCGGGTCCCACACTCTTCGGGAATCCTGAACGAACAGGTCACGCCCGAGACCGAACTGGGCGAGGGAGATCACCGCGGATTCCGCCCCGACGAGTGGTACGAAACCGGCTGGGAGAAACTCGAGAAGCTCCGATTTCTCGAGTGCGCGGAGCAACGGTCCGCGGATGATGAACGCGCGGAGCAACGGTCCGCGGATGATGAACGCGCAGCCGAAGGCGACCGCGAGCGTACCATGGCCCAGGCGTCGATCGCGTGGCTCCTCTCACACGACCCAGTTGCCACCGTGACGCCCACGTTCCGCACGACGACGGATATCGACGAGTGGGCGGCCGCGAGCGACGTTCCCAAACTCTCGAGTGTGGAACTCGATCGGGTCGAGGATCTCTACGAGAACGGCTTTCACATCGATCGAGACGACGGCATGGATGCGTTACGCTCGTCGGTCGGCGGCGACGACATCGAATCGGCGGGACTTGACAAGTTGGCAGCAGACTGAAACTCGAGAGCAGGCGTTGGAGGACATATCGAGGAGAGACGTGGCAGCCGAGAAAAGTAGTCTCATGCGGTCTGCTGTACGTCATTGACGACGCAACTGCGGACGGTTCACGGTCACACCGGTAAATCGGTACGGTGATCCGGGTCAGTCGTCGGCGATCGGCAACGAGAGCGTGACGGCCGTCCCGCCCGACTCCCGCTCGGTGATCGTGAGGTCGCCATCGGACAGCGTCGCCGTCCACTTGGCGATCCACAGCCCGAGCCCGCTTCCGTGATCGAGCGGCGTCTCGGTTCGGTTCTGGAGGATCTGAAACTCACCCTCCGGTATTCCGGGTCCGTTGTCGCGGACGGAAAGACGGACGATGCTATCGCGCTTTTCGACTCGAACGGTTGCTCGCGGTCGATCGCTGTCGTTGTGAACGACGGCGTTCTCGAGGAGGTTTTCGACGGTCGCTTCGAACAGTGTTTCCGACGCAACGGCAACCGACACCTGCTCCTCGGACGTCGCCGTTTCGAAAGTGGCGTCCGGATACGCCGACCGGACGTCCTCGAGAACTCGGTCGAGGGTCGTCGAGACGGGGACTGCTTCGGTCGTCGCGGAGGTGTTGATGGTCCGCTCGAGCGTCCGCGCTTTGTTGCTGAGTTCGATGACCTGTGAGGCGCTCTCTCTGGCCTCGGTGATGTGGTCGGCGGTCGGATCGGTTGCCGTCTCCATCGCAGAATCGAGGTGTCCGATGACCAGCGAGAGTTCGTTTCGAACGTTGTGTTGAAGAACCCGGTTCAGCACGCTGATGCGCTGTTCGCGTTCGACGAGATCGGTCACGTCGTCGAGGTAGATGATGTGACCGGTCCGCCGATCGAGTTGATCAGTGATCGGCGTCGATCGACACCGGTAGATGCGCGTTCGTCCGTCCCCCTGAACGACGAACTCCTCGTCGCTTCGAGCGGGACCGCTGGAGTGCCCGTCTTCGTTCTCGTCGGAGAGAACGCCGTTGATCTCCTCGGGGAGCACGGCTTCGATCGGATCCCCGATGCTGGGATCGTCGAGGACGGCTTCCCCGACGCCGTTGACGTCGACGACGGTTCCCTCGTGGTCGGCGACGATCACTGCATCATCGAGTTCTTCGACGAGTGTATCCCGCGCGACCGGGCGCAGATCGAGCAAGTCGAAGTGAAACAGGGCAACCGCGAATGCTCCGCCGGAGATCGTCAATGCAGTCATCGTGAAGTCAACGCTCGACCCCGGTTCCGTGAGAACGTTGACTGCGATGTTCGTCAGCAGTGGGGCGGCTCCACCGACCACCAACAGCGCCGATTGCTTCCGGTAGATCGGACCCGATCTGAAGAAGGTATAGATGAGTAACGCCAGACCCGTTCCCACGAGGGCGTAGGAGTACAGGAGGTTCGTCCAGAAGAGTACCCCCGGATCGAACGCGACGATCGCGGTCTCGTTGACTCGAGTCACCGACGTAGATTGCCAGAAGTAGCCGTGGTACCGATTCGTGAACACGCCGACCAACATACCGAGTGGAACCACCGACAGCGCGCCGATAAGCCGTCTCGAAAACCACTCACGCTTTCCCGCGTAGGTCATCGCGACGGCGAAGTAGGCCAGGGGAACGACCACCGTTCCCGGATACCGAAGCCGGTTCCAGAACAGCGTTGTCTCCGGCGAGGTGGCGCCGATACTCAGACCGTACGGAAACGCCCAGGCGGCAGCACTACACAGCAAGAGGGCGACGGGCCACGCCATCGGGTCGCTTCGGTGTCGCAGGGTTTCCAGTGCGAGTACAAGTGCGAGAACTCCGCTCGCGAGGACGACTATCTCCGACACCGAAACCACCCAACCCATGGCAGTATCACCTCGCTAATCCTACTTAAGGGAACGGAACGACTCAGACGCTGAGGGGAACGAAATCAGCGCCCGGATGACGTCAGCTCGTTTTCGTGAATCGGGCTCGTTCAGGTTTCCTCGAGGGGAGCCGGACCCGCGAAACGAATCGTCTCGAAAAATCGCCGTTGAGGGCTCTCTCCCGGATCAGGACGTCGATTGGTGTGCCAGCCACCGCTTCCAGGTCGTGGTGCCGACGGTCCGGTCCGGGCACGTGGCCTCGCCCGACCGGAAGCCTGCCGCGACGGCACCCGGAATCGGGACCGGCACGATCGGCCGGCGCGACCCCGTTGCGGTACGATACGCTCGAGCGAGTTCACCGACCGTTCGGACCTCGGGTCCGCCGACGGGCGGGACACGTCCCTGCGGGTCGGCCGTCGCGCGATCGACGACCGCGGCCGCGGCCTCTCCCGGTTCGATCGGCTGGAGGGGAACGTCGACCGGAAGCGGCCAAACGGGCACCCGCGAGATCGCCTCGAGGACGTCGAAGACGAACGAGTGAAACTGCGTGAGCCGAACGATCGTCGACGGCACCTCGCTCGCCTCCGCGGCACGCTCTGCCTCGAGTTTGTGCTGGTAGTACGTCAGGGGGACCGAATCGACGCCGACGATCGAAACGTAACAGACGTTCGAGATCCCCGCCTGGGCGGCCGCGTCGAGGAGTCGGCGAGTGCCCTCGACGTCGACGGCCTCGGTATCTCCTCGGGGGGCGCTCGCCGCGTGGACAACGACGTCGACGTTCTCGAGGGCGGCCTCGATCCCGGTTCCGTCGGCGAGGTCCATCTCGACCCACTCCGCGTCCGCGTCGGGCTCGCTGGGCGGCGATCGACTCGCCGCACGAACCGCGTGACCCGCATCGCGAAGTCGAGGACGGAGCTGCCCGCCGAGCGTTCCGGTTGCGCCGGTGAGTAGGGTTCGAATCGGTTCGGTCATCGCGGATGACCGTTGGACGTAGGGAACCGAGACGTTAGCCCCGGATACGTCTGTGGGTTTTAAGTCATCGGAGGAGTGCGAACGGATATGAAACACGTCCGACTCACACTGGACGCCGACGGACGTGAAGCCGACGTTCACCCGATGTACGACGTTCTCCTCAACGCAGCGGCCGTCGACCGTGCGACGGCGATGCACTGGAACGTCAGCGACGACGAACTCGCCATCATGCACCACGTCGAGGGTGATATCGAGCTGTTCCGGGCCCAACTCGAGCGGATTCCCGAGGTGGTCGCCTACGAACTCACGCCGGCGGGCGAGGGGGCCTTCTACGCGTACGTTCGAGATAGGATGACAGAACCGCTCCGAGAGCTGTTCGCGACGGCGTCGCGTGGACCGCTAGTCGTCGTTCCACCGCTCGAATACGCCGACGGTGTGGTCTCGTACTCGGTGTTCGGTCCGAGCGAGGCGATCCAGACGGCACTCGATCGGATTCCCGATCCGATCGACGCGACCGTCACGGCGATAACGGGTATGGCAGCGGTTCCCGGCGTTCTCGAATCACTGCTCTCGGATCGCCAACGTGAGGCTCTCGAGGTCGCGCTCTCGCTCGGATACTACGAGATTCCCCGCGAAGCGAGCCACGAGGACGTCGCGAGCGAGATCGGCTGTGCCCCGAGCACCGCAGCGGAACACCTCCGAAAGGCCGAGTCAACGGTCGTTCGGTCGGTACTCACCCGGTGATGTCGTCCCGAGAGACCCCCTGGTAGGAAGTACAAGCTCCTTAGTCTGTATTAGTTTCCTTGGGGGGTAGGCTTTTACGCAGCAATGGTGTGCGGAACACTATCATGACTGACGTCACCTACGTCCAGAAGGCGTGTGCGTACATCACCCGATCGACGGGAGAGTTGCTCGTCTTCGAAGGACCGGGTCACGACGGCCTGCAGATCCCGAAGGGAACGCTCGAGACGGACGAATCACCGAAGGAAGCGCTGTTCCGCGAAGTGCTCGAGGAGAGCGGCTTGGGAACGCTGAACGCGACACAGCACCTCTCGACGGACGTCTGGACGCGGCGTCGATCCCCACCCAAACGTTACGTCCGTCATTTCTTTCACTCGACGGTTCACGAGCCACGCGATCGGTGGACCCACAGGGTGACCGACGGCGGCGACGAACACGGCTCCGAGTTCGAGCTGTACTGGGTTCGGCCCTCCACGTCGCGAACCTTCGCGCTCGATCTCGACGATTACGTCCAGTTACTGCCGACCGCCGAGCCGCCCGGCGACCTCGCGACGGCATCGGACTGACCGCCTCGTCGTTCGTCGTCCGGTCCGATCGGTCCCTTAGTTCGAGAATGCGCGCTCGACCGCCGCGGCAACGCTTCGCGCGCGCTCGGAGAGCTCCTCGCTGACGAGTCCGTCGTCGACCGCGGCCTCGAGTTCGTCGCCGTCGACCACCTCGACCGTCCCGTCGGCTCGCTTGATCACGTCGACGTAGAGGTCGACGTACCGTATCCGCTCCGGGAACAGCTCGACTGGCGTACAGACGTTGACGTACGTTCCCTTCGTGGAGCCATCCGCCGTTCTGTACGTCGTCGGATACCACCACCGCCCCTCGCGGAACTTCGTGACGGCGACGTCGCCGTCCTCCTTCGGGACGTCGAGTGCGTCGTACGTCCCGCCACCGCGCATCGACCGCTCGAGCGTCAGCGTTCCGTCGGGCCCCCAGTCGGTGACCTCGCCGCGACCGAGCGAGACGAGCCTGCCGTCGGGTTTGCCGTGGCCGATCTCGAGGCGATCGTCGACCGTCGGACCGAACTGACGGGCGACCGTCTCGAACGGAAACGAATCGGCCGACGGGAACGCGCCATCACTCGCGATCGAGGCGGTCACCGACTCGGTGAAGTCGACCGCGGCGCTTGCGGCCCGGTCGGCGGCCTTCGTCCGGTGGTGCCCCGGCATCGTCGTCTCCACGTCGCGGCGGACGTCGTCCAGTTCGAACCGCGACTCGCGGCCGAACCAGATCCACTCGGTCTCTCCCGGAGCCAGGAGTCGATCCGGCTCGTCGGGTTCGCCAGGTGCGTCCGCGAGACCGTCTTCGAGGGTTCGTACTCGCTCGACGCCGCGCTCCAGTGCGGTCGTCATCGTCTCGAGATCGGCCTCGGCCGCCGGCGGTTGCCAGCGAACCCCCCACCCCTCCGGTCGGTCGATCGACAGCAGGTCGGTCATTCCGACGAGTTCGTCGCCACGAGCGCCGCGAACCGCCGCCGAGACGCCGTGTCGATCCCGCGAGAGCGTACAGAGATCGCCCCGGGCCTCGAGCGTCGGTTCGACCAGCGGTCGGTCGTCGTCCCACGGTGGCGCGGGTTCGTGTACCTGGAGTCGATAGCGGCTTCCGTCGTCGACGTAGCCGTCGACGGCGTCGTACGGGAGATAGCCACGCCTATCGTCTCCGAGATCGACGACCGCACCGCTCCCGCCGCTCGCCGCTACCACCTCGGCGTCGAACACCGCACCGCGTGGAACGTCGTCCGCCCAGCGAAAGGTGTCGATCGAGACGTCTTCGAGCGCCGTCGCGACCGCTTCGACCTCCTCTGGAACGCCCGAGAGTTCGAGTCCCTGTCGATCGCGGGTCGTGTCGATCGTGACGTCCGCCGGGGCGGTCGCGAACGATTCGTCGAACCGGTCCCGAATCGGTTCCGAGGCCTGGGCGATCTCGAAGCCGCGTTGCTCGAGCAATCGGGTGATCGCGGTCGCGTAGATGCCGCGTATCCGGACCGTCGTCATAGCGTCTCGCGGTCGGGCGCAAAGCGGACCCGGTCGTGGATCGTCGGACCGAGGGTTAACTCGACGAGATCGTCGTCCAGAATTCGGCCGTTCTCGACGAAGGCGCCCCAGCTATCGAACCGGAGCCAGCCGCGCATCTCGTTTGCGTGCGTCGTGAGATCGAGTCGCTCGACCGCGTGTTCGGGATGCTCGGACGCCGAGTGCGCCATATCCATATCCGAGTGAACCACGTCGTGGGCGTCGAAGAACGCCTCGAGCGCCGCGGCGTCCGCCTCGACCGCGTCGACGACCGATTCGGAGGCCGCCTGAAGCTCGTCGGTCTCGAGGCCGACGTCCCGAAGCGCCCGCTGTGTTCGCTGATCGAAGTGCATACCCGGTCGTAGGGACGGGACGCCTTTGTTAATTCCGAGTCGGACCGCTCCGCCGCTCCGAACGCTTACCGGAGAGGAGAACGTACCGGATGGCATGCAACGCAGGCGAGATCCGGTCGAACGAGCCGATCAGCAGTCGACCGACCTCTATGACGTCTCGACGTGGGAGCCGCGATCGTTCCTCGACGTGCTGGCGTACAGCATCTACAACGCGATCAACTACGGACTCCGCGCGATCGTCCTCGCCGTCGCTCTTGCGATCACCCTTCTGTTGCTCGTTCAACCGGGTATTCTCGTCCTCGAGCAGCCGCTGCTCGGTCTCTTCTTCGGGCTTTCGGTCGTCCCCGCGGCGTTGCTCGCCGGATTCATCTGGTATACGGACATCACGTCGAACGAGCCGATCGGACTGCTCGTCGCGACGTTCGTCCTGGCAGTTCTGTTCGCGACGTTCGCCGCGGTCGTCAACTCCGTAACGCGACCGTGGTTCGAGGCGATTCCGCTCGTCGGCACGGTGCTCTTTTTCTTCCTGATCGTCGGTCCCGTCGAGGAGACGGTCAAACTGCTCGCGGTTCGCGTCTTCGCCTACCGAAGCGAGTCCTTCGACGCGGTCATCGATGGGGCCGTCTACGGTGCGATCGCTGGTCTCGGATTCGCCGCGATCGAGAACGCGATCTACATCGCGGAGACGGTCTCTGAAACCGAAATGGGACTGTACACCGCGGCGACCGGTATCACCACGGTTCGTGCGCTCGTCGGTCCCGGCCACGTCATCTACTCCGCCATCGCGGGCTACTATCTCGGGCTCGCGAAGTTCAATCCGCAGTACGCCGGCCCCCTCGTCGTCAAAGGGCTGTTGATCGCCGCGGTGGTACACGCCACCTACAACTCCACCGTCAGCGTCGTTCCCGACGTCATCGCCTCGCTGGCCGCTATCCCTCTCGAGTTCGCGTTCATCGGCTACGTGATCCTCTTCGATCTCGCGATCGGCTACTACCTCTACCGAAAGATCGTCCGGTACCGCCGGACCTACAGCAGCGTCAGGAACGACACTGACGACGCCTCGAGTCCGGAGCTGACGGAGTTCGAGCCGCCGACGCGGTGAATCCGTTCCCGCGATCGCACCAGTGAATCCCTTCGCACCCGCATCGTTGGGCTTTCGCGACTGCGCCGTCGCGTCCAACTCGATCGGGGCAGCGAGCTCGACAACGACGGCCAGTATTTATATGGAGTGACTCGGAACGATCCGACGATGGTTCCGATTATCGGCTCTGTCGTCGCGTTCGTTGTCGCGTTGCTCGTCGGCGGTCTGGCGATCTACGTCAGCGCCTGTCTCGTCCTCGACGTCGAAGACTACTCCCACGCCGTCGTCACGGCGCTTTTCGGCGCGATCGCCTGGGCACTGACCGCCTGGATACCGCTTTTCGGTTCGCTCATCGCGCTCGTGGCCTGGGTGTGGGTCATCAACTGGCGGTACCCCGGAGGCTGGGTCAACGCTGCGATCATCGGTGCGGTCGCCTGGTTCGCAGCCTTCGCCATCCTGTTCGTCCTCAACAGCCTCTTCGGACTCGGCGTGAACGCCTTCGGCGTCCCCGGTGCCTGATCGGTCGGTCGAGCGCGAGACTCCGATCACACTCCATCGCACCGACCAGTCGGCTCACTCGACTCGAGTCTCGAGCAGCCGTTCGACGTACTTCGCGAGCACGTCGACCTCGAGGTGAACCGGATCACCGACCGATTTCTCGGAGAGGGTCGTGAGATCGTAGGTCGTCGGAATAATAGCGACGGTGACGCGCCCGTCGTCCTCGAGATCCGCGACGGTCAGGCTGATCCCGTCGAGAGTGATCGATCCCTTCTCGACGACGTAGCGTTCGTACCCCGCCGGGAGGGAAAACTCGAAGAACCAGTCCTCGTCGACGGACTCGACGTCCGAAATCGTCGCGACGGTATCGACGTGTCCCTGAACGACGTGGCCGTCGAAACGCCCGTCGGCCGGCATCGCACGCTCGACGTTGACCGCGTCGCCAACCTCGAGTTCACCCAGGTACGTTCGCTCGAGGGTTTCGGTCGCGAGAAAGACCTCGAACCACTCCCCGTCCTCGTCTCGCTCGACGGTGAGACACGCGCCGCTGACGCTGATACTCTGTCCGTGCTCGAGTCCCGTCGCGACCCCGTCCGCGCCGATCCGGAGCCGAAGTCCGTCGTCGCTCCGGTCGCGAGCGATGATCTCGCCGGTCTCCTCGACGATTCCGGTGAACATACTCGGAGGTACCAGCCGACGAATAAATGCGTTCCGACGCCGTCATGCATCACGCGTTCGTGATGACCTCCACCGCGTTTCTCGCGTTCGCGATAACCCCGGTCGCGTTTTCGATCGGAGTTGCCGCCGTACTTTTGCACCCTCGCGCGCTATCGGTGGACAATGGCAGGCCTCATCGATACGATCAAACTCGCCGGGGTGTTGATTCTCGCGATTCCAGCCGCTCTCGCGGGCCTCGAGCTTCTGTTGGTCCGCGGCGAGACGACGACCGGCGGCATCCTCCTCGGGCTCGCGGTCGCGCTCGTGGTCGTCCAGCGGCGACTGACGATGCCGACCGATATTCCGGAACTGGTCGCAAAGCGAGTCGGCTCCACGGTTGCGAGCGACCCGGACCCTGATTCCGACCCCGAGCAAGATCGATAACGACGACGAAAACGAACGGGTTATTCGAGGACGGTTGACGGCTCGAGCGACCTCGACGGTGCCTCGAGCCGGTCGACGCCGTCTTCACCCTTCGCGAAGACGTCCGCGATCCGTATCCAGCCGTTCCCGCCGACGCGAGCCGCGGCTTCGAGCCGAACGACGGTTCCCGGTTCGACGTTATCGCCGCCGTCGACGGGACGTTCCATCGCCTCGAGTCCGACGCCGGAGACGCGGGTTTCGACCGCGTCGTCTTCGCCAAACGCACGGATCTCCGCCTCGAGATCCGTCTCGACGGACCTGACGGACTCCGCTCCGGCCGTCAGCATCGCTCGCGCGGATCGAAACGACTGGGTGACGCCGACGTGAGCGCGTCGCTCTCGACCGCCCTCGCCGTCGACGACGAGCGTTCGGACGAGCCCGCCGTAGTACCCCGCGGCTCCGCGTGGGCTCGCCCCGAGAACGATTGGATCGCCGGAACGAAGCGGTCCGTCGTCGGCTCCGGGGTCGACGGTCGTGTTCCCCGCCGGATAGCCGCCGGCCGAAACGATCCCCTCGTCGATCGCGATCCGCAGCCGACCGGGAGTCAGCTCCGCCCCCTCGAGACGAAGGCGGTCGTTCTCGACGGTGGCGTCCGCGAGCAGCGACGCCGCCCGTCGAATACCCCTCCCCGCCGCTCGCTGGGCGCGTTCGATACGCGCTCGTTCGTCGGCGGTTTTCGTTCCCCGTCCCCGAGCGACGACGTCGGTCGAGGCGAGCGAGAACCCCTTGTTCTCGAGGTGGAGCGCGCTGTCGTGTGGGATGTGTGCCGGCGTAAGAACGGTCTCGCCGTCGACGCGTTCGGCAAGCCGGGCGGCGAGGTTCTGTGCGGGGTGGGTCGACGACAGCGGCGGCGCAGTCTCGACGATCCACTCGCCGTCGAAGGCGAGCGCAGAGACGGTCGCCTCGAATAGGGGTCTTCTATCGCTCGCGAACCCGTCTTCGCCACTGTGACCGCCCCGACCGGAGGCCTGCGCCGCCAGACAGTATCGAACGCCGGGATCGCGCGTCGGTCCGACGTGAACGTACGCCGCCGCGTCGCTGGCTTCGAGTTCCACCCGAATATCCTCCTCGAGAGCCGTTCGAATCGATGGCTGTGGCGTCCGAGTGGTCGATCCCTCGGTCACGGCGCTTCGGCTTCGATCTCTTCGGCTTCGTCCGGTAGCTGGGCCTGCTCGATCAGGTCCTCGAGGCTGGTTTCGGTGAGTCGATTGTTGAGTAGGACGTCGATCGAAAGCGTCGGCGCGCCGTCGACCAGGTTCTCGAGCAGAACCAGCCGTTCGCGCGCTCGAGACATGCCGACGTAGAAGACGCGGCGTTCGTTGTCCGTCAGAATAGGGACGGGCGACGTCGTTTTGGTGAACTCCTCGCAGCCGGGAATACCGGTAACGCCGCCGGTCGAATCGACGTCGGTCGCCCCCTCGGACGGGGTCCGATCTTCGATGGTGGCGACCATCTGTTCGACGACCTTCTCGGTCAGGTCGGTCGCGACGACGACGTGGTCCGCTTCGCGGCCCTTTGCCGAGTGAATCGTCCCGACGCGGACGCGGTCCGTCTCCATTCCCGCGTACTCACCGATGCTGAAGTACGAGCGAACGCTCTTTTTCTGGAAGTTGGTGACCTTCCTGACCATGTCGGATGCCGAGGCGGGACCGGGCATGAACGGCGCGTGGTCTTCGATGACGGATCCGGGGATCCGAAGCTCCTCCAGGTCGTCGATACCGGATTCTTCCTGTCGGTCGTCGATCTCGTCGAACAGGCCGTCACGCTCGTTGCTTCCGAAGGCCGAATCCTGGAGCATATCCGCGAGCCGGCGAGCTTGCAGGCCGGTGACGTCTTCGCCGCGATCGATCGCTTCGACGGCTTTGACGTACTGGGTGAGCCTGTCGGTCCACATCCGCTGATCGGTCAGCGAGGTAAACGGCACACCTTCGGTGATGAACTCATCGATGAACTGGAACATCTGGTAGCGTGCCCGGAACAGGATCATGATCGTGCCGTCGCCCGATGCGAGCGTTTGCCGGACCATCCGGACGACGTCGAGCATCGACGCGTTTCGACGAGCCTCGACCGCCCCACCTTCTTTGCGGGGGTTTAGGTCTTTGTCCTGGCGCTGATCGATGTGACGAATCTCCTGATTGACGGCGTTGAGCACGTTCGAGGGAAGCCGATAGGAGTTCGGAAGGATGACGTCCTCGTCGACGTCTTCGTCGAGCAACAACGCGGGATCCGCACCTTGCCAGGAGTAGACGACCTGGTCGTCGTCGCCGGCGATGAGGACTTTTGTCATGTGCGGTTTCCACTCGGTGTAGACGTCGTACTGAAGGGTGGTGATGTCCTGAAACTCGTCGATCACCAGATAGTCCACGCTCGGAAGCAGTGATCGCTGTTTGACGCGCTCGAGCATGTCCGCGAAGCCGATCTTTCCCTGTTCTCCCTTGAACGTTCGCCAGGCGCGAATCGCTTCGGGGACGTCGATTCGATCGTCGGCGCTTGGCCAGGTCGGCGTGTACTTGTTGCCCTCCTGTGCGTTGGGGTCGATCTCCGGCGGGAGCCTGACCTCTTCGACATCCCACTGGAAGGGGACGTCGTACCAGTCCGAAACCTCCCGGCGGGTTCGCTGGAGCCACTGACTCGTCGCGATGATCTTGTTGCCGATCGTCGTCGACCGGGCGGTTCGACGGCCTGCTCCGCTGTACTCGTCTTCGAACTCGAGGCCGTACTCGTCGCAGAAATCCTCCTTATCGGATTCACCGATAACGTCGCTTCGAGACAGATCGAGAAGATCGTACGCCTTCGCGTGCATCGTACAGACGTTTCCCTGAAGCGCACGGGGGCTTTCGTCGAGTCGATCCGCCAGCCGTTCGCGAATCTCCTGTGCGGCTGCCCGCGTGTACGAGACGACGAGGATGTCCCGGAACGTCACGCCCTCTTGCTCGAGAATTTCTTCGACGTGGTCGAGCAACGCGGTCGTCTTCCCGCTTCCCGGACCACCGAACAACCGGGTCACCTTCGTCTCCGTTGTAGCCATTATAGCTGTTCAGGGGAGCGACGCTCATAAGTGACGTGGGTTTTCGTCGAGAGGCAATCGGGCGAGGAATTCGTCGAGATCATCGACCGATCACTCTCGGTTGCGCGGTGAGCGGGCGGAGCGAACGTCGGCTCCGTCACGAATCTTGTCCTCGCACTCGGGACAGACGCGCGGTTCGTCGATACCGCGGGGTGTGAACACACGAGCGTAGGCGTCCGTCACGAACGCACCACAGTTCTGACAGTTCGGCATTGTCTTCTCCGTGAACGTATTCGTTCGCACCATCATATAATTGTATCGAACAATCAGGAGTGAAAATATCCGACCGATGGTCCCGAGATTCGCGCCGAATACCCCCTCGACGAGACGAACGCTCGGGCTCGAGCGCCAGCGGAAGTCGATATCGAACCGACGTCGCTCAGTACGCCTCGAGATCGTACAGCTCGCCGTATTTCGTCCGGACGTACTCGAGGAAGTAGTCCGCGGTGAGCGCCTCTCCGGTCGCTCGCTCGATCAGTTCGGGCGTGGTGTAGCGCTTGCCGTGTCGGTGGACGTTCTCGCGGAGCCAACCGTTGAGATCAGCGAACTCGCCCTCGCGAATTCGACCGTCGAACTCGCCTCGATCGGCCGCCGCGGCGGCGTACAGCTGGGCGGCGAGGACGGACCCGAGGGAGTACGTCGGGAAGTAGCCGAAGCTTCCGTGAGACCAGTGAATGTCCTGTAGACAGCCCTCGCTGTCGGTTTCGGGGCGGATGCCGAGATACTCCTCGTACTTGTCGTTCCAGGCCTCTGGAACGTCTTCGACCGCGAGGTCGCCCGAGACGAGGTCGCGTTCGATCTCGAAGCGGATCACGATGTGGAGGTGATAGGTGAGTTCGTCCGCTTCGACCCGGACGAGGTTGTCGTCGTACACCTGGTTGGCCGACTCGTAGGCCGCCTCGGGAGTGACGTCTTCGAGTTCGGAAAACCGCTCGCGAGCGATCGGCAGGAACCGCTCCCAGAAGGGGCGCGAGCGACCGACGTGGTTCTCCCAGAGGCGCGACTGTGACTCGTGAACCGAGAGATCTCGCGCCTCGCCAAGCGGCGTTCCGTAGCCCTCGTCGGGAAGCCCGAGGGTGTAGTTCGCGTGGCCGAACTCGTGGATCGTCGAGGTGATCGATCCCAGCAGATCCTCGGACTCGAAGCGAGTCGTTACGCGCGCGTCGAACTGCGTGCCCGACGAGAACGGGTGCGGTGCGGTGTCGAGACGGCCCCGGCTCCAGTCGTAGCCCAGCGCGTCGAGGACGTCACGCGCGAGAGCCTCCTGATCGTCGTCGTCGAACGCGCCGGCGAAGGCGTCCGTGGTCAGTTCGGAATCGCTGTCGTCTATCGCGTCGATCAGCGGAACGAGTTCGTCGCGCAGACGCTCGAGTACCCGTTCTGCGGTCTCGAGATCGATGTAGGGTTCGTACTCCGAAAACAGCACCTCGTAGGGATCGGCGTCCGGGTCGATGCACTCGGCGTACTCCCGTTTCAACTCGACGAGTTCCTCGAGAACCGGTGCGAACGCCTCGAAATCGTCTTCCTCTTTGGCCCGCTTCCACTTCGGGTGGGCGTTCGTGGTCGCCGTCGAAATTTGCTCGACCAGTTCGCCCGGAACGCTCGTCTCGCGGTCGTACTGACGGCGAACTTCGCGGACGACCGCCGAACGGTCGGCCGAGAGGTCGGCCGACTCGAGTTCCTCGAGTAACCTCCCGGTTTCGTCGGCGGTCAGGAGTTCGTGACTGATCGACGAGAGCGTCGAGAGCTGTTGTGCACGCGCGGGTGTCCCCTCCGCAGGCATCACGACTTCCTGGTCCCACCGGAGGATTCCGGCCGCGTTGCTCACGTTCGAGATTCGTTCGACTCGCGTTTCGAACTCGTCGTAGGTTTCGCTTGGGTCGTTCTGGGCGTGCTCGCTCGCCATTTCCTTGCGCTATCACGGGAACGCGTATCAACCTCGTGGTTCCGGAGTCGCGATCCCGAACGGGACGCTCGCGGTCGTATCCGTCGACGGATAGTGATACGCGGACGGACAGTGCAAGCCAAGAACTGTTCGTCGACACTGACGTCTCCAACCGTATGGTTCTCGCATCGGCCGTCGTGTTCCTCGCGAGTTTGCTCATCGGCGCGCTCGGCATCTACGTCGGCGCGCGCGTCATCGTCGGAGCGGGCGATTACGATCACGCGATCGTCACCGCTCTGATCGGAGCGATCGTCTGGGCGGTCGTCGGCTTCTTCGTCGGCTGGATCCCACTGCTGGGTCCGCTTCTCGCGCTCGTCGCCTACGTTGCGGTGGTCAACGTCCGGTATCCCGGCGACTGGACGGCAGCCGCGATGATCGGCCTCGTCGCGTGGGTGACGGTCCTGATCGCGCTGTACGTCCTCGCCGCGGTCGGTATCACCGGATTCGACGCCATCGGCGTGCCGGGCGTGTGACGGACCGGTCGAGGCGCTCACCTCTCTCCGGCTGAACGAAACTCGGACCGTCGTCGATCGGCCCTCGACTCGAGGTTTCGGCTCCGTCAGAGCGCGAGACGTGGGTGCGCCCTCGTTCGGGCGACCGGGCTGCAGAGAGCGATCGTCAGGCGGCTGCCGGCCACTGGTAGGGTCTGCTGTACGTCGTTACCGGTGCAACCGCAGACGCGTCGCGGTTGTCCCTCGTTACAGCAGTCGTATGGCAGCCGAACTGTCGTTCCCCGAACGGCGAGTCGTGATCGGGGGAACGACTTTCACGGCTCGGAACTCAGATTCACCCATGGCACGGGACACCTGTGACGGCTGCGGCCGGGCGGTCTCGGTCGCCGGTGGGATGGCGAACGTCTGGACGTTCGGAAAGAACGACGGCAGCGCCGGCACCGCGATGACGCTCGAGTTCGATGACGGCACGGATCACCTGCTGTGTTATCCGTGTCTCGCGGCGTTACCTGACGAGCCGTCCGTTGCGGACGTCGATCGGCTCGAGTCAGTCGACGGAGAAACGTCTCGGCTCCGCGAGCCGTGACAAACCGGGGAAAAACGCCGTTCAGTGCGCGATTCGAGAGCGGAAGGGGTGGGATTCGAACGCCACGAGGCAAAGTGCCGCCACGGACCCGATGGGCACCGCGGTGCTCTTCCGCTGAGCGACCCTTCCGTACACCGAACGATCGGCCGAGTTCGTATTTGTAATCGGTCTACTACCGTCGGGTAGCCGGTGGTTTCGTGGTGTGACCGTTGGATAGTCGGTGGTTCCGAGCCCGCGATCGACCGCCACGAACCGGATCGCTCTCATCACGAGCGACGGTTCGTAGCCTTTAGGGCGGATCCGGTCCGTGAGTCGAACGGTGAACCCCGAGCGGATCTTCGAGGAGTTTCCCGCGCCGAGTTACCGCGGGAATCAGGAGAGTGCTCTCCAAGACATCCGAGACGCCTTCGCGGCCGGAAACGACGTCGTGCTCGTCCGTGCACCGACGGGGAGCGGCAAGTCCCTGCTCGCACGAGCCGTCGCCGGCTGTGCGCGTACGGTCGCGGAGGGCGACCCGAGCGATGCGACGGGTGCCTACTACACGACCCCACAGGTCTCACAGCTCGACGACGTGGCGAGCGACGACCTGTTGGCCGATCTGAGCGTTATTCGCGGCAAGTCGAACTACACCTGTATCCTGCCGGACGAACGCGACACGCCGGTCAATCAGGCACCCTGCGTTCGCGAGCGAGGCTATGACTGTTCCGTCAAACACCGCTGTCCGTACTTCTCCGATCGAGCGATCGCGTCGAACCGAGAGATCGCGGCCATGACGCTCGCGTACTTCATGCAAACCGCCGGCAGTGAGGTCTTTCGAACGCGTGACGTCGTCGTCGTCGACGAAGCTCACGGCCTCGCGGAGTGGGCCGAGATGTACGCGACGATCCAGTTGGGTCCCCGAACGGTACCGTTCTGGGAGGAGTTGCGCGTCCCCGAGATCGATCGAACCGAACGAGCGGTTCGTTACGCCGAAAACCTGGCACAGACGTGCACCCGCAGGAAGGACGACCTGCTCGCACAGCAGTCGCTCACTCCGGGCGAGGTTCGAGAACGCGATCGCTTGCAGGAACTCATCGGTGAACTCGAGTGGTTCGTCTCGGATTTCCGCGACCCTCAGAGTCCGACGACGTGGCTGGTCGACCAGTCGGAGCCGAACTCCGGCGCATCGACCGACGACGAGGAAGCGCTGGGCGGTCCGCTGACGATCAAGCCGATGAATCCCGAGAAGTACCTCGCACACACCGTCTGGGACCGTGGCAACAGGTTCGCCCTGCTGTCGGCAACCATCCTCAACAAGGCGGCGTTCTGTCGACAGGTCGGTCTCGATCCCGACACCGTTGCCCTCGTCGACGTCGGCCACACGTTCCCCGTCGAGAATCGGCCACTGTACGACGTCACCCAGGGGAAAATGACCTACGAACACCGAGACGAGACGACGCCGAAGCTCGCTCGAGTCATCGTTCGGATCATGCAGAATCACCCGGACGAGAAGGGGCTGATCCACGCCCACTCCTACGACATCCAGGAACGACTCGCTCAGCTTCTGACCGATTTTGGCGTCGGTGATCGGATCAGGACTCACGACCGCGACGGCCGAGACGCCGATCTCGAGGACTGGAAAGCGAGCGACGATCCCGACGTGTTCCTCTCCGTGAAGATGGAAGAGGCGCTCGATCTGAAGGGAGATCTCTGTCGGTTTCAGGTCATCTGTAAGGCACCGTTTCTCAACACGAGCGATTCGCGCGTCGCACATCGTCTGGAGGCTGATCAGTGGGCGTGGTACTACCGGGCCGCGTTGCGAACCGTTATCCAGGCCTGTGGCAGAGTCGTCCGCGCTCCCGACGACTACGGTGCGACCTACCTTGCGGACTCGAGCCTCCTCGATCTCTTCGAGCGCGCGCGGACGGACGTGCCGGACTGGTTCGACGCCCAGGTCGACCGACTCGAGCAGCCGTCGCTACCGGCGTTCGACCCGCAAGCCGCGCTCAGCGAGGTTCACGACGGCTCCGGTCGTTCGAACCGGCGTCACGGGGGCCGTACGGACGCGAGCGAACCCCCCTCGCGGACCGACTCGAGACGGTCGCTACGATCGTCTTCGTCGTCCAGTCCGCTGGCCGACGTTTGGGATACCGACGGTTAAACTGATTCTGTCGGGGTGGATACCCGGTACTTTACCCGTCTGGGTCACGATACCACGGTAGATGGGACAGGGAACGGACGCGGAGTTCGGACTGGTCGAACTCGAGGACGGCGAGACCCCGGGCGACGAGTGGGAAGAGATCGACGTCTCGGACACCGAAGCGGATCGGATCGCTCGGAAACGCGATCGGAAGTTCGAGCAGTTCGAAGAGCGAATCAAAGACGCAGACCAGTTCAAAGTCGAGCAGTCGGTGTTCGACGACGCGACGCTTGCGGCGCTGTACAAGCTGGTCCAGGACGGACACGTCGAGGCCTTCGGCGGTCCCCTCTCGACGGGCAAGGAGGCAAACGTCTATCAGGCCCTCGCTGGCGATCACGAGGTCGCGGTCAAAGTCTATCGGATCAACTCCTCGAGCTTCCGGCAGATGCGCGACTATCTCGAGGGCGATCCTCGATTCGAGGGGCTCGGTGGGAACAAAAAAGACGTTGTCCTCGCCTGGACGAAAAAGGAACTGGCGAATCTAGAGCGGGCCAAGCGGGCCGGCGTTCGCGTACCTGAGCCGATCGCCACCGAGCGAAACGTGCTGGTGATGGAGTACATCGGGAACGAAGACGGACGCGCAAAGCGCCTGGGCGAGGTTCACATCGAGAACCCTCGAACGGCCTACGAAGTCATGCGTGAGTACATGCGGCGACTCTACGCTGCCGGCATTATTCACGGCGACCTGAGCGAGTACAACGTCGTCTTCCACGAGGGCCAACTCGTCGTTATCGATCTGGGACAGGCCGTCACCGTCCACCACCCAAACAGCCGCGAGTTCCTGGAACGAGACTGTGAGAACGTCTCGAGTTACTTCGCCCGACAGGGCGTCGAGACCGATCCCGACGAACTGCTCGAGTTCGTGACGAACCCCGAGCCGGACCCCTCGCGGTGAACTGGCGCGAGTGGTGACGGCCAACGTTCTCGAGATACGTCGCTATCGCGGCCAGCGTTCGGCCACCCGCCGGTACGTCTCGGAACATCGCTCGAGGACCTCGATCGAGACGCTCTCGTCTGGGGTGTGGGCCTGGCCGGGCTCGGCCGGACCGCAGATCACGCACTCGGTTCCGGACTGGGAGAGCCACCCGGCGTCGGTCGCGTGGGGTTTCGTCACGAGTTCCGGCGTGCCCGACTGGGTGCCATCGGCAGCTTCGAGGACGGTCGCCGCGAAGGCGTCGTCGTCACACCGCATCGGCGGCAGATCCTGATCCACGATCCACTCGAGGCCCTCGACCGATTCGACGCGCTCTATGGGTGCACGCGTTCCCGGAACGGTCCGCTCGTCGACGGTCATCTCACATCGGTCGGGAACGACGTTCATCGCCGTCCCGCCGTCGATCTCCGTGACGACGAGGCTGCCGTCGATCGTTTCGCCCGCCACGTCGACGGACGGAACTTCGAGATCTCGAATCAGCGAGATCGCGTCGGTCGCCCGATAGATCGCGTTCTCACCGGCGTCGACCTCGCTCGCGTGCGCCGCGCTGCCGCGGGCGACGATCGTACTCCCCCGACGGCCCTTGTGCGCGACGGCGACGTCCGTCACGGCCGGACTCGAGTAGCCGGTCGAACCCTCGCCCACGACGGCGACGTCGGGACCAAAGCCGTTCTCGAGCGCGTGTCGCGCACCGATGCCACCGACCTCCTCACCGACGAAGCTGGCGAAGACGAGTTCGCCCGCTGGATCGGCCTCGCGGAAGGCGAGCATGGCGGCCGCGAGCGCCCCCTTCATGTCCGCTGTGCCGCGTCCGTAGAGGCGGCCGTCGCGCTCTTCGATGGCGTACGCCGCCCCGCGCTTCGGGTCCGCGCCGTCTACCAGCTGTGTCGGTGCCGGCTCGACGACGTCGTGATGGCCGACGAGCGCGAGCGTTTCCGCATTCCCGTGTGCGCCTCGTCGAGCGATGACGTTTCCAGCGTCGTCCCGCGTGACGGCGGCATCGGTCTCGCGTCGGAGCCAGTCCTCGACGTGCGTTCCCGCGTCGGTCTCGTCGTCGTGGCTCGGAATGCCGACGAGCGCTCGCGTAAGATCGACGATCTGAGATTCCATGGCCGCCCATTCGCCGCCAGGATCGTGAGTCCACCGGTGGACCGGAATCGCTACCGGTGCGTGCATCCGTTCCCCCTTCGAGAGTCGATGCGATCGCGGCGATCGTCCTTTCCGTGGACAATCAGACTGCGCGTCGCTATCGTAACCGAACCGGCTACTTCTCGGACGCGTCTCTACTGATGCGTTCGAATCAATCGGCTGTGCGTCGGAGGGCCGATAGCGATGGACGTTCGGGCGGATCTCCGCTTCACCGCCGAGAAACGACCACGAACCGCTCGAGTGAGTTCCTCGAGCGTCGCGTGAAGGTGTCAGAGGCACACGAACCACCGGTTGTGGGCGAACCGTGAACACGGTCGCTTCCGCCCGTGGTTCTCGTGGTGCGCCTTCCCCTTCGGGGGAAACACGCCTTACCTTATCTCGTGAACTCACGTTCAGTACCCGAACAATAATCGGAGTTCGAATGGGTGATGAACACGGCTGTTTTTCGAACGGTGATCGAATTCCGTCGCCAGATGCTTCTTCCCGGCCGGTACCGACGGGCCGTGGTGGACGATCCCTTCAGAAGGACTAATACCCTGTGCACAACAGACGATAGCTAATGTGCTACGATTGGGGAGAGCGACTGTTCTCCTCGCCGCATCGCCTCGCCGTTCTCCGGGAGCTGTACTCGGAGCCAGCGGACACGCAGGCGCTTACCGACAGCCTGCCGATCTCGCGAGTGACGGTTCAGCGACATCTGAACGGCTGTGCTGAGCTCGGATGGGCTCGCAAGGTCGACGGCCGATACGAACTAACTCCGGTCGGAAACCACGTCTGCGAGGCTGCGGCGACCTTTCTCGACCGACTTTCGGTGCTCGAGTCAAGCGGCGACGTGATCGATGCGGTCGCGACTGTCGACGACCGGTTCGATCCGATCCTGCTCGCGAATGCGACCGTCTCTGTCGCAGAGCCCGATACGCCCCACGAACCGATCATCCACTATCGGAACGCGATGGCGGAGACGACGACGGACACGGTTCGCGGGATCTTACCGGTGTTCAGCGAACTGATCGTCGAGGTTCACCGGGACCTCCTCGCGTCGGGCGTCGAGACGGACCTGATCGCGCCACGTCCGATCCTCGAAACGGCACCGCCGTCGATCGCGGAGACCCCGTCGACGCTTTTCTCGCTGTACGTCCTCGAGCAACCGCTCGAGTTCGGATTGACGCTGACCGACGACGCGGCATTTTTCGGTGCCTACGACGACGGCACGTTCGCGGTCTGTATCGAAAGCTCCGAGCCGGCGTTTCGCGAGTGGGCAACTGATCGGTACGAACACTATCTGGAACGTGCACGCCCGGTCCCGCTCGAAGCCGATGGAAGCGGCGTTGAGTCGACATCCGTTCGCGAGTTCGGAACCGATGCCGTCGACTGATACGGTTTGCTGTGACTGTTTACCGGCGTATCCGGAGACCGGATGCCGGATGCGCCGGTAAACAGTTACACCAGACCGTATGACCCGATCCCGATATCAGTCGTGAGAACACGTGTCCCGCATCCTTTTACCTGCGAAGAGCGAATCGGACGACATGAACGTTGTGCCGGATACGAGCGTGGTTATCGACGGCCGCGTCTCGTCGACGATCGAAGACGGGCAGTTCGAGGGTGCGATGATTTCGGTCCCCGAAGCCGTCGTCGCGGAACTCGAGGCGCAGGCCAACGACGGGATCGAGACCGGATGGGACGGTCTCGAGGAACTCAAGCAGCTTGCTGGCCTTGCCGACGACGGACGGATCGACCTCGAGTACGTCGGTGAGCGACCGAACGCGATCGAGCGCGGGCACGCCTCAGAAGGAGAGATCGACGCGCTCATCCGCGACATCGCAGAAGATCTCGAGGCGACGTTTCTCACGAGCGACATCGTTCAGGCCGAGGTCGCGAAGGCGAAAGGGCTAGACGTCCAGCACGTCGCACCCGAAGCGCGACGGGTGGGTACGCTCACCGTCGAGGGGTTCTTCGACGAGCAAACGATGAGCGTCCACCTCAAGACGGACGCTATCCCTCGAGCCAAACGCGGCGAACTCGGAGAGATGCACTACGAAGAAATCGCTGACGAACCCCTCGACGAGGAGACCATGGACGAGTACGCTCGCGAGGTGGTCGACGGCGCAAAGGAGTCCTCGGAGGGCTTCATCGAACTCTCGGAGCCGGGAATGAAGATCGTCCAGTTCCGGGACTACCGAATCGCCATCGGTCGTCCGCCGTTCGCTGACGGTATCGAGATCACCGCCGTTCGACCGATCGCCCAGACCGATCTCGAGGAGTACGACAACGCCCAGGAGCTGAAAGATCGGTTGCTCGAACGCCAGCGCGGCGTCCTGATCTCGGGTGCGCCGGGGGCAGGGAAGTCGACGTTCGCCCAGGCGGTCGCACGCTTCATCTCGGATCACGACTACGCGGTCAAGACGATGGAAAAGCCACGGGACCTGCAGGTCGGTCCGGAGATCACCCAGTACACCGAGCTGGCCGGCAAGATGGAAAAGACGGCCGACGCGCTGTTGATGGTTCGACCGGATTACACGATCTACGACGAGGTCAGAAAAACGAACGACTTCGAGGTCTTTGCGGACATGCGATTGGCGGGCGTCGGGATGATCGGTGTCGTCCACGCGACTCGACCGATCGACGCACTCCAGCGCCTCGTCGGTCGCGTCGAACTCGGAATGATTCCCCAGGTCGTCGACACCGTCGTCTACATCGAGGCCGGCGAGGTCAACACCGTCTACGACGTCCGGACGGAGGTCAAAGTCCCCGCCGGGCTCACCGAAGAGGACCTCGCCAGACCGGTTATTCAGGTCACGAACTTCGAGACGAACGAACCCGAATACGAGATCTACACGTTCAACCGTCAGGTCGTCACCGTTCCGCTGAAAGACGACGAAAACGGCCCCGGAAGCGATTCCGGCGTCGATCGCATCGCCAAACAGGAGATCGAACGCGAGATCCGGTCGATCGCTCACGGCTACGTCGACGTTCGCTTAAAGAGCCAGAATCGCGCGGTCGTCTACGTCGAAGAAGACGACATCTCGAGCGTCATCGGTAAAGGCGGTGGCCGAATTACGGATGTCGAGAACCGGCTCGGAATCGATATCGACGTTCGCACGCACGACGAGAATCCTCACTACGGGACGAGCGATAGCGAGGGATCGCGATCGAACAGCGCCGGAAGCGGTCACAGCGGCGGGAGCGGCGGTGGCGGTCAGCAGGCTGCCGGTCAGACGGTAACCCCCGATATCACGTCACGACACATCGTCATCCCCGTTGACGACAACCACGGCGAGACCGTCGAGGTTCAGGCCGGCGGCGACTATCTCTTTACCGCGACGGTGAGCCGTGGCGGCGAGATTCAGGTTTCGAGAGGGAGTGCGATCGCGGACGAACTAGAGCAGGCGATCGATCGGAAAGAGCCGGTAACGGTGGTTCCGTCGTAGGCGCGCAGGTCACGAGTGAGCGGACGCGAACGAGTGGTTTTTGGTGGAGATTTTTGCGTGAGTGGTCGCTGTGCGACCCGAACGGAAAAAGGTCCGCGTGCGAGATTCAGGTTTCGAGAGGGAGTGCGATCGCGGACGAACTAGAGCAGGCGATCGATCGGAAAGAGCCGGTAACGGTGGTTCCGTCGTAGGCGCGTAGGTCACGAGTCAACTACCTGTGTTGTTCGATGCGTGTGAGTCAGCATCGGTTTGCACGTCGTGGGAATCGGGCCATCTTTTATGTATCCTTCGTGCTTCGTCGAAGCGTAGGGATGGAACAGTTGGCAAGTATGAGTGTTATCGAAGCGCTCGCATCCGCTGAGGAAACTGATCCGACAGCGCTCGAACCGACGCTGTACGAATCGATCGATCCGGACGCACTGGACGCGCTCGTCCAGTCTGCGACTCGATCGATGACGCTCGAGTTTACTCACGGCGACTACCTCGTACGGATCGACGAATCGGCCTCCGTTACGGTCACTCCGACCGACGACCGACTGGCCGAAACGGTTTGATACGGATTACTGTAACGATTTACCGGCGCACCCGCCGCCCGGGTCGCGGGTGCGCCGGCAACGATTTACAGTAAACCGTATGAATCACTGCGATCACGTGCGTTTAAGGTGAGTCAGAACCGTACGTCTGACAGGAATGTCCGGATCATCGAACCGACGGACGGGACGAGATGGAAACACCGTCGACGGTGCGGTGGTGCGCTATCTCGAGTCGCTGGATTCCGGTGGCTCGAAGGCGACGATGCGCTCGCCGCTCTCCGGATTCGCGGCGTTTTGCGAGCGAGAAGGGATCGAGAGCGTCGGGACACTCGAGACGAGCGACCTTCGCGAGTACGCGTTCGCCCTCCGCGAGCGCCACATCGAAGGTGAGCTGAAGGCCTCGACGGCCAACACGTACTTCGATTACACGCGCGCATTTCTCTCTTTTTGCGTTCGCGAAGAGCTTCTAGATCGCAATCCGGCGGATACCAACCGGGCGACCGAGTACCTGCCCGAGGACAAAGGCGACCGAACGCGCCAGTTCTGGACGCCCGCCCAGCGACGAGGGATCGTCGCCTACGCGAGCAAGCGCGTGGATATGGCTCTCGACGGAACGATCGACGTTTCCCGCGAGATCGCCTTTCGGGATCGAGCGATCGTCGTCCTCCTCGCGGAGGCCGGCGTCCGCGGTGCCGAAATCTTTCGTGATACGAACGACGACGTTCGCGATGGACTCCACTGGAGCGACGTCGACCTAGAGCAGAAGATGATCCGCGTCTTCGGGAAGTCCCGACAGTACGAGGAGGCGGCGCTTCCGGGTGCCGCACGGGATGCACTCCAGCGCTATCAGCGGGTGCTCGAGCCCCCGAGCGACGACTGGCCGGTGTTCCCGACCGCTCACGCACCCTCGAAGTGGGGGGCGCTGCGCGCGGCCGTCGACGACTACGACGGCGACCGTCCGATCGACGATCTCCTTCGCGATCACGAAGTCGTTCCGCTCGCGCTAACGAAAGAGGGAGGGCGTCAGGTAATGAAGCGACTCAGCGACGAAGCGCCGATCGAACTCGAGGACGGTCACGACTACCTCCAACCTCACGGCGCGCGGCGCGCACTGGGGGCGGAGCTGTACGAGAGCGGACACTCGGAGCTAGCACAGTCGGCGCTCCGACACAAGTCGATCGAGACGACCCACGAGGCCTACTCCGATATTCAGGCGGCGGACGTCGCGGATTCGATCGACGAGATTCGGGAGTGACGATTCTTCGTTGCCGCGTCGAGTCGTTCAACCCGGTGAGTTCCGTCTTCGGGTCGGCGGTTTCGAGCCGCCCGCCAGAACTCTCCAGGCCACGTGACCGCTACCCACACTGATAACTACTAGCTGTTTAAGGTATGGCTATTCGACTAAGACAAACGTTTTCTATCTTGGTATAGAACGTACGGATACAATAGTATGGGTGTTGATAGCCGAACGTTTGTCTACCCTCGATCCGGGGTCGAGAACGGTTCGTTCATCACGAGCCGCGAAGAACTCGAGGAAGTACGCACGCGCCTCACCGATCACGTTCGAGCGACGGTGGAGGACGCGGACGCAGCGGGAGTCGTCGTCGCGATGAGCGGCGGAATCGATTCGACCGTGACGGCGACGCTGGCCGTCGACGCGCTGGGTAGTGACCGGGTCCTCGGCCTCGGTCTCCCCTGTCACAAAACCGAGCGTGCGGCCGTCAGCGAAGCTCGAACGATCGCGGAGGGGCTCGGAATCGAGTTTCACGACGTGCAGCTTCGACCGTTGCTCGCTGCGTTCGAAGAGACGTTTGCGGGCGAACTCGAGGAGGCATCGAGCGCGGAGCAACCGACGCAGCGTCCGAACGAACGGAACTACGCGATCGGCAACGCGGTCGCACGGTTTCGAATGCTGTGTGCCTACTACGTCGCGAACCGCCGATCACGACTGGTTCTCGGCACCGCGAATCGGTCGGAGTGGCTTCTTGGCTACTTCACCAAGTACGGTGACGGTGCGGCCGACCTCTACCCGATCGGAGACCTCTACAAGACCGAGGTGCGAGCGCTTGCAGAGCGGATCGGAGTTCCGCGACGGATCGTCAACAAGGAACCCACGGCCGGTTTCTGGGCCGGACAGACGGACGCCAGCGAACTGGGTGCACCCTACGAAGTGATCGATCCGTTCCTGACTCGAATCGTCGACGAGCGCCTGTCAATCGAGGACGCTGCCGACGAACTCGAGATCACCCTCGAGACGGCGCGAACGATCGCCCTTCGCTGCTCGGAGACTGCGCACAAGCGGACGCTCCCACCGACGCCGGGAATCGACGGACGAACCGATCTGCGGTGATGAACTGGGTTTTGCGTTCTCAGTCTTCTGCCCGGTACAACTCGGGATTCCGCCACCAGAACAGCCCCCACGAGAGGACGAACCCGGCGACCATCGCGATGACGTCCTGGACGATTCGACTGAGGCCGATGTCGCTGATCGCGACGATCGCGAGCGCCGAACCGACCGCTGCGCCGATGACGACGAAGACGACGTCTCCGAACACGCGTTCTGTCGAATGTTCCCAGTACTGCGCTCGTTCGTCGTCGTACCAGACGCCGGTGTAGATCAACACGAGTGACATTCCGGTGATAATCGTCACGACGAAGTACTCTTCTGAGAGCCCGGCCGGTCCGAGAACGGCGATATTGACCAGATTCGCGACCATCGTCGCCCCGAACAGACCGATCAGCAGCCATCCCCACCGAGGAAACCGTTCTTTATCCATAGGTGTTGGGGATCACCGAATCAAAATAATCCTACCGTTCTCCGTGACCGCTTGCTATCGTAGTCACCGAACGCCAATGCACACCTGATCGCACGACAGCCATGCGATCGGTGTGTAACTCGTTTCAGTTGTTCTATATCGGCCCGATCCAGAGAACGAATCACCTCGAGAAGAGTCCCCAGTCGGTGCGTCCCGTGGGGTGGGTTCGTTCCGCACTACTCCGCACAGCAGGCGTCTTTTTTCGCCGGTTCCTCGACTCCCTTTCCGTCCGCTGCGACCGGCTCAGTTAGCCGGTACAGGCTCTGTCTGGCATCAGCAAAGTAAATGTCCTCGTCGACGATTCCGATCTCCCCGAGTCGCTCGAGTGCGTATCGAACCGTGCGCGCCGAGAGCATCGACTCCTCGACGATCTGTTTTTGCGTCAGTGGCCCGTCGTACTCGAGAACCTTGAAAACGAGTTTTGCACTTGGCGGCAAGTCTTCGATTTCTTCCTCGTCAGTCTGTTCCATGTTACGAATCGAAATCATCCAGCAGCATAAAAGTTGAGCCTTACTGGATCCGTTCTCAATTAAATACTATTAGTTTATCCGTGTAAAAATCAGACACGGGCTCTCAGAGGGGCGAAATAGTTGTTTGACTGGTTAGTCAGACTTGTGCCGGCATCGACAGCGACACCGTAACGTGTACGCTGATGTTCACCCCGGACGAACAAGCCGTCGATCTCGCGTGGGCCTCGCTGTCGTCTCGAATCGCGGGCGATTCGGCTCGCTCGACGAACCCGAACGGCTTTTCAACACTGCTATCCGAGTTCATCCCATGTCGACCGAATCGATCAGTGATCGACGCGAACACATTCGCTCGATCAGCGTAACAGCATTCTCGGCGTTGCTCGGCGTCGGCGCGGCGCTTGCCTCCGCGTCACTGACCGGCGATCTCACACCAGCCGAGGCGGCAACCGAAACCACGCCGCTGTTTCTCGTCCTGGGGGCGATCCTCGTTCAGTTCGTCCTCTTCGATTTCACGAGTATCTACGGTGACGACGAGTTCGGTATCAAACACTACCTGTTCATCACGTTCATGACGTTCTCGTTCTGGTTCGTGGTGTGGGGAATCCTGCTCACCGCGGAGTACACGGCATAATTATGGCGGACGACAGCATCGCCGTCGTCGATCTGGACCGATGCCAACCCGACCGCTGTAGCTACGAGTGTAAGAACTACTGCCCGCCGAACCGGACTGGAAAGGAGTGTATTACCCTCCGGGGGGAGGATACCGACGAGGGTCAGCCCGAGCAGATTCACATCTCCGAGGAGATCTGTCTCGGTGAAACCTGTGGGATCTGCGTCGAAAAGTGTCCGTTCGACGCCATCGAGATCATCAATCTGCCCAAGGAACTGCAGGACGATCCGGCCCACCGCTACGGTGAGAACGCCTTCTCGCTGTACGGCCTTCCCGCACCACAGCAGGGGCAGGTGACGGGTATTCTCGGTCCAAACGGGATCGGGAAGACGACTGCCGTTCGAATCCTCGCGGGCGAACTCGAGCCAAATCTCGGTCGCCACGAGGAGTCCCCCGGTTGGGACGAGGTGCTCGAAGCCTACCGCGGAACGGAACTGCAGGACTACATCGCTGACATCCGCGAGGGAGAGGTCACTGTTTCCCGAAAACCGCAGTACGTCGATCAGATACCGAACAGCTTCGACGGAAACACTCGCGACCTGCTCGAGCGAACTGACGAACGTGGTGCGCTCGATTCGCTCGTCGATCGACTCGAGATCGCACCGGTGATGGACCAGTCGATTGACGATCTCTCGGGCGGTGAACTCCAGCGAGTCGCCATCGCGGCGACGCTCGCCCGCGATACGGACTTTTACTTTCTGGACGAGGTGACGCCCTATCTCGACATCGGCCAGCGCGTCACCGCAGCGCGACTGATCCGCGAGCTCGCAGAAGAAGAGAACCGGTCGATGCTCGTCGTCGAGCACGACCTCGCGATCCTCGATTTGCTCGCCGACACGCTCCACGTCGCCTACGGTGAGCCCGGTGCCTACGGTGTCATCACCCCTCCCAAGTCGGTTCGAAACGGCATCAACGAGTATCTCGCGGGCTACCTCGACAACGAGAACATGCGAATCCGTCCGGACCCGATCGAGTTCGAAGAACACGCACCTCGAGCCGCCGTCCGCAGCGACACGCTCGTCGAGTACCCCGATCTCGAAAAGAGCTACGGCGAGGGTGAGTTCTCTCTCGAGGTCGAGGGCGGCGAGATCCGCCGAAACGAGGTGCTGGGGATCGTGGGTCCAAACGGGATCGGGAAGTCGACGTTCGCAAAGTTACTCACGGGTGACCTCGAACCCGACAGCGGCGACGCCGACCTGGACCTCGAGATTTCCTACAAACCGCAGTACGTCACGATCGATCAGCACATGCGCGTCGACGTTTTTCTCTCGTCGATCACCGATCAGTTCGGCTCCTCGTACTGGAACACCGAGATCGCACAGCCCCTCCAGCTAGAGCGGATTATGGAGCAGAACCTCTCGGATCTCTCCGGCGGAGAACGCCAGCGTGTCGCGATCGCCGCCTGCCTGTCGGACTCGGCGGATCTCTACTTGCTCGACGAACCCTCCGCTCACCTGGACGTCGAACAGCGCGTGCAGGCCACGAGCGCGATTCGTCGCTACGCCGAACAGCAGGACGCGACCGTGCTTGTTATCGACCACGACATTTACATGATCGACCTGCTGGCGGATCGCCTGATGGTCTTCGACGGCGAACCCGCCGAACACGGTCGTGCGGGCACTCCCCAGCCGATGCGCGACGGCATGAACGAGTTCCTCGCGAACCTCGAGGTCACGTTCCGTCGCGACGAACGGACCTCTCGGCCGCGGATCAACAAGCCCGACTCACAGCTCGACAAACGACAGAAATCGGAGGGGGAGTACTACTACGCGCCCTAAGGCGGTCGCGTGAGGTCCCTCGAGCGCCTACGTCTCGCCTGCTGTCAGCATCGCGAGTCCGATCAGCGCGAGGACGAACCCACCGAGAACGTATCCGACCGCTGCGCTCGAGCCGGCCAGTTCACCGGGTGTCGACGCGCCGACGCCGAACCCAGCGATCACGGGTGCTGTGAGTACCAGAAGCCACGAAGCCACGGTCGTCGCGTCGACCGTCGTACCCGACCGGTCGTCCTCGGTCGATCGTCGTTCGAGCGGATCGACCAGTCGCCACTGCGAGCTCGTTCGTTCCACGAGCCGAAACCGACTGCCGAGCGACGAGAGGACGACGTCACCGAGCGACCGAGTCGACGGGGCCCACCAGCGTCCGTCGTTCTCGTCGTCCCCGGCAGCCACGCTGTCGTCGACTCGAGTCAGATAGATCGGTTCTCCGACGAGGTGACTGATCGAGGGCGCATCGTAGCCGACGTCTTCGACGATGCGGGCCAGCAGGAACTCCTCGGACCACGGAATCGGTTTCTCGAGCGAGAACCGTATCCGCTCACCGTGTGGGAGCTCGACTTCGAGTCGAACCGTCGTCTCGTCGACCGACTCGAGACCGGTGACCCGCCCCTCGACGTATCCCTCGGCTGTCGTCCGAATGTCGATGCGACCGAGTTCGTCTTCGAGGTGTTGTGTTGGATCGAAGCCGTCCGGCCGGTTCCGTGAGTCGCCGGAGACGGAGGTGTTCGTGGCGTTCCCGGGTCGATCGGTGACGTCGAAGCGGCGATCGCTCTCGTCGGCACTCCCGCGTTCGATCTCGATTTCGATCTCGTCGTTTCGGTCCTGGGTCATCGGTCACCACTGGTGCTGGCGTTCGGAACGGGACTCGCGACTGCCGGCTCGTGCTGTGGGAACCCCGTAATCGTAACCCCGTACGTACTCTCCGAAGTAAGGTGTTGTTTTTCAAACAGCGTGACCGTCACGTGGTGTGAACCTCGGACCGACCTCCGATCTGGGCACACGCACTGCGGCGACTGACACGGATCGACGGAACGAGACCAGCGATGGACGGAACGAAACCGAAATAGAAGAAGCCAAAACCCGTCGAAAGACCTCAGCTCATGATTCGCTGACAGCTTCCACAGAGATGCTCTTCTTTGATGTCGACCTCGCGGACCGTCGGTGAGAAATTCATCACGCATCGGTTGTTGTCACAGTGTTCGAGCCCGTACGTGTGGCCGATCTCGTGGACGATTTCCTTGCGAACGCGGTTTTCGAAGATCTCGCTCGCGCTCTTGTTCGAGAAGCCGCCGTCGCTCGAGGTCTGGAGGCGATAGGTCGAGACCACGCTCCCGCTTCCGTCGAGATATGCGAGCCCGAACACGTAGTTTCGACGGCGATAGAAGAGGTCGTGGGGAGTTATCGCGATGTTCTTGGTGCCGCGACCGATGCGCTCTGCGAGCTGGATGAAGGTCTCGGCGGAGTACTGGTTCCGACCGGAATCGTACGCGCCGTTTGGGACCGACTGCGAGTCGTTGATCGAGACGTCGCAGTCGTAGACCGATCGCAACGCCGATGACGCCGCCCGCTTGACTTCTGCGGAGACGTTGCCGACCGGTACGATGTCGACGAGCATAGCAAAGGCTATGGACGCGGACGCTATAAACGTCCCGCCGTGTCCCACTCTCGACGGAACGACAGAACGCTGCTCGATTTTCTTCTCGAGTACGACCGCGTCGTCGAGATAGGGATCGGACGACGGACTGAGCTGGCGGCCGCGCTCGCTGATCGTGGCGTCTCCGTCACCGCGACGGACGTCCACCGGCGGGAGGCCCCCGACGGAGTCCGGTTCGTCCGGGACGATATCGTCGATCCGGACCCGGCGGTCTATGCGAACGCCGACGCGATTTACGCTCGAAACCTCCCGCCCGAACTCCACCGACCGGCGCTCGAGGTGGCGCGGATAGCCGGTGCCGCCTTCGCCTTTACCACGCTCGGCGGCGACCAGCCGGCGGTTCCGGTCGAACGGCGGACGATCCGAGAGGGGACGTTGTACGTCGCTCGAACCCCCGCTGGCGACGTCGACGGGGACTGACCGTCAGCAATCTCAGGACGGTACGGGGGGATGGCGAACGGCATCGATCCAGAAGTCCTCGATCGCCTGTGCGACCGTGTTGAACTCGTCGGGACTCTCCGGTTTCGTCACGTACGCGTTCGCATCGAGTTCGTAGCTCCTGGTAACGTCCTCGCTCGTTTTCGAACTCGAGAGAACGATGATCGGGGGCGGCGGATACTCGAGTTCGGTTCGAAGCGTCTCGAGGACGTCGAACCCGTCCAGGCCGGGGAGGTTCAGGTCCAGGAAGATGATGTCTGGCCGAGTACACGATCCGTTGCACTGGCGCGTGTGGATCGTTTTCATGGCCTCCACGCCGTCTGTGGCGACGTGAAACCGTATCTCGCTATCGGTGGCTTTGAACGCCTCTTTCGTGAGACGTGCGTCGCCCGGGTTGTCCTCGACGAGCAGGACATCGATCGGCTCGTTGGGGATGGTTTCGGTCATAGGGCTCGAGTAAGACGAGCGGATTCGGACGGGTAAGGCTGGTTCCTACACACGTAGTGTCGGAACCGATAACGACCGCTGTGCCGGAGCGCCTCGACGTCGAGTCGCTTCGTGTACAAGCGCTTTTTACGACGGGAACCACACGTCGGCGCATGGAACTGTCGCCCGAAGAGTACGGTGCCTACTGGCGCGCCTCGATCCGCGTCGCGGCCGGTCTCGTGTTCGTCTCTCTGTGCTACTGGTTCGTCGTTTCGCCGCTTCTCGGACACTCCGACGTGGGTGCCGTTCTGATGGGTATCGCCATGTTTGGCGCAGTCGTGTTCGTCGGGACGTTCGCGGCGATGCTCGGACTGGCTCGCGTCGTCAGAATCGCGGTCGATGCGGAGATGCGCGGTTGAACCCCCACGAGACGCCCGGGATCCCGTCGCTCGGCGGTAGGGCGGTCCGATACCCTTTACCAGCTTCGTTCCGAAACTGCGCCCATGAGTTCCGTACCCGACCGATCCGAGGTCGACGAGCGCTATACGTGGGATCTCGAGAGTATCTATGCGACCGACGACGACTGGGAGGAAGCCTACGAGGACGTCACCGAGCGCGTCGGCGAACTCGAGGCGTACGAGGGAGACGTAACCGACGACGCCGAAACCCTCCTCGCGGTGCTCGAGTGTCGCGACGAGCTCATGCGGGACGTTTCGACCGTCGCAGCGTACGCCCGGATGCGCCGCGACGAGGACACGACGGACCAGGAGTATCAGGCGCTGACCGCCCGTGCGCAGTCGCTCGCATCCGACGTCCAGTCTGCGGCTTCGTTCATCGATCCCGAGCTACAGGAACTGACCCGCGAGGAGTTCGACGCGATGGTCGAAACCGAGAGCGACCTCGAGACCTACGATCACTACGTCGACGACGTGTTGCGGATGAAACCCCACACTCGCTCGGCGGAAGTCGAGGAGTTGCTCGCGGACCTCGGTGAGGTCATGGGTGCGACGGGCGAGGTCTACACGATGCTCTCGAACGCGGATATGGCGTTCCCGACGGTCGAAGACGCCGAGGGCACGCCCGTCGAGATAACACAGAGCAACTTCACAACCCTGCTCAAGCGACCGGATCGGGACTTCCGTCAACGCGTCTACGAGGGTTACTTCGACGAGTGGACGTCGATGCGAAACACGGTCGCTACCGCGTACAAAAACAGCGTCAAAGCCGACGTCAAGACCGCTCGAGCGCGAAACTACGACACCGCTCGAGAGGCCGCACTGAACGGCCCCAACGTCCCCGTCTCGGTCTACGATACGCTCGTCGACTCCGTCCACGACAACCTCGACAAGCTTCACCGCCACGCCGAACTCAAACGCGACGCACTGGACGTCGACGAACTTCGGATGTGGGACCTCTACATGCCCCTGACCGGCGGCGAAGGGCCGGACCTCGAGTACGAGCAGGCGACCGAGTACGTCGTGGACGCCCTCGAACCGCTTGGCGAGACGTACCGCTCGCGCGTCGCAGAGGGACTCGAGTCGCGCTGGGTCGACGTCTACGAGAACGAAGGGAAGCAATCGGGTGCATACTCCGGAGGAACGTACGACACCCAGCCGTTTATTCTGATGAATTACCAGGACGACATCACGTCGATGTACACGCTGGCCCACGAACTCGGCCACTCGATGCACTCCGAACTCACCAAAGACGAACAGCCGTTCGTCTACTCCGGTTACGAGATCTTCGTCGCGGAAGTCGCGAGCACCGTCAACGAGGCACTGTTGACGAACCACCTGCTCGAGACGGTCGACGATCCCGCGTTCCGTAAACACGTCCTGAACGAGTTCCTCGAACGCGTTCGTTCGACGCTCTACCGCCAGACGCTCTTTGCGGAGTTCGAACACGAGGTCCACCGACTCGAGGAGGAGGGTTCTCCACTCACCGCCGATCGCCTGGACGAACTTTACGGTGAACTCAAAGCCAAGTACTACGAACCGGCCGTCGTCGACGACCGCATCGCACGCGAGTGGATGCGCATTCCACACTTCTACCGGGCGTTTTACGTCTATCAGTACTCGACCGGCATCTCCGCTGCGCTCGCGCTCGTCGATCGGATCCTCGAGGAAGGCGAGACGGCCGCCGAGGAGTACCTGGCGTTCCTTCGACGCGGCTCGCGCGAGTATCCGCTCGAGTTGCTCCAGGTTGCCGGCGTCGACATGAGCACGTCCGAGCCGATCGACCGTGCGCTCGCGACCTACGGCGAGCGCCTGGACGAATTCGAGACGCTGCTGGCCTAACGTCACGTCAGGAGTCGAACTCGAGCGTCGCCGCTGGCATCCCCTGGTGGTCGTTACGGCCGTCGGCATTGCTACGATATTCCACCGAGACCCAAAGGCACATTTACCGTCGATGACTTACGAGCCTACAACAGGATGTCTCGAAGTCCGTCTCTTCCCGACCGACCACATCGAGAGATAGATCCCGATCTGCCCGACGACGAGCGCTTCGAGGCGCTTCGTGGGCACTTCGCGGATCTCGTGGACGTACACGAACAGCTCGAGGGCCAACTCGAGGACGCGGAGAACCGACGACAGCGACTGCAAGAGCGCGTCGACCGCGTCGAACGCGAAAACGAGACGCTCAAAAGCTCGTCGCTGTACATCGCGACCGTCGAGGACGTCATCGACGACGGCGAGGTCGTCGTCAAACAGCACGGAAACAACCAGGAGGTTCTCACCGAAGTCTCGCCGCGGATGGCCGAACGGGTTACGGCCGGCGACCGCGTGGCCGTCAACGACTCCTTTGCCATCCAGACGGTCCTCGAGGCCGAAACCGACGCGCGCGCTCAGTCGATGGAGATCACCGAGCGTCCGTCCGTCGGCTACGAGGACATCGGTGGAATCGACGAGCAGATTCGGGAGGTCCGCGAGGCCGTCGAACAGCCCCTGATCGAACCCGAACTCTTCGAGGAGGTCGGTATCGATCCGCCGAGTGGCGTCCTCCTCTACGGTCCTCCGGGAACCGGAAAGACGATGCTCGCGAAAGCCGTCGCGAACAAGACCGACGCGACCTTCATCAAGATGGCCGGCTCGGAACTCGTCCGAAAGTTCATCGGTGAGGGATCGCGGCTCGTTCGCGACCTCTTCGAGATGGCTCGCGAACGCGAACCGGCTATCATCTTCATCGACGAAATCGACGCCATCGCCGCCACGCGGACGGAGTCGAAAACGTCGGGCGACGCCGAAGTTCAGCGGACGATGATGCAACTGCTCGCGGAGATGGACGGCTTCGAGGCCCGCGGCGAGATCCGTATCATCGCGGCGACGAACCGCTTCGACATGCTCGACCGCGCCATCCTGCGTCCGGGTCGGTTCGATCGGCTCATTGAGGTCCCCGAACCGAACCGCGACGGCCGCGAACAGATCTTCGAGATCCACACGCGCGGCATGAACGTCACCGATGACGTCGACTTCGACACGCTCGCGGACGACACCGAGGGCTACTCCGGTGCCGACATCGAGAGTCTCGCGACCGAAGCCGGCATGTTCGCCATCCGCAACGAGCGCGAGGAGATCCGCCATCAGGATTTCCTCGACGCCGTCGAGAAGGTCGAAAACGACGACTCGAGTGACGTCGTCTCGTCGGCTGGTTACTTCTACCAGTAGCGACTCCCTCGATCACAGGTCCCGATTTGTGAATTATCACATCGGTAGTCCTTTCACGGAGAGAACGCCAGCTACTGTCAATGACTCGGGGGAAACGAACAACGCGTCTTTCCGAACGGAGAAGGGCAGTGATTTGTGCATCGTCGGCGTCCATCGTTGGAGCTATCGCCGGGTGTATGCAGCCGCTTCTCGAGCAGTCAGAAGAACAAGAAGAAGAAAGCACCACCACGGAGGGCGATGCGGATTCTGGACAAGCGAATACGGATACTGACTCGGGAAACGGGGCCACCGACCACGAGAACGCTCGGTTGTATTCCGTCGATTCGTCGACGGGAGAGATAAACTGGACGCACGATACGGTTCCAAACGGCCAAGAGACACGCATCACGGCGGTCACAAGTGCCGAGGGGATGGTATTTTACGCGACGACCGACTCGGGCGGTGGTGATGAGCAAGACCCCGTCGTTCGTTGTCTCGACGCCGATACGGGCGATGAATTGTGGGAACACACGTTTGATGAGGGGTTTTTCGCTGGTCTCAGCCTCTCCGGTGACGAACTGTACGTCGCAAAGTGGCACGACGTGATCGTCCTTGACGTCGACTCCGGCGACAGACTCACGCAATACGGGTATTCCCCGTCGTACGCCGGCTTCGTCGAGGGTGATTCGCACCTGTACTTCCTCGGAAGTGATGCAGTCGCGTTCGATCCCGTCGGCGGCAGTGAACGGTGGAGTCGCGAACTGGAGAGAACCCCCGAAAGCAGGCCGATCTTCGAAGACGACGTTCTGTACTACGGAACCGAAACGGGACACGTCGTCGCACTGGATGCGACCGACGGATCGCAGTCGTGGGAAACTCGCGTCGACGGTAACGCGAGCCGGAGGCCAACGCTTACCGAGGATCACGTGTGGGTTCTGGACGAACAGGGGGTCGTTTCGGCGATAGATCGTACCGAAGGAGATCTCGTGTACGAACACGATGACCGCATCGACGGGCATCATATCGAGTCCATCGATACCCTCGTGTACATCCCGGAGTCGGAGAGTGCTAATCAGGGAACCGTCTACGAAGAAACCGTCACCGGTGGTGAACTCGAACTCTCCGAACGCTGGACGTATCCGTCATCCGATCTGTTCGTAATCACTCGAGACGGCGAATTTATCGGTGGGTGGAACGGAGTCAACCGAGTCAGTACAACCGGCGAAATTAGTATGGAAGCTGAATTCGAAGACGAGTATTCACCGTCGTTCGATCACGTAGAAGACTCGCTCGAGTCCACCAGTGATACGATATTCGTCGGAACGAGCCAATAGCATCCGGCGCAAAACTATCGACGAGAATCGCAAAACCTTACGCCGCGCGTCACCGACTTGGTGTATGAGCACGATTCGAGTCGTCTGGGGCTCTGCGTCGGCCCCAACGGCCATGTCGTCTTACGACGCCGCACTCGCAGACGCGGGCGTCGAAAACTACAATCTCGTCTCGGTCTCGTCCGTTATTCCGGAGGAGGTCGCCGTCGAAGCCGTCGGCACGGCGCCCGACCTCGGTCCCGCAGGCAACCGGCTCACCGTCGTCGAATCTCGAGCGACTACGGGTCCCGATACCGGATCGAGCGCCAGTCGCGTGAGCGCGGCGCTCGCCTGGGCACGATCGCTCGGCGATGGACCGGGATTGTTCTACGAGGCGGCCGACGAAACCGGATCCGAAGACGTCGAAGAGCGCGTTCGTGAGGGTCTCGCCGCCGGACAGGAGCTACGCGAGTGGACGTTCGACGAGCCACGCGTCGCCGTCGAAAGCAGCGAAGCCGATCCGGGAACGTACACCACGGCGGTAGTCATCGCAGCGTACGGCGGGAGCGTTCCGATTATCCCAGAGTGATCGAAGGCGAACTCTTTTGACTGATCGGCCCATTGATACGGGCACACACGTCTCATGAACGGAAATACGCCGTACGCAGGGCTGCCGGGGGAGACACAGGCTGGTCATCGAGCAGCGGCGGATATTCCGGACCTCTCGGGAACGCAAAAACGACTGCTTCACCGCGACGTCTCGCGGATTGCCGCCCGGACCCGCGAGTTCCTCCCCAACGAGTACGTCGTCGACGCCGACGTCTCGAGTGGGATCTCCGGCCCACAGGTAACTGTCGCGGTCAGACCGCCCGTCGGCCACCCCGTCAGTGCCGGATTCACTCCCGATCTCGAGGACGCATCCGAGGAGATCATCACCTCCGACGAGCGAAACGAAGTCGCTCGCGGCCTCGCCGCAAGCGCCGCGTTTCAGGTGAAACAGGCGGTCAGCGAGAACGTAACGCCGACCGGAAAGTAACGCTCCGAAAACGATGACGTCTCTTGTACGCCGATAGTAGCGTCCACGAGCAGGACATCCACAGGCTGAGCAGGCCGAGTGCCTCGGGGCTTGACAAGCGGTACTGTCCGAGAGCAGCCTTCCACCAGCACGGGTGGCCGATCAGTACAGCAGTTGCTCGAGTTGATGGGCGCGACGCTCGAGGTCGATCGCCGGATCGACGGTCGGATCGTCGGTGAGTCGCTCGAGCGCGAGGAGCGGGTCGGTGCCCGCCCGCTCGACGTCCCGCAGGAGCGATTCGATCGCCTCCCGATTGGTCGCGAGCGACGAACAGTGACCGATCGTGAGCGCGAGCGGGATCGCCTGATCGGGATCCGTCGGGAACGAGTCGCTCACGCGACCGAACGCTGGTATCTCGTCTTCTTCGCTCTCGACGTCGACTCCCGTTTCGGAATCGACGGAAGTCGTGTCTTCGGACTCGAGCGCCAGACAGTGAGTGCAGAACGTAACCATCGACGCTCCGTCGGGAGCGTACTCGAGAAACGCTGGAGGGACGGAAAACGAGATCGTCCGAGCGCCACACGTTGTGCAGGTCATCGACACGACTGTTGTTCGAGAACTGCAAAAACGCTTCTCCTCGTCGACGGTGGTGTGACGTGATCCCTGGCAATAGGGAGTGAAGTGGTCTGTGGCGGCCGGGGAGTAACGTGATCTGTGGCTGCGAGTGGTGGGAACTGATAAGACGCGACGATCGGTAGAACTGGTGTTGGGAAGCGCCGTGTGGTAGGAACGGGGCTTAGGCGGTATACAGTGGTATAACGCGGTTCAAAATGGTGTAGGGCCGATATGAGATTGTAGCACCGACGGCTAGTTTCCGGGGACGCCGCCCGCAGTCGCCTGTTCCATCTCCGCTTCGTCGGCCTCGCGTTCCGCTTCGGCCGCTCGCTCGTCTTTTTCTTCCTGCTCTTTCTTCTCTTTGATCTTCTTCAGCCGGAACGTTTCCTCGCGCTCTTGCTCTTCGAGTTTCTGCTCGATGTACTCCTGGTTCTCGTAGAGCTCCGGCAGGAGTTTGAACTCGAGGGCGTTGACTCGACGCTTGGTCGTCTCGATCTCTCGAAGCATCTTCTTCATCGCGGTCTCGACTTCCGCGGCGAGGATGATGCTTTCAAGGAGGTCTTCGTAGGCCTCTGCGGCCTCGTCGATGCGGGCCGACGTGCCCATGATCCCGTAGCCGCGTTCGTCCAGACTCTTCGAGACTCGAGAGGACTCGATCTGCGGAACGACGACGCCCATGATGTTCTTCGACTCGGTCGTAATTTCGGGGTGTTCCTGCAGGGCTGCGGCGGCTCCCCGGACCGCGACGTCGCCCTCCATGGCTCGAGCCATGTTGATTTTCTTCTGTGCCGATTCGTAGTCGTCCGAAAGCTCGCCGCGGACGTCCTGGGCCTTGTCCAGAATGTCCATGAACTCCATGATCAACCCGTCACGCTTTTTCTCTAGGGTCCCGTGCCCGCGCTCGGAGAGCTCGATCCGGTCTTCGATCTCCATGAGATTCTTGCGGGTTGGTTTGACGTCGTTGGCCATCTTGTGGGGTGCTTGCGCCCGCAGTCGGATAACTGTTTACAGTTCGAGTCCGTGACGCGGCGAGATCCGTGCCGATCCGCAGCCGTGGGTACCTCGGCGGCTACACGCTCACGCCGGTACTGACGAGTATCCAGAGTCCGAGAGCAACGCAACCGACACCGGCCAGTCCGAACCCCGATCCGCGCAGGAGTAGTCGCCGTCGCGTTTCCCCCTCCGTCGCGTCCGAAATCAGGAACGTCGGAGACTCGCCACCGACGATCGCAACGTCCGCGTCGATCCCTGCCGGCGAACGCTCGGCCTGACCGACGACGTAACAGTGTCCGTCGAGGTCGAGACGCCGCTCCGTGTAACGTCGATTTCCGATCCCAGCGCCGAAGGGGCCGCCGATATTGATCGAGAAATCCACGTTCAACGAGCGCAAGAACCCGGGCAGTGGTGAATCGCCGTTCGGGTTCCGTGTTCGTTCGCGCTCGAGAGAAAGCGACGCTCCGTCGGGATCGACGTAGGCCCGTCCCGACTCGTCCTCGAGGACGAACGGCCGTCGATCCGTTCCGTCTTCGATGGTTCGCCACCTGCTCCCCGACCGTTTCCCGCCGCGATTTCGACGCTGTTCGATCGTGTACTCGTAGGCGACACACGACTCGTCCATCACCGGTGACTCGAGCGTGGTTTCGTGTTCGCGGACCGCTCCCTCGACTTCGACCGAACCCGACCGCGAAATAGCCTCTCGAACCGGAACCGGGTCGTCGGCACCCAGCCGTCGCCACTGCCGAAGCGACGAGGTGCCTGTCCATATCCCAGCCACACCGAGGGCAGCGAGAATACCGCCGATCGCCAGCGAAACGAGGTCCATATCAGTTGTCGTTACTCTACTGGTATAAGAACTCTGTCAGTCTGCTTCGTTGAAGTCACTCGAGCACATCGAATCTGTCCCACCGCATCAGGTACGCAGCGACTCGCGTCGTGACTCGATCCTCACTTTGCCTCGTGGCCCTCCGGCGATCCCGAGCCGCGTCGCCGTCGATACTGGTCCTCCGCGACCATCGCGATTCCGCCGACGAGGAGCAGCCACATCAGCACACTTGCCGTATCATCGAGGAGGATTCCATATCCGCCGACGCTGGCTACGAGAACCCCGATGATGGACGTCGTCGGGCGATCGTAGACGCCGGGAACGACGTACGGTGCGAGGAGCGCGAAGGTGATGGCGGCCCCAACGACGATCGTCATCGCCGATCGCAGTTCCGGATACCGCGTCGCCAGTACGCCGGCACCGAGTACGGTACCGGCCAGTAGAAGAACCACGATCGATCCGCCCTTCGTCGGTCTGGGGATCATACGATAATTCACGCTGAGAAGGACATTATATTACCGAACAGTTTCCAACAACACATCCGTATGCGATCCCACAACTACTTGCGTCGACACTTGGAATCGCACAATCTTCCATACGAGACATCGTTACCGTTTCACTATCTAGACTGAGACGCCACGGTGCTCTTGTTTCCCAGCGGGCATTCCCTTGTTTTGGAGGTTCTCGATTACCAGTTCGACCGCCCCCGAATAGCGCTATTGTCGGTGTCGTAGCCGAGTCCGGCTCGGCGCTCGATCACTACGTACTCCTGGTTTTTCGACTCCGGCAGAGTACTCAAATCATCCCCTGTAGACCGACGAGTCAGACGAGTTATCCGAGAAACTGTTCTCGGGAGTTGAATCGAACCGTCACCGAAAATTGACGGAAACAGCGACTGCGATGCAGGCAAACACTATTCCGGCAAGGCCGTACTGAAACGCTGAAAGGTAGCTCTCTGTGAGGTACACCACGGTTCCTGTACCACCGCCTACGAATGCGATATCGATCCCGATTCGAATTGCCGAACGGAACGTTCCATCGTAACGGGGAATCGGATCTGCGTTTGAGACCTTACCATATATGAATACTATGGTCCCCCAGATAAATCCAATAAGAAATGCAATTATAACATTAAATTCCATACTAGTTTTAAGTAATTTATGTAATGTTGTCGTCTTCACACAACTATTATACTCAATATATTTTTGAGAGACACTTGCGTTGTAGCTATTATAGCAAGGCTTCGGTATGGACTCCCGTGAATTCTTCCACCGGCCCCTTATCGATTACGTCTTCCGGATCAGGGTCGTATTCGCCCGAGCCTCCAAAAACGAGCTGGGATGTACTGACAGTGCCACCACTTTCTCGATCCCAAAATGCGACCGTCCCATCGTTACCGGAAAAGATCCCATCTAGGACCGTTCCGGATATAAATGCGCAGATGCTGTCAGGGATCGTCCTTATTAGGGGGTGGTCAGAAATCTTCTTTAAGAGCTGCTTAATGGTTTTGCTTTTCGATCCTACTAGGATAAAAAGCGCGTCACAAACGACACCATAGGCGATAGCATCTCCGAGGTCGTCGAATTTGTAATCGCCTAATTCCATCGCGACGTGATAATACATGTGGTCATCGTAACCGATGGTCCCGCAACTTCCGAGATATTTCTCGGCCACATCCACCTGTTGGAAAATCACACCACTGGACTGAATACTCACACCCTCCGTCGCATCGACGATCTCTACCGGATCCACGGCCTCCAGTTTTGTATCTACAGATTCAACATTCGGATCCCCGACACCAGTCATAGAACGAGTCTGTTCCTTCAAATTGTCATCCATTGGGCTTTGTTGAAATCCTATTTTTTAGACATATTCTCAACTGAAACAGCCGGTCGATGAGGTCTGCGGATTGGTCAAATCGGCATTTGGGTTCCCTAAAGACATTTAGGGACTCATCTCAAATATTTGACTATGAAGCGACGGAAATTCCTTGCTGTCGGCGGTCTTGCTTTTGGTGCAGGGTATGCATTGTACAGGTCACGAACACCGTCAATTCCCAATGATATGGATGTGGATACGCTGTACACCGAAGGAAACGTTTTCGGACTTCCTGTATTAGGTTATAGGGAACAGTCGTACACGATAATAGCAGATGGAGAAACGGCAGACACTGAATTCAGAGACGACCACCCGGACGGGTCTGATTTTGCGGAAGAGACCAATTTTGAGGAGTCGTATATTCTTGTTGCTCAATATGGAACGCGATCAGAAGAAGATCTTGTACTGGATTCGATTGAACGCATTGAGTCTGGCCTGCGGGTTGCTATTTCGGTAGATAAGCCATTTCTTATCGACCATGATGACCTCAAAACACATTCCTATCTCATTCGAATCACCGATAAGGAAGGCGTGCCAGATTCGGTCGATCTCACTATAGCTGAGTAGTTATTTTCTCTTGGACAGATCACCCTTGTTGAGCGATCCTAGACCCCTCCACAGTTTGCGCCACTTGCTTCCCGTTAGTAGCACTCAATAATACCTTTCGGTCATTCATACATATTCAGGATTACTGATGAGAAAAGCGTCTCCGATTCAGTAGATGTCAATATAGAAGGCTATGGATGAGTGGGTTATTTTGTCAAAATTCGATACCCGTGTTGTGTAGATCTCCTGTATTGACCGCTCAGAGTGACCGGTCGAGATTATGAACGAGACAGGCGATAGTGAGTTCACGGAACTGTTTCCACCAGCGTCGTGAGCGGACGAACGCACCGTACTTCCGCTTGAGAGTTGAATTGACGGTCTCAGACTGACTTCGTTGGCCGTAGAGGTCAGCGTCCAAGCGTGCGTTCCATGCCTTGTGAAGTGGTGTGAACTCACGATGCTTGATCAGTGGACGTACTTCATGTTGACGGGCAAGTCGTCTGATCTTCTGATCGTCGTACCCTTTGTCACCGAGCAGGATGTCAATGGTCTCGGGATTGCGCTTGATCAACGATGGGGCGATCTGGCTATCGTGTTTTCGTGTCGTTGTCACGTGTAGATCGAGGACCGCGTTTAGCTTCGTATCGACCAGTAGCGTCACTTTGAGCTGCTGAATCGTGAGTTCGGCTCGTTTTGTGTAGTGTTTTGAGGCGTGACTGCGGTCGAAGCCTGAAGCGTCGATCCCCACAACTCCATTGGTCGGAAGCAGTGAAACAGAGAGATTGAGAAGCACTCGCCAGACGGCCATATCGAGTCTATCGAACGCTTTGCACAGCGTGGATGGAGCAGGAAGTTCGGTGAGGTTGATCGCGTTCCGAATACGGGGCATCTCGATGAGTTCGTCGAGAAGTGTTCGATACGTTGTGTCTTTCCGAACTTTGAGACACAGGAGAACGATGTGCTGATGGAGAGTGTAGCGTTGTTTCGAGAACTTTGAAGAGTATCGAGCTACGGCACGTTGAGCTAACTGAAATGCTTCCTCGACAAACTGGAGCAACCGAGACTTTGGGAGCGTCTGCATCTACTCAAACTACCGACTGGATCTGTAACTTACTAAGGATTTCAACAGAGCCATCCATTGGTGAATCCGTCAGACCCTCTGCAGTTCTTGCATATTTCATCTCAGCGAATACAGCCTCACCCTTCCCTAAATCAAGTCGCAACAGCATTTCTGTCTCCGCGGTCTGGACTCTTCGGTAGATGAATTCTTCTCTTTCGACATAATTTTCAGCTTTGAAATCATCCTCGGAGTGGAGATTTCTTACCGATTCGTCGTGCGCTCCAGCCGATCCGCTAAGACTAATCGCGCCAAGCCCAATGGCCCCCGATTTCTTGAGTAGGTTTCGACGCGATCTGCTATTATTATCATCTATTCTCATTTAGAAATAATATATTAAAGAATATAAATTTTATGCGTATGAAATATTTCAATTAATATAGTTAGAAGTAACATGGGATCGGTGAACGGAGTCAAAGTATGTCCGTACAAAAGTTACTGCTGGCAGGTGGTAACCAGGTGTAAAAATGCGATCAACGAGAAACTGGACCTAGTAAAACCGAAACGTCTGGTTGGTAGGACTGGATATAGGGGTGGTGATCCTGTCTCCGCTCGCCACGTCGCGGTCTGAAAAAATCGCGTTTCCGATCAGTCCGCTGTCGTTTCGACCTGCTCGACTTCTTCCTCGCGATAGTGCTCTTCGATGAGGTCCTCGCCGATACGGTTGAGTTCCTCTTTCGGAAGCGTCGACAGCAGATCCCAGCCAATCTCGAGCGTGTCGTCGATCGATCGGTTGGTATCGTAGCCCTGCTGGGCGAACTCGTCCTCGAAGCGGTCAGCGAAGTCGAGGAACTTGTTGTCACGCTCGGATAGCGCTTCGCGACCGACGATGTTCACGAGGTCGCGCAGGTCCTCACCCTCCGCGTAGGCGGCGTACATCTGGTCGGAGACGTCGCCGTGGTCCGCGCGGGTGAGGCCCTCGCCGATCCCGTCGTCCATCAGCCGCGAGAGGCTGGGCAGGACGTTGATCGGCGGCTCGATCCCCTGACTGTTCAGGTCCCGGTCCATCACGATCTGCCCTTCGGTGATGTATCCCGTCAGGTCGGGGATCGGGTGCGTGTCGTCGTCGCCGGGCATCGTGAGGATCGGAATCTGCGTTACCGATCCCTCGCGGCCTTCGATTCGACCGGCACGCTCGTAGAGCTGTGCCAGGTCGGTGTACATGTATCCGGGGTAGCCACGCCGACCCGGAACCTCCTCGCGGGCCGCACCGATTTCTCGCAACGCCTCACAGTAGTTCGTGATGTCGGTGAGGATGACGAGAACGTGGTAATCCTTCTCGAAGGCGAGGTACTCCGCCGTCGTCAGCGCGAGACGCGGGGTGACCGTCCGCTCGACCGCGGGGTCGTCCGCTAAGTTCATGAAGACGACCGAACGCTCGAGCGCGCCCGTGCGCTCGAAGTCCTGCATGAACTCGTTTGCCTCCTCCTGGGTGATCCCCATCGCACCGAAGATGACTGCGAACTCCGAGCCGTCTTCGTCGTCGCCTTCTTCTTCCTCCGGGACGGTCGCCTGCCGGGCGATCTGGAGTGCGAGTTCGTTGTGAGGCAATCCGGAACCCGAGAAGATCGGCAGCTTCTGACCGCGAACCAGCGTGTTCATGCCGTCGATCGTCGAGACACCGGTCTGGATGAACTCTTCGGGATACTCCCGGGAGTAGGGGTTGATCGCTTCACCGACGATGTCGATACGTTCGTCGGGAACGATCTCCGGACCGCCGTCGATCGGGTTCCCGGAGCCGTCGAGCACCCGTCCGAGCAGGTCCTCGGTGACCGGCATCTTCATCGTTTCGCCCAGGAACCGAACGGACGCGTTGCGGTCGATACCGCCGGTCCCCTCGAACACCTGAATCGAGACGAGTCCGTCGCTCGATTCCAACACCTGTCCGCGCAGGGTGTCTCCACTCGGCGTTTCGATCTCGACCATCTCGTCGTATCCGACGGGTTCGTCGACTTCGGCAAACACCAGCGGACCGCTGACTTCCGTGATTGTCTGGTACTCTTTCATGGTTAGTACAGACTCCGAATCTGTTCTTCGAGGTCCGATTCGATCTCGTCGATGAACTCGTTCCACTCGTCCGCGGTCCCCATCCGGTTGAGCCGTGGGGCGGCATCGACGTCTGCGATCTCTTCGACCGGAACGCCGGCGTCGAGTGCCGCGAACGCTTCGTCGTTGAACGTCCTGATCGCACCCAGCATCCGGTAGGTCTTTTTCGGATCGCAGTAGGTGTCGACGTCGTGGAACGCGTTCTGCTGGAGCCACGCTTCGCGGAGATAGCGAGCGACCTCGAGGGTTAGCTGCTGGTCGGCCGGAAGCGCGTCCTTGCCGACGAGCTGGACGATCTCTTGGAGTTCGTCCTCTTCGTCTAGGACGTCGACGGCCCACTGGCGAACCTCGGGCCAGTCTTCCTCGACGTTCTCTCTGAACCACGGATCGAGTTGCTGTTGGTACAGCGAGTACGATTCGTTCCAGTTGATCGAGGGGAAGTGACGCCGCTCAGCCAGGTCTGCGTCCAGCGCCCAGAAGGTCTTGACGATCCGAAGGGTGTTCTGAGTGACCGGCTCGGAGAAGTCACCGCCGGGTGGCGAGACTGCGCCGATGACCGACACCGATCCCTGCGTGCCGTTGACGTTCTGGAACAGGCCGGCGCGCTCGTAGAACTCCGAAAGCGAGGCCGCCAGATAGGCGGGATACCCCTCTTCGCCGGGCATCTCCTCGAGTCGACTCGAGATCTCTCGCATGGCTTCTGCCCACCGCGAGGTGGAGTCGGCCATCAGCGCGACGTCGTAGCCCATGTCGCGGAAGTACTCCGCGATGGTGATTCCCGTGTAGATACAGGACTCGCGGGCTGCGACCGGCATGTTGGACGTGTTTGCGATGAGGCACGTCCGTGACATGAGCGGCTTGCCCGTCTTCGGGTCCTCGAGTTCGGGGAAGTCCTCGATGACCTCGGTCATCTCGTTCCCGCGCTCACCACAGCCGACGTAGACGACGATGTCCGCGTCGGCCCACTTGGCGAGTTGGTGCTGGGTGACCGTCTTTCCGGAGCCAAAGGGTCCGGGGATCGCCGCCGTTCCACCCTTGGCGATCGGGAAGAGGCCGTCGAGAATTCGCTGACCCGAAACGAGCGGGATCGTCGGGGTCTTCTTTTCGTCCGCGGGACGGGCTTTACGCACCGGCCACTCCTGGTGCATCGTTACGTCCTCGCCCGACGAAAGCTCAGCGACCGACTCGTCGACGGTGAACTCGCCCGTCTCGATGGACGTGACGTCGCCACCCTCGTAGTCGGGCGGAACCATCACCTTGTGGGTGATGCTCGCGGTCTCGGGGACTTCACCGATGACGTCGCCGGGTTCGACCGCATCGCCTTCGTCGACGACCGGCTCGAACTCCCACTCCTTCTCGAAGTCGATACCGGGCGCGTCGACCCCGCGGTCGAGAAACGCCGTTCCCATCTTCTCTTCGAGAACGTCGAGTGGGCGTTGGACGCCGTCGTAGATGGCGTTTAGCATACCCGGTCCGAGGTCGACGGAAAGGGGCTCGCCCGTGTTTTCGACTGGCTCGCCCGGGCCGACGCCGGAGGTCTCTTCGTATACCTGAATCGTGGTCAGGTTCCCTTCGATTTCAATGACCTCTCCCATCAGCCCTTCCTCACCGACGTAGACGACGTCGTTCATCCGGGCGTCGAGGTCCGTGGCGGTCACGACTGGACCACTCACGCGTTCGATTACACCGTCTTCGTCGACGGTTTCGATCTCTTCTGCCTGACTCATAGTTGTTGTCTCACTCGTTGTCTTCGTCCTCGTCCATCAGATCGATACCGATCGCACGCTTGATCTGATCGCGCAGGCCGCCACCACCGGTTCCGGAACCGATCGTGACGACGACTGGCTCGACGCTCGTTTCGACGTCCTGACGGACGTTCCGCGAGAGGTGTTCGAGGTCGCCGTCGTGCATGACGACGATACCGACGCCATCGTCATCGAGGACGTTCGTGACGGCGTCGTCTAACTCTGTCCCTTTCTCTTCGGCCGCGACGTTCTCGAACCGACGAACGCCGGCCAATCTGAAACCGGTCGTAAACTCCGGATCGCCAACGACTGCGATTTCCTGGCTCATAGGATCACCAGCTCCTCTTCGATCTCGCTTTCGTCGAGGCCGACCTCGCGGCCTCGAGCGATCGCACGGATGTTTTCGACCTCGCGCTCTTTGGCGAGGATGTACGACAGAACGGCCGAAACGGAGGTCGGATAGATGCTCGATAGCGTATCCGAGTACTCGAGCAGTGCTGCGTCGAGTGCGTGCTCGAACTGAATGAGGCTGTCTGCGTCTCGGAGTCGGTCGAGCGCACCGGAGAGTCTCCCGGCGTATCGTTCGTTCTCCGCGATGTGGTCGACGAGTTCCTCTTCGTTTCCGACGAGGCGACTCAGTTCCGACTGACTGAACAGGGTCCCGCCTTCGATGTAGTACGCGCCGGGATCGAGGTCGGCACCGCTGCGGGCGAGTCGGAGCGCGTTTCGAAGGTTTCGAAAGTCGATCTCCGCCTGAAGGAACTCGACGTAGAGCGCTTCGGGGCCTTCCATCGGCTCTCCGTAGGGTTGACCGACGTCCTCGAGGAGATGCTCGTAGAACTCGCGATCGAGAGCGTTCTCGAGCGGAACGAGCGCACCCGTTTGCTCGAACTCCTCGTATGCATCCGTGAGCGAGTCAGCGAAGATGGTTCCGGAGAGAACCTCGATGGCGTCCTCGACCGTCTCGACTTCGAGGAGCTGATCGATCGTTCGATCTTCGAGCTCGCCGGCCCGGATGAGGTCCGTTCGGATCTCTTCGGGATCGCTTTCGGTGTAGATCCCGCGAATAATCGTTTTAACGTTCCAGACGTCGAACTTCCGAAGGTATCGTGAGATCAGGTCGTAGAGTCGTCCCTCCGACCAGTCGAGCAGATCGTCGAAGTGCTTGGCGAGGTTTCTATTCAGGGCGTATTCGATCAAGTCGACTCCCGAAAACCGTGCCCCGAGTGCGTTTATCTCGCGTTCGTACTCCGTCTCCTCCATAAATCGAGCGATCGCGCTCGGTCCCATCCGCACCAGCTTCCGATACTCGTCGTCAGCGAACAACGACGCTCTGCGCGAACGAACGCGGGCGTTTACGTATTCCGGATTCGAGGCGGATACACTCATTGCTCGAAGAGTCGATTGCTGATCTCGCGAAGGTTGTCCTCCCAGACGTCCTCGAGAACCGAGTCGAACGTGTTGTTGACGCGGAGTCGCGATCCCTCGCTCTCGATGACGACGCCGCCCAGACAGTCGTAAGAGCCGCTGTATTCGTAATCAGCGTACTCCTCGTCTTCGAGAATGGACTCGATCAGTTCCGCATCGTCGTCTCGACCGTAGACACTGACGTCGTCGCCGTTCTCGAACTCGACGCTTGCAGCATCGAGCAGCGATCGAGTGAGTTCCTCTCGGTCGTCGCCCTCGAGTGTGGCGAGTTCGGTTTCGACTGCCTCACGCACGTCACCGAGGACGTCACGCCGGGCCTCAAGACGCTGTTGTTTCGCCTCCAGTTTGGCACTGGAGAGTCGCTGTTCGCGAAGCTGCTCGATCTCGCGATCGACGTCTCGCTCTGCGCTCTCGAGGATCTCCTCGGCGTCCTCTTCGGCCGCCGAAACGATCTCCTCTGCGCGGGCTTCGCCCTCGGCGCGGATGTTTTCCGCACGCGCGCGGGCCTCGTCTCGAATGTCTTCAACGACAGTGTCCAAACTCATTGGTGTGAGAAAGGGCGGTTAGGGCATCAAGAAGATGACGACGATCGCGAAAATGACGAGCGTTTCCGGAAGCACCGTCATGACGATCCCTGGGACGAACATGTCGTCGTCTTCGGCAATTGCGCCGACTGCAGCGGCACCGATTCCTCGCTCGGCGTATCCCGCACCGAGCGCTGCGAGACCGACCGCGATCGCGGCAGCAGCTGCTGAGGTGTGTTCGTTCGCTGCGTGTGATTCCAGTACAAGGTTGGCGAGTTCTGGCGTAGATTCGATCATGGCTGAGTAGTACTCATTGTGGGCACCGTGCCCGAACAATCGTATCTGTCGCTGCACCCCTCATAAAACTCTCGAAAGAATTCGACATAGATAAACCGTATCACCCGGATTCGACCGGTCGAAACAGCCGATCGGACGACCGAAGCGATTCGGTGATCCGTCCCCGTCCTGATACCGATCCAACTGAAACGGGTTGTGCACCGATTGTACCGCTATCGTGTCGTTTGGCGCGTCTCGAGGCCCTGTCGCTACTCTCGAACACCAGAGACGAAAGATCGAGAATGGTCGCTCAGTCGGCCGGCTGAACCGTCCGCTCTTCACCGAACGGATCGTACTCCTCGCCACCGCCCTCGTAGAACTTCTGGAAGAACTCGACGTACTCCAGACGAAGCATCTGGATCCCTGCTGCGGTAATCCCCAGCAAGAGAACCAGAATGTGCCCGAGAACGAAGACGACGATGGCGCCGATGATCGCGATTGCCGAGAGCAGAATGCCGTCGCCGGCGTGAACGAGGCCGACGAATCCGGGCGTAAGCTCTTCGGCACCGTACCCCGATATGTCGGTGATGTGGAGCCCGGGGTAGTTGAAGTAGGTGTATCCCTCCGACGTTTCGTACGCGCCGAAGACGAGCAGGTTGACGGCGAACGCCATACCACCCTTTGCGAGCAAGACGGCGACCATCCGCAGGTACGAGAGGACGTGACCGAACGCCCACGCCGGAATCTCGAAGACGCCGGCGATTCCCTCTCCGACGCCGACCATCACGCTCCCTACGAGGAACATCGCGATTCCGAGGATGCCGACGATCTCCGGAAGCCCTGCGAAGCCGAGCGCGAAGTGCTCGGTCTGATAGAGGATGCTCTCGGTTCCGGCGATGAACTCCGGTTTCATTCCGGAGGCTGCCAGGTCGATACCGAGTCCGTGATCGAACGCACCGGCGTCACGGTGGCTGAATATCCAGAGGAACGCGCCGTTCATGGCGAGCAGCCAGGACAGCCGTTCGTAGACGGCCGCCTTCAGTCCGTGTTTGAGTTCGTTTGCGAATCCCATGACGAGTCCGATGTTGAGGTGAATAATTCCGAACGCGAGGCTCAGAACGATCCACAACAACGCCCAGTCGGTGATCTGCAGTCCCTTCGAAAGCGTCCCGGCAAACGGCAGGAAACCGAGTCCGACGTCCGCCATGTGGATTCCGAAGAAGTCGTCGTACAGATAGCCGAAGATAATAGTAAACGCACCGGCCCAGATACCGATCGTCCCCAGGGCCTTGCCCGTATCGGAGTCGAACACTTTCCAGCAGCCGTATCCCATCAGCATGTAGAGGATACCGTAGCCGATATCCCCGATCATGAACCCGAACGCGAACGGGTAGGTCAAAAAGACCAACAGCGTGGGATCGAGTTCGCTGTACTTGGGCTGGCCAACCATCTTGACCAGAAGCTCGAACGGTTTCGCCGGCGTCAGGTTTTCGAGAATAACCGGCGGATCGTCGTCCATGGTCACGGCTCCGCTTCCGTGGCCGGCGGACTTCGCGGTCGTTCCGCCGTCGGTAGCGGCTTTCCCCGCGGCTGGCTGTGTGGATTCGGCTTCGGCTTCGCCTGTCGCGTCTCCGCCGTTTCCATCGCCGTCGCCACCGCTTCCGGTGTGGACTTCAGCACCGTGGTCGTGGTCGTCGAACTCCGCGACCTCGAGCTCTTCGATTTCGACGCTGTCACCGACGGCCTCGGTCAGCGCGTCGACGAGCCGATCGTACTCCGTTTCGGGAATCCATCCCTCAGCGACGAACGCTCGGTCCGTCGTCGCGAACTGAAGCGGCGCCTCAGCGCGCTGTACCTCGATGGTCAGCTCCTCTTCGACCCGCAGGAGAAACCCGCCGTCTTCGAATTTGATCTCCTCGAGATCGGATTCGACCCGCTCGAGTTCGTCCTCGAGTTCGCGCTTTTCCTCGGTGAGATCGCGAACGTACTCGTCCGGACTCTGTTCGGTCTCTGGAACCGGGTGACGGGTGAACTCGACGCCGACGAGCGCGTCGTCGATCAGTCCATCAGTTGGTTCGTCGTCGTCGGGCGCTGCGACGATTGCAACGACGTCGCCGCCGGTGAGGAGTTCGAAAGCCCGGATCTCGTCTGCGTCCTCGAGGGCGGCTTCGACCGCACTGGTGGGACCCTCACCGACGAGAACGTCGACGGAGTCGTACCCGGAGAGGAGATCGAGATCGATACCGAGTTCGGCAAACGGCTCGACGCGGTCGATCTTCTCGTCGATCACCCGGCGCTGTTCGCGGATCTCCGAGCGCTGGTCGTCACGCTCGTTGACGCGCGTCCGTATCTCCTCGAGTCGTTTCTCCCAGTCCGTCCCGACCGATCCGGTCGCGACGTCGTCCGGAGAGAGATCGAGCGTACTCTCGAGTGCCCGGACGGTTACGAGCTTCTCGGAGGCGTCGTCCGCTCCTTCGACCGGGTTTCCGTTGTCGAACCCCTCCCACGAACCGTCGTAATCCGAGAGGTGGATCAGGTTTAGCTCGTGAATCGTTTCGATGACCGTGGGCATGACGCCCCGCGAGCCGGCCATCGAGACCTTGCTCATCCGCTCAGGTCTGAACATTGACGTCCTCCTGGAACAGGGACACGACGTGATCGGTCACGTCGTCGACCCGGTCCTGGGCACGTTCGCTGAGCGCGATCCGCTCCTGTTCACCCGCTTCGAGGATGCGCTCGCACTCCTCGTCGATCTCATCGCGTGCCTCCTCGAGGCGACGCTCCTTGAGATCGCGCGCGTCCTCTTCCGCGTCCGTGCGAATCTCCTCGGCACGTTCCCGGGCCTCGGCTATCCGCTCGTCGCGGTCATCTTCTGCCTGTGCGACGATCTCGTCGGCCTCCTCTTCCGCCGACGTAATTCGTTTGAGAACCTCTGGCCTCGGCATACTCTAAGCAATCCAAGCTTTGCAAGAGCGCGTATATGGTAGTTGCGAAAGTCACTCGCCACTCGACCGGACTGATCGGACCCGAAAGCGGCGTCGACGAGGAGGCTGACCCGACTCGAACACACAGTTGTCCGGAGCAGTAGACATATCCCGATCGACGCGAAAATCGACTGTAATGGGAGTTCTCGAACACAAGGGTCGTGCTCGGCTGTTCTACAAGTATCTCTCGACGGTCTACGATCGGGTGAACCCGTTTATCTGGACCGAAGAGATGCGCACGGACGCGCTCTCGCTTCTCGAGTTCGAACCCGAGATGACCGTCCTCGACGTCGGCTGTGGAACCGGCTTTGCGACCGAAGGGCTGCTAGAACACGTCGACGAGGTCTACGCGCTTGACCAGAGCGAGCACCAACTCGAGCAGGCCTACGCGAAACTTGGCAAGCGGGCCCCGCCGGTCCACTTCCACCGTGGTGACGCCGAACGACTGCCGTTTGCGACCGATACGTTCGACGTCGTCTGGTCGTCGGGATCGATCGAGTACTGGCCGAATCCCATTCTCGCTCTCCGTGAGTTTCGTCGGGTGCTGAAACCGGGCGGTCAGGTGCTCGTCGTCGGTCCGAACTACCCCGACAACCCTCTCACGCAGAAACTCGCTGACGCGATCATGCTCTTTTACGACGAGTACGAGGCCGATCGCATGTTCAAAACGGCCGGCTTCGAGGACGTCAAACACGCGTTTATGGGGCCACAGTACGATCCGGACGTCGCGATCACGACGATCGCTCGCGCGCCCGAGTAGGCTTATCCCTTCGAACGGCACGTTCATCCCTCCCGAACCGGGACGAACGCCCCGTCCATCGCCTCGAGTTCTCACTCTGCTACGGTCTCGAGCGTCGCGAGACGGTGACCGTCGACGGAGAGCGACACCGAAACCGAGTCGCCCGAATTCGGTGACGGATCGTTGTTCCGTGCGACGGTCAGACTCGCGTGTTCTCCGCTGTGCCACGTCGGATCGGACCGCTCGTTGAACGGACCGCTCGGTGTCCCCTCGAAGCCGTTCGCGCCGACGAACGGTACTGGCGGCTGTTCCGATAGCCGAGTGTCGTCGACCGCGACGACGATCGAGAGTTCGCGGACGTCGAGCGACTCACCGGCGACGTGTTCGATCACGATTTCGTTCTCGTCGCCGTCAACCGAGAGGTCGAACGCGGCGGTCGGTGCCGTCGATCCGAGGGACAGCGACGCCGCACCGACTGCGACGATGGCGGCCAGACAGACGGTGATCGCCACGAGCGCGACGACGCCCACGACCGGGCTCAGGGCGCGCGAGGTCGTTCTCGAGCGAGCGTCTGGAGGTGACGGGGAGGCGGCTCCGTCGATCACGGCTCGCTCTGGCCTCGTCTTGGAATTTAAACCTCTGGACGGATTGAAGACGACTGCGGTTCGTGTGACGTGAAACAGGTCTGCCTATCCGCCAGGCGTCTCGGTCGTGACGTTGATACCGCCGGTCTGTGTCTCGGCAGCTAGCTCGTATTCTCCGATCGGTGGGATGATCCACAGCGTTCCGTCGCTCTCGGTCTCCCCGAGTTCGTGTCCGTCAACGGCGATCGTCGACGACTCGGGTTCGCCCGTTTCGGCGTCCGTAACGGTCACTTCGACCGGACCGTTGGCTGGTGTCGTTCTGGTCGATAGTTCGAGACCGTCCTGGCTCCACGTTTCGTGCTCTTTGATCGGCAGCGAATCGATCGATAGCCTCTGCAGTTCGCGGTAGACCTCACCCGTTCCGCCGTCGATGTACATCCGAATATCGAACTCGTTTGCGGTAAAGCTGATATCGTGAATGGATCCCGCCGCAAGGTAGTTCGGGGAGCCGTGCTCGGCGGCCCACGGGTAGAGTTCACCCGCGTAATCGTAGGCGTCCCGATCGGTCCCTGCGAACTGATCCGGTGCCTCCGGATCGTAATTGTCGAACCGGGTCGTCTCGGAGATGTAGGTTTCCCCCTCGATTATCGAGAGCCGATATCCCTCCTCGGACGTCTGGATCAGAACCTCGAATCGATCGTCAGCCTCGAGATCCGCACTCGATGCCGCCAGCTCCGACTTGATCGTGGTCCGGTGGGCCTCGAGCGCTCGCGTGTTCTCTCTCACCTGATTGGAAGATAACGAGTAACCTACCACGTCGTCCGCCCGCTCTTCGAGCCGGTCGAGACCGTCCAACAGCACTGACGCTTCGTGGTAGATCTCCAGAAGCGATCGCACCAGCTCGTCGTCGGATTTCTCGCCGTTTGCGTGCTGGCGCACGACGGTTTCCTCGCGTTCTTCGAGTTCGGCAGTCCGATCGGTGATCCGGCTGTGTGCCGCTTCGATCATCTCCTCTCGTTCGGTGGAGCTTGCGGTGTCGAACCCGCGCTCGACGAAGACGTACTGTTCGTGATCGACCCGAAGCTCCTCGTCGGTGCTCGCGAAAACCGAACCGAGATTCGGAGTCGCCCCGGCGTAGCCGTGGGTCGTCTCTCCGAGCTGAAGCCGGTTCGTCGTATTCTCGATCTCGAGGGGCGTTCGCGGGACGTCGTCCTGGACGCTTCCGTCTGGCTCGCCGGATCCATCGAGTCCGGAATCGGCTGCGACGATCGCCATCGCAGGGAGCGAGCAGACGAGAAGCAACGCGAGGAGGGCAGGCGTCGCGCTGTTCATCGGCCCACCGTACGGGCTCCTGATACAAAAGGGGGTCGTCCTCCGGACGAGAGACGTAGTCCGTGATTACCGAGCGGCGGTCGGTCGACCCCTGATTGCGCTCGATCGGCCGAATCGGACCACTCGTTTAGGGCCGGACTGACGCTGGAATAGAGGCACTCTCGTGCGTCGAGACGATTTACGACCGCCGGTAACGTTTTATTTTCGGATGGAAAGTGTTTTTTCCCCCGAGAAACCACTCGTTGAACGTATGCGGTTGTCCACCGCGGTCACACTCGCCCTCGCAGCCCTCCTCGTTACGTCCCTGCTGGGGGTAGCGCTTGCCGCTCCGGTAGCCGCGCTCGGGGCCGAACCCGAGTCCGGAACGGTCTCCGGCGCAGACCCTCCACACGAATCACCGTCCCTCTCCTCTCTCGAGTCGGGACAGGTCCCCGAGCCCTCTCTCACGACCACGTCCAACGAGACGCCGCTTCCATCCGCCGAGCCGTTTCAGGTGATCCGGATCAACGTCAGCGACGACGGCGACGCTCGCTGGACGATCGAAAGCCGGTTCGTCGTCTCCGAGGAAGCCGACGAGGAACTCCTCGTCGAGCACGCCGACTCCGTTTCGAGCGGCGACCGAGAGGTCGGCTACGACGTCGCGCAGTTCGAGCCGTTCGTCGACAGTGCAGCCGGCGCGACCGATCGCGAGATGACCCTCGAAAACGCCGGCTGGAACGCTCCGCACTTCGAGGATCCACCCGAGGACGCCGATCTTGACGACGACGCTCGGATCGGCGTTATTTCGTACTCGTTCACCTGGACGAATCTGGCGACCATCGACGACGGGCGGATCTACTTCGGAGACGCCTTCCAGTCGTCGGCCGGAACAAACATCGACCTCGTCGACGGCCAGCGTCTGGTCATCGAGTCCCCACCGAACTACGGCCTCGAGACGCCGACGCAACTCACCTGGGACGGACCACACCAGTTCGAAGACGGCGATCTCGAGATCGTCTTCCTCCGGGGACACGTTCCCGACACCGGCGGTTCCTCGCCCGTCGTTCCGGCTGCCGGCGCAGTGGTCGCTCTCCTCGTCGTCGGCTACCTCTTTTATCGCTTCGGACGAATGTCGTCCGGCGACGGAATCCTCCCGCAGTCATCGCGATCGGAGCCGAGCGCTGCCGAGAGCGAGCTCGAGGAGACGGTGACGCCCGCCGGCGAGAACGGCGGTAACGAAGTCGCATCCGAACGGCCGACGGCTGGTGGCGATGACACGCCGGCCGGAACCAGCATCGAGTATCAGGAAGAACTCGAAGAGGACGTTGATCTCGAGCTGTTGAGCGATGAAGAACGCGTCCACCGTCTACTCAAGCAGAACGGCGGAAGGCTGAAACAGGCTACCATCGTCAAAGAGACGGGCTGGTCGAACGCCAAGGTGTCGCAGTTACTCTCACAGATGGACGACGACGAGGAGATAGACAAACTCCGAATCGGTCGGGAAAACCTCATCACCCTCCCCGAAGTTGATCCCACGGAAGTCGAGTGAACGACAGTCCCCGCTCACATCAACGATCACGGCGCGGCCGGAGTTTCCGTCCTCCTTTTTGTGGGACCTGCGTGAACCGTGGTATTTCTGCTACGCTAAGGGTGTCCGCTCGACGACCTGTCCGTCGTAGCTCGGGTACTGCTCGACGATCTCTCCGTCCTCTATGTCACCCTCCTCGATCATCTCCTCTAAGAGCCACCAGGCGACCTCGACGTGGTTCGTCTTGACGGTGTAAAATTCCTCGGGGACGCCCAGGGAAACGAGACGGGCGGGATCGGTGGTCGTCTTCCCGTAGACGAGCGTTCCGTCGTCGGTGACGTCGTCGAACTCCCGACGAACGTTGCGAGCCATTCGCTTGAGGCGCCGCCGGTGCTGGGCCGCGTCTTTGAACACCGACGTACAGAAGTAGACGCGTTCGTGATCGCCCATGGTCTCGAGGATCTCTTCTCGAGAGCCGTCGACGGCGCTCATGTGGCCCTCCTTGAGTTCGAAGCCTTGCGTTTGCATTCGGCGGTAGTTCCCCTGTGACATCTCGAACTCGTTTACGTTGCAAAACTCCGCTGCACCCTCATCGAGGAACTCGAGGAACTCCGTCTCGGCACGAATACCGGGAATTTCGAACGCCGGTGTGAGTCCTTCCTCGCGGGCGACGTAGAGAACGTCTTCCCACTCTGTACCGTGGAGGTCGCCCCACTGCTCGTACGGCGGGTGGAATCGAATCTCGTCGAGCCCGGCCTCGGAGAGTTTGCGCATGTTCTCTCTGCCGCCGGTGATACCGGTATACAGGTGCGTGTGGTGATCCTCACCGAACTCGTCTTTGAGCAGCGAGAGGTAGTGACAGGTTCGCTCCAGAGCTTCTTGGGGCTCGCCGCCGGTGATCGAGGTGCCCAGTGCGTCCATTCGGTGGGCTTCCTCGAGAACGTCCTCGTCGCTCTCGACGCGCCGTTCGTTGGCGTAGACGTCGGTGACGTTCTTTCGATTCTCACCGAGCGGGCAGTAAAAGCAGTCGCGCTGGTCGCAGTAGCCGTAGACGAACAGGACCATCTTTCCGCCGCTTGCACACTGCTCACAGCCCCTGGAGATCATTCGACTAGCTGTAGCCGGTCGAGCCTCAAAAACGGTGCGAAACGATCGTCGGCCGGCTCCGTTCTCCAGAAGAAGGATATAGCGTCGTACCCAACCACGATCCGATGCTGTTGGTCCTCTGTGTCGACCTCGATGACGACCTCGGTCGAAAGACCGGCTTTTCGACGCCGGTGATCGGCCGCGCTCCCGTCGAAGAGGCGGCCGTCGCACTCGCGACGGCGGACCCCGAAGACTCCGACGTCAACGTCATCTTCCAGGGGCTCCACGTCTACGACGATCTCACGGAACGCGACGAGAGCGTCGAGGTCGCTGTCGTCACCGGAAACGACGAGGGCGACGTCGACGCCAACCGCGAGGTGGGAGACGAAGTCGACACCGTCCTTGCGAGTCTCTCGACGGCGGAGGACGTCACCGCGCTCGTGATCACCGACGGGGCACAGGACGAATCGGTTATTCCGATCATCCGCTCGAGAGTCCCGATCGACGGCGTTCGCCGCGTCGTCGTCCGCCAGGCACAGAACCTCGAGTCGATGTACTACACGATCAAACAGGTCCTCGACGACCCCGAAACTCGGGGAACCATCCTTATCCCCCTCGGAATCCTTCTGTTGATCTATCCGCTCGCGCTGATCGGGAGCGCCCTGGAGCGACCCGGGTTCGTCCTGGGCGCGACTTCTGCGCTCCTCGGCTTCTACCTGATCTCGAGAGGGCTTCGTCTGGGTGACCGGCTCGACGCCGCCGTCGAACGCGGCCGACGATCGCTGTACGCCGGTCGGACGACGATCCTGGCTTACGTCGTCGCCGCCGTGCTGGTCGTCCTGGGGATCGTAAGCGGACTGAACGAACTCGAGGCGGTCCGAGAGACGACGGCGACGGAGGTCGGCGCGCTTGCGAGCGTCGCCGCGTTCGGATACGGATCGATCCAGTGGATCGCAGCCGCCGCCGTGACGACCAGCCTCGGCCAGATCACCGACGAGTACATCGCTGACTCCCTCGAGTGGCGGTATCTCAACGCACCCTTCTACGTGCTCTCGATCGCGATCGTTCTGCAGGCCGTCAGCGCCTTCTTTCTCGACCGGGTCGGCACGACCTATCTCGCGATGGCCCTGACAGCGGGGACGCTCCTCGGGATCGTGAGTACGCTCACGTTCGCAGTTGCCGAGTCCCGGCTCTCTGACTCGGGCGATTCGGGCGAGACGCACGATCCCAAACGAGCGTAAGCGGTCGCCGGTTATCGCTGTCGCGTCTGGTGAACTCTTCGAAAAGTCACCTCGTTCCAGGTCGCTCCGTCACCGTTCTCGCTCGACGACGAACTCCGCCAGATCGAGCAGGTAGCCTCTCGCTTCGGGATCCGAAACGTCGACGCGCTCGAGGGCGTCGATCGCCCGATCGGCTTCGGTCCGCGCGCGGTCGTTGGCTTCTTCGGGCGTCAGGTCCGTGACCTGTACCACCGATGGGCGCTCGAGGACGGCGTCGTGTCCGGTCGGTTTCCCCAGGTCATCTGCGTCTGCGACGGCGTCGAGGACGTCGTCGCGGATCTGGAAGGCGACGCCGACCCGTTCTGCGTACTCCCCGACCGCTTCGACGGTGACGGGATCCGAATCGGCGGCGATCGCGCCCAGTTCCGCCGCTGCTCGAAAGAGGGCACCGGTCTTGCGTCTCGCGAGAGTCATGTACTCCTCCTCGCAGTCCGGCTGTGCCGACAGTTCGGTCGCTTCACCGATGCCGAGTTCGACCATGGCCTCCGACACCACGCGCGTCGCGTGTGGATCGGCGGAAAACAGCGCGAACGCTTCGCCAAGGAGCCCGTCGCTCGTGATGATCGCGGGTCCGTGGCCGAACTCGGCCCAGGCGCTCCCCGTCCCGCGGCGAAGCTCCGACCGATCGATGATGTCGTCGATGACGAGCGAGGCGTTGTGAACGAGTTCGATACCGACGCCGAAGTCGACCGCGTCCTCGGCGACGCCGCCGACCGTCTCGCACGTCAGGATGGTAACCATCGGTCGAACCCGTTTCCCACCCGACAGTGCGACGTGGCGAACTTCTTCGGTGAGCGTCTCGGGCTCGAGTCCGTCGATGACGTCGACGAGACGCGCTTCGACCAGCGCCCGACGGCGCTCCAGAAGTTCCATTGCCGGTCCTTAGGAGAGGGTGAAAAAGTAGGTGACGGTTCGAAAAGGGTCCCGATCGGATACTCGCTCGGGCCTACTGGAACTCGGCGGTCAGGGCGGGGACGACGTCGAAGAGGTCGTCGTGAATCGCGTAATCCGCGATATCCATGATCGGCGCGTTCGGATCGGTGTTGATCGCCACGATCGTGTCCGACCCTTTCATCCCCGCGACGTGTTGGACCGCACCGGAGATCCCGATCGCGATGTAGACGTCCGGCGTGACGACTTTCCCGGACTGACCGACCTGGCGGTTCTTCGGCAGCCAGCCGTTGTCGACGATCGGACGCGAGGATGAGACCGTCGCGCCGAGTGCATCAGCGAGGTCGCGAATAATCTCCAGATTCTCTTCCTCGTCGATCCCGCGGCCGACGGAGACGAGGACTTCGGCGTCGCTGATGTCGACGTCGCCGCCGGCGACCTCTTCGAAGCCGGTGACGTTCGAGCCGAGTGCGGACTCGTCGATCTCGGGATCGAACGACTCGACCGTCGCATCGCCGGTCCCTTCGGCAGCCGGCCACTCAGCACCGCGGATCGTAACGACGGCCTCGCCCTCGAGTGCGACCGTCGTCTCGACCTTGCCGCCGTACATCTCGCGTGTCGCCGTGAGCGCGTCGCCGTCGCTCTCGAGGTCGATCGTGTCGGTAACGATGGGGAGTCCCAGCCGGTTGGCGACGGCCGGCGCGTAGTCGAGCCCGTTGACGCTGTTCGGTACCAGGACGTACTGCGGGGCGAGTTCGTCGAACAGCTTTGTGACCGTCTGGCTGTAGACGCCGTGGTTGAACTCCTCGCCGTGATCGACGGTGTGGACGGCGTCGACACCGTCACGGTTGCACTTCTCTGCGAACCCGTCGACGGTTCCGCTGATGACGGCGACGTGTAGCTCGCCGCCCGTCTCGGCCGCGAGTTCGCGGCCCGCGGTGATGACCTCGTAGCTGGCGTCGCGTACCTCGCCGCGACGGTGCTCGGCAACGACGAGTACGTCCGTCATTGTGCCACCCCTTTCTCACGGAGCAACGCAGCGAGCTCGGAGGCCGTGTCGTCGGCTCCTCCCTCCCAGACGGTCACGTCGCTTTCGCTCTCGGGTTCGTACATCTCCGTCAGCTCGAGCGTCGGTTCGACCGTGTCCTCGTCGATTCCGAGTTCCGCCAGGTCCGCCACTGCGAGTTCCTTTCGCTGTGCCTGACGAATGCCCCGAAGGCTCGCGTACCGCGGCTCGTTGATCCCCGTCTGGATCGTCAATACGGCCGGGAGTTCGACGGTCGTAAGTTCCTCGACGCCGCCCTCAAGCTCGCGTCGCAGCGAGACCGCGTCGTCGAACTCGCGCTCGAGATGGTTGACGACGGCGGCCCACTCGTAGCCGACGGCGTCGGCTACGGAGACGCCGGTCGCACCGAAACTATCGTCGTCCGCCTGGACGCCCGTCAGGACGAGATCCGGCGCTTCGTCTTCGACGACGGCACCGAGAATCTCCGTTTTCGCCCCGACGTCGAGCAGATCGGAATCCGCGATGGCGTCGTCCCAGACGCGAATCGCCCGGTCGGCACCTTTCGCAAGCGCCTGCCGGATGGTCTGTTCACAGTCTTCGGGACCGATCGTGACGGCGACGACCTCGTCAGCGATGCCCGCTTCCTGAAGCTGAACTGCTTCTTCGATCGCGTAGTCGTCCCATTCGTTGAGATCGACGTTGAGAGAGCGATCCGCGATCGTGGTCCCCTCGATGTCGAACTCGTCTTCGACGGTCCCGACTTCTTTGACCGTAACGAGGATTTTCATCGTTCATCACTCCAACCGCACTCCCGTAAACGTTTTCGAAACGGGACTTCCCTCAGTTGGTGTTTACAAGTGGCTGGCTAGGGCGCCCGCTGTCGGTCGTGACGCCCGCTATGAGACGGAAACGGTTTAACGACGCCACCGGTACTACGTATATGGCAGACTGTCCACTCGCCGACGACTGTCCGAGCTTTTCCGAACGGATCTCCGGGATGGGGTGTCAACACTACGGGGACCGCGGTGGCAAAGAGTGGTGTCAACACTACAGCCAGCCGATCGACGATCTCAAAACCCAGCCGGTAAAGTCGGGCGAAGAGGTCGTTATCGACGTTGTCGACATGCACGAAAGCGGTGCCGGCGTCGGTCGAACCGAGGACGGATTCATCGTCATGGTCGACGGCGTGTTGCCGGAGGCCCGCGCTCGAGTCGAAATTACGCGAGTTCACAGCAATCACGCACGCGCCGAAGAACTCGAGATTCTTCCGCTCGAGGACGACGCGGACGAAGCGGATGGAACGGACGACGAGAGACCGGTAGATGGAACGACTGAGGCGGACGGCACGGACTCAGACGGAACCGCCAGTCGCGGCGAGCGCGAGCATCTCGGCAGTCGCGAAAACTTCTGGGGCTCCTGATCGAACGGTTCTTGACGAACCCGGCGTGGACAGTCACGGAGGCCGCCGTCCGTCCCGACCGAAACGCGGTCGATTCGGACACTGCAACAAGAGGTAAATGTCTGTTTATCGTGGTATACGCCGAGTAATGGCAGTCGGGTCGAACGCCGGACGACGATCACTTGCAGTGGCCGCCGCTATCTGTGCCGTATTCGGGCTCTTGCTCGCAGCGGGTGCGATGCCGATACTCGCGTCGCACTCGCCCGCGAGCGGGCTTGCCGGCAACGCAGCCGACGATCGAACGGCCGAGACGCCGATACAGCAGGCGGACCACCCATCCGAGGGCGACGTCCAGCGATCGACGACCGAACGCGAGGACCGCGTCGATGGTGACGGCAGAGAGGCGGACGGTGGGGGCGCTGACGCGGACAGCGGAGCGGACGCGGACGTCGACTTTGGCGAGCCCGGAACCGATCGCGGCGACGCACATCCGGACGACAGCGCTTCGGCACTCGAGGACGGAACGCCGGCCGACGGACCGGCCGAGACGCTCGCAGGTGCAGCCCTCTACGGTCTCGGAACCCTGTTTTCGTCGGTTCAGGGTGATTCACCCGACGACGCGGATCCGGTAGCGGCCGCCGATTCGACCGGAGGGACGACCGACGCCAGCGAGACCGACGAGAGCGGGGCGTCTCCGTCGGAGCTCTCGGACGATGATCTCGAACCAGCGGACGGCGTCGAGGACGCCACCACCGAATCGGGAATGGGTGGCGAGTTCGGATCACTGCTCGTACCGGAGAACGACGCGAACGACACCGACCCGGACGCGGGCGAGCGGACGAACGAGAACGACGCTCGAATCGATGGAGACCACTCGCCCGAGTCGGAATCAAACGGCGGTGAACCGCTCGAGGTAGCGGACGATACCGGCGAGATCGCCGACGGTGAACCACCCGAAGACGAGGAACTCGAGGACTCGAGCGTCGGCCCCGGTGACGACGGCGAGTCAACGGCCGGTGAGGACGACTACGGAGGGAGTTCCGGCGACGACACCGCCGATCCGGATGCGGACGATCTCACCGACCCGGACGCGGACAGTTCCACCGACTCGGACGCGGACGGTGTCGAGAGCGACACGACCGAGAGCGGGGACGCTGACTCGGCGCAGTTCTCGACGAGCGACGAGTCGACGACCGAACACGACTCGTCCGGCGACGGGACCGCAGACAGCGATCCAGACGCGGACGGAAACGACGACCCAACGGCCGACTCCGACGAGGAGGGGGCTGCGGCCGAATCGGGACAGGATGGCGAATCGACGCTCGAGGATAGCGTCCCTGGCTCCTCGAACTCGATCCTCCTCGCGGTGGGGATCGCGCTCGCGTTGGTCGCACTCGGCTACGTCCTCTACGCGCGGGACGACCCGATCGGAACGCTGCGTTCGATTCCCGGCCGATTCGTCTCGGCGGTTCTGTCCGTCGTCGTCGCCTGCGCTCAGGTGCTCGAGCGCGCGATCACGGCGCTCTCGAGACTGACTTCGCTCACCGAGGTGCCCGGACTGCTCCGCGACGCACTCGCGAGCGTCGCCGGATCCGTTCGAAGGCGGACTCGAGACGTCGGATCGACGCTCGGACTCGTCGACGATAACGCCCAGATCGAGACGGTGGCGGACGAAGGAACGCACGGCAGTGCGCGCGAACGAATCCGGGATGCGTTCGAAAGCGTCATCTCCGCGTCGACGCTGCCGCGCTCTGCGATCGGGACGGCGACTCCGGCCGACGTCTCCCGGGATGCGAAACGAGCCGGTGCTCCGCCAGAGCCGGTCGAAACGATCACCGGTTCCTTTCGAGACGTCGAGTACGGCGCTCGTGATCCGGAGCCGTACGTCGAGACGACCGCGACCGCTCACGATCAGCTTCGAACGTCGCTCGAGGAATCCGTTTCAGCGACGGACTCGTCCGGTGAAGCCGAATCGACCAGAACCACGGCGTCCGACGACGTGACGGCGACGGAGGACGGCGACGAATGAACCGAGCCCCGTCGCGGCTCGGACTCCTCGTCGTCACGCTCGTTGCGGGCGCATCGGTCGCCGTCGGGGCGACGTTCGCCTTTCGGCCGGCGCTCGCCCACGAACTGTTCGCACTCGAGGCGCTGGTGGCGCTCGTCGATCCCGCGACGCTCCTGTTGGTCGCCGTACTCGCGCTCGCCTTATTTGCACCGACGATCGGCATCTCGGGGAAGCTTCGAGCGTCGTCGACGGACCCGCTGGTCGAGGCGGCCGACTCGAGCGCAGCGTCTCGAGTCGATCGGGATAGCGACGCACGGCGCAGTCCGATCGTCGGTGCATCGATCGACGGGGACGTCGAGCGCGCGACGGATTACGACGGCAGGTCCCACGAGGTCCGATCGAAGGCGCGAACGCAGGTGATCGACTCGCTCCGACCGATCGCGACGAGGGCGTATGCCACCAGCCGCGGTCACTCGACCGACGACGCGGCGGCCGCGATCGAGGACGGGAGCTGGACCGACGATCCGCGTGCGGCGGCGTTGCTCGCGAGCGAGTCGGGGCCGTCGACACCGGTCTGGATCTGGCTGTTCGATCTCGTCAGCGGCGTCGATCCCTTCGTCCGGAGTCTCGAGCACACGATCGACGAGATCGATGCGATCCAGTCGACGCCACCGGAGCGGCCGAGAACGCCACGGGAGGAAAGCGGAGGTGAGGCCGCGTGAGAGGAACGAATAGCGCCGAGGAACGGTGGGACGGAAACGACGACGGACGCACCGATCGGGGACACCTCAGGATGGGAATACGATGAGCGACGTCGTCCGCCGGGCACGCTGGCAGGGTGCGCTCGTGGTGGCGCTGCTCTCGTCTCTGCTCGCCGTCGCACTCGGTATCCCCGGACTGTTCGTCCTCGCGGTGGTCGCACTCGGATTCGTCCTCGTCGGACAACTGAGCGCCGAACCCGACGTCGACCTCTGTCTCGAGCGCCGACTCGAGGAGTCGCGCGTGCCACCCGGACGACCGGTCACGGTGACGCTGGCGGTGACCAACGACGGCGACCGGGTCCTTCCGGACGTCCGTCTCGCTGACGATCCGCCGGATTCGGTTCCGGTGACCGACGGCGCTCTCGGATTCGCGACCGCAATCCGGCCCGGCGAAACGATCACGCACACGTACGAACTTCGGCCGCCTCGAGGCGAGTTCGCGTTCGGACCCGCGACGATCCGAGTCCGTTCGCTGTCCGCGACGACGGCCGTGACCGAGAAGCGAGAGCCCGAGGGGGAGACCACGTTTCGCTGTGAAACGCTCCTCGATTCGTTCCCCGTTCAGGATCGGACGATCCAGTTCGTCGGTCAGACGCCCACCGACGACGGTGGCAGCGGCATCGAGTTCTTTTCGACGCGGAGCTATCGACGAGGCGATCCGATCAATCGGATCGACTGGCACCGCTTCGCCCGAACCGGCGAACTCGCGACGATCGAGTACCGCGAGGAGCGGGCAGTGACCGTCGTGTTCGTCGTCGACGACCGTCCGGAGGTTCATCGCGGCTCGCTCGATGGCGGTCCCGATTCCTACGATCTCACGCTTTATGCCGCCTCGCGCGGCGTCGTCGGATCGCTCGAGGACGGCAATCGGACCGGTGTGGCGACCCTCTCGGGCGACACCTGGATCCGGCCGGCGGCCGAAGACGGCGTTCGTCGGCGCTGGGAGGACACGGCCGACGGCCAGCGAACGATCGCTGACGGCGGCTCGCTCGCGGTCGATCTGGAGCGCCGCCTTCCGCGGCGGGCCCAGGTCGTCCTCTGTACGCCACTGACCGATCGCGACGCCGTCGACCTCGCGGAGACGCTTCGAACCCGTGATCGAGACGTCACGGTTGTTACCCCCGATCTGACGACCGGCGTCGCCTCACGGTCGGTTCCACCGGGTGCTCGAATCGCCGGTCTCGTCCGGACCAACCGAATCGACGAGCTTCGAAGCGTCGGCGTTCCGGTCGTCGACTGGAATCTCCAGGATCCGATCTCCGTCGATCTCGCGCGCGCGTTTCGCGAAAGGGGAGAAAACGCCGGGCGAGCGGGCGGCTCAGGAGGGAGGGGGGCGCAGTGACGACCGATCGGCTCAGACGGGAGGGCCGGGCTCTCCTCTCGTCGACGGTCCAACAGGTCCGCACGGCACTCGCCCGACCGACGGCGAGCGACGTCGCGACGATCGGCTGTACGCTCGCCGTCGCGGTCGTGGTGGGTTCGGCGCTGGTCGGCACCGCTCTCGCCGTCTTCGCGACCGTCGCAGGGCTGGTCGCCGCGCTCGCGACGGTGTTGCTCGCCAGCGATCGGCCGATCGTCCGGACGGTGGGCGGCATCGTCTCGGTTCCGACGGCGCTCCTGATGGTCTCGCCGGCCGTGCTGGCGGGTGCGCTCGTCGTCTCCGGCGGCGTTGGCCTCTTCGCCGGACTGACCGTGTGGGCGCTCGTCGTGGCCGGGCTCGCGTCGGGACTCGTCTCTTGGCACCGTCTCGGACACGGCGGTGCGCGACGGGGTGCGACCGGAACGATGCTCGCCGCCGTCGGCGTCGGAGCCGTCGTCGTCGCTCGGATACTCCCCGAATCGACCGCCCGCGAGCGCGCCGGTACCGCGGCGGCGGACACCTTGGATGCGATCTGGAACGTCCTCGTCGTTGCCGACGGATCGTGGGCGGTCGTCTGGTTCGCTGGTCTCCTGTTCGGTGCCGCGCTGTCGACGAGCTACTGTCTCGCGTACGTTCCACTCGAGCGCGTCATCCCGCCGGATCGTCGGACCGCGTTTTCCGACGCGGTCGCCACAGCCACGCGGGTGTGCTCGTACGCGATTCGGCTCGCGATAGCCCTTGCGCTCGCGGCGTTCGTCACCCCAACCGTGACGGAACGGATCGAGGAGGTTCCCCTGACGCCGCCCGCCGTTGTCGCTGAACTTCCCCATCCGATCGGAATCGCCATCGCGACCCTCGTGACGGACTCGTCGATCCGACTCGGGCTGCTCTCGCTGTTCGGGCTGGCCGTCTCACTCGCCGCTCTCGAGTGGGGTCGACGAACGCTCCGCCGCGATATCGCCGTCGTCCTCGCGCGAGTGTCCGGACCGGCGATCGGCGGGGCTCTCGTCGCAGTGGTCCTCGCGTTCGCGCTCTCGG